>FR893194.1 GCA_000436035.1 Prevotella sp. CAG:732 | reverse complement strand
TAAAATTGTACTTCTTCATCTTTGTATAATTATTTAAGTTTTTAACGGTATTATGCTCCTGCTAGCAGAAGAATAAGAACGCAATCATCCCAAAGAGGAGATAGCGTAACCGATTAGATTGTGTTACGACGGCGAAATTACAATATTTATTTGAAACCACCAAATTTTTCTGCACATTTTTAGCAAAATGGGCAAAAATCTAACGTTTTGTCAGTCTTTTGTGCTTATTAGATGTATTTTTATACATTTTATCTTACCTCCTCAATGACCGTCTTGATGCCCTTGATTTTCTGACCTGCCGTCAACTTCAACACTTGCTTGAGCTTGGTACGTGACACTGCCACATAGGCATAGCGGTCTTTGACATCAATCTTGCCTATCTCGGAAGACTGCAACTGACCTATCTTGCAGAGATAGCCCACGATATCCCCCTTGCTGATTTTGTCCTTCTTTCCCTTACCTATATATATTGTCGCCATACGAGGCTTGGCTGGAGCAGGCAAATCTGAAGGAATTTCATAGTCTTCCACCTCAGCATCCACATACGAAGGGATGTCTTCCGATGGTCCCAAGAGGAAGAAAGCCTTTCCCGTTGCTTCCCATCGTGCCGTTCTTCCCACACGGTGGATATAGCTGTCCTCACACTCTGGGAGATGATAATGGATGATATTGTCGATGTCTGGGATATCAAGACCACGTGCCCCCAAGTCGGTGCTCACAAAGATGTTGGCACTGCCATTACTAAACTTATAGAGGGCATCCTCACGCTCATGCTGTTCCAATCCTCCATGGAAGGCTGAAGTCGCAAAGCCCCGGCTTCGCAAGAACTCATTGGTACGCTCCACGCTATCACGATAATTGAGGAAGACAATGCTACTCTCATCACCCAAGCTTAGGAGCAACTGAGCCAGCGTCTCCAACTTATCCTTTTGAGGACTCTTCACTTGATAGATGCGGATACGTTCAGGCACCTGCTCCTCATCCATTCGGTAGTCGATGGTTTCCACCCTACCCATGTGGACGAATCTCGGAATCTCCTCCGCCTCCGTAGCTGAGAGCAAGAAATGACGCTCCAGATAAGGCAATGAAGCTATCAGACGACCCATCTCGTCCTGGAAACCCATCTCCAGACATTTATCAAACTCATCTATCACCAAGTACTTGACATGCTCGGCAGAGAAATTTCCCTTGTCCAGATGGTCATTCAATCGACCTGGAGTTCCGAATATCACCTGAGGCAGCACCTTGTTCATCACACGATGCTCATCCATAGCGGCACGACCTCCATAACAAGCCATGGTTCTCAATCCAGTGCCCATCGACTTGAGCACTTCCGTGGATTGCAAAGCCAACTCACGACCTGGTGTCACAACCACCAACTGGGGCTCGTCCACCTTTGGATCTATCAACTGCACCAATGGCATCAAGTACGCCAATGTCTTTCCACTTCCTGTAGGCGACAATACCACCACATCCTTATTGCCGTGCAATACAGCGTGCATGGTCTCTTCCTGCATCGGATTTAGTTGGATGCCCAACTTATCTAATATTTTGTCTATCATTTGGTTTTCTTTATTTATAATAATGTGTTGATTTTTCTTTTGGAATGAATCGTCCCATCAAAAGATTTCTACTTCTTGATGGTCTTCATCAGTTTATCTATCTCATCAAACTCCTTACCCATGTTTAGGTTCAGGTAGATGGTGTAAAGCGGCAATGCCCATTTGGAAGTTTCCTTGGGTTCCAAGGTGCGATAAGTTTCCAAGTATGGCTGAGCCTTACGATAATATTCCTTGATTTCTTGTTGTTTCTTACGAGACAAGAGCGTATTCTTGTCCATTTCAATGGCGATGTTAAAGTATGCTAGTCCCATATTCAAGTAGGTATCAGGGATAGTGTCTTGACGCTGAATCAACTTCTCACTCACGGCGACGCACTCCAAGTTCTTGCCTTGGTTGAGCAAGAGCGAACTCTTCGCCAAAAGATAAGTGGGATCATCCGGCTTCATCGCCAAACCCTTGTTTGCCACGACCATTGCGGAATCCAACTGGTTTTCAGACACATAATATTCTATCAGGCGAGGAAAGTAGAAAGGAAAGTCAGGTGCATGCTCAAACCCTTCCTTCAAACTGTTGAGATAGCGCGCCGTGTCATTCTCCAACTTATACGTCTCTGCCAAGTACTGCAACATGTAGTTGTAATGCACGGTGTCTTTCAGAGCCTCGTAAGAATGGTGAAGAGTAGCCTTCGGATTCTTCAATTTATATCCACAATATACAGCCCAATAAGCCACAGTTGGCATCAACTTGTCGTTTTGGCGATAAGAATACTTCTTGAAAAGAGGAATGCTTGCGCAATGCAGATATTGGTCGAGGAGCATGTAAGCCTGGTCATACTTCTGCTTTCTGACAAACCAAAGTCCACCACTATAGAGGTTAGGTCGTATCACGTCCAGATACTCGGCATGAGCCTTTCGATACTCCAGTTTCACCTTACCCTTTCTGTCGGGAATCATCTCTACGGAGTCCATGCCCTGTGCCACGACAAAGAGTTGACGAGCCAAGTTGAAGAGGTTTGCCGTATCATATGACTGTTTGAGATAGAGTTTCTCATTTCCCTGCTCATATTGCTTTCTCACCGCCTCATAGAGTATAGCCCAAATCTTCTTGTTGTCCTGATTGGCAGAGTCTTTCAGAAGCTTCTCCATACTGGCTTGGGCTTGTGAAAGGTTCTGTCCTTTCTTCACTTGATCCATAGCAGTAGCTATCTCTTTCTTCTGTGCCGAAACCGTGACACAAAAGAAAGAGAGGCAAACTCCTATCATCAATATCAATCTTTTCATCCTCGTTTTATTCGTTTGCAAACAAGTTTCATCTTTGGTCTTACGATGAAACCATTACCTATTTTGTCAGTCTATTGTCATGACCTTTATTTCTGTCCATATTGATAATAATACCAATAAGTATTTCCGTAAGTATCACGAAGGGCTGAATTCCTCTGCACCGGATTGGCATACTTACATTCCAACGCTTGGAAGTCTTGGAAATCAGCTTCCATCACCGTGTTACGATACACTACCTTCGGATGAGCACGATGGTGGGTATAGAGAATCAGAGCCTCCTGATAATGCTTCGGCAAGGCGACACTATCGTTGAGCGAATATTTCTTCTGAACTTCCGCCACAAACTGGTCTAGTTTCTTGTCCATCAACAAACCACAGAGCAGATAATCAGTTGGTTTGATGTATCTTAGCTTTCCGTTCTTCATCGGGTGCATCCATCGAGGTGTCTGCCACATCAATGCCTTGGTCGTCACACTGTCAGGAATCAAAACCTTGCTTCCTCCGATGAGCGGATAGGTGAAGAGTTTGTCGCCCATCTGCCCCATGCGATGCAGACATGCTGCTCGAAGCATAGTCAAGGAAGAATCGGTCTCCTCCGTAAGTTTTCCTACTTCCAAGGCATCGGCATACTTACGTTCCATCATCAGTCGTTCCATCTTCATGCGATGATGAAACACCTGATTACCATTCGATATGCAAACCACCAAGAGGAACATAACCACCATCTGCAACATGTTCACCCACATACGTCTAGACAACCAAATGCCTGTACGCGCTTCCGTTTCGTATGGCTCCAACTGACGAATCACCCACATTGCCCCAGCAAAGAGCAAGAGGACGAGCGGGAATATCCATGCCCAGGCACCTATCGAACGATACGTATCAACATGGCAGGAAACATCCGTGATAAACGTCAATACCAATAACGATGGCAAGTAAGTGAGAGCGTGAAACATCTTCTTCACGCCCGTCACAGTATATACTCCCAGTTGCAACAAGAACAACACCAAGGTGGTCAAGATGGGCGAGATGGTGTAACTATAGCTTGTCAGTCCATCCGAAAGCTCATGTTGTGCCACCGCCAAGATGTCGGCTTGATAGCAATTCAAGTATAAATAGGTAAATACAATAAAGATGATAGCACAGGCGAGCCGAAGCGTCGCCGTGCTATTTCTTTTCTTATTCATTTTCTTTCCTTAGTTTTTCTTCAGCACAAGTGCAGAACGAGCTGGCAAGTAAAGCTTTAGCCATTCCTTGTGGTCTTCCAAATATACAGGGTCGTAATTGGTAAGATGCGTCATCGTGTCGTCATTCAACCCATTACCACCGAAGGCAGGATTGTCTGAGTCCAAGACAATACTATACGAACCCGTAGGAACGAGGAAGCCGTAATCGGTAAACGACTTCGTTGGAGAGAAGTTGAAGACAAACAACAAGTCGCCTCTCATATATGCCAACACTTGGTCTCCATCGTTGTGCCAGATTTCTTGCACTGGTGTCTTGTTAAAATTCTTTTCACTCTTAATGACCTTGAGCATCTCTCGGTCGAAATCGCCTAGATAGTGGTAACACAAGTCTTTGTTGTCAACGAGGTTCCACTGACGGCGTGCATACTTATAGCTCCAGCCATTTCCTTCTCTAGGGAAGTCAATCCATTCAGGATGTCCAAACTCATTGCCCATGAAGTTGAGGTAACCACCATTGATGGTCGATGCCGTTACCAGTCGAATCATCTTATGTAAGGCAATTCCACGGTGCGCCTTGTCATTCTCATCCCCTTTCTTGAAGTGCCAATACATATCGGCGTCTATCAATCGGAAGATGATGGTCTTGTCTCCTACCAAGGCTTGGTCATGGCTCTCGCAATAAGAGATGGTCTTCTCATCTGCACGGCGATTCTTCACCTCCCAGAAGATGCTACTTGGCTTCCAAGCCTCGTCTGGTAACTCCTTGATAGTCTTGATCCAATAATCAGGAATGTTCATCGCCATACGATAGTCGAAACCATAACCGCCATCCTCAAACTTAGCCGCCAAGCCAGGCATACCACTCACCTCTTCGGCGATAGTGATAGCATTCTTGTTGACCTCATGTATCAGGCAGTTTGCCAACGTGAGGTAACAGATGGCATTATCATCCTCATGACCATTGAAATAGTCAGCATAATTGCAGAATGCTTCACCGAGACCATGACTATAATAGAGCATGGAGGTGACACCATCGAAGCGGAAGCCATCGAAATGGAACTCACTGAGCCAATACTTACAGTTGCTCAACAAGAAGTGAATCACCCCGTCCTTACCATAATCGAAGCACAAGCTATCCCAAGCTGGATGCTCATGACGATCACCTGGATAGAAATACTGGTTAGGGTCACCAGCCAAATTTCCAAGTCCTTCCACCTCATTCTTAACTGCGTGAGAATGAACTATATCCATGATAACGGCTATACCTTTTTGGTGGGCAGTGTCTATGAGATCTTTCAGTTCTTCAGGTGTACCGAATCGACTGCTTGCCGCAAAGAAACTGCTCACGTGATAACCGAAGGAGCCATAATAAGGATGCTCCTGAATCGCCATGATCTGGATGCAGTTGTAGCCATCCTTGATGATGCGAGGCAGAACGTTCTCCTTGAACTCCGTGTAAGTTCCCACCTTCTCAGCATCTTGTCCCATACCGATGTGGCACTCATAGATCAAGAGCGGAGCGGTCTTTGGCTTGAAGTTTTTTTTCTTCCAGACGTAAGGCTCAGGATTCCAAACCTGGGCAGAGAATATTTTGGTCTTCTCATCCTGCACCACTCTTCTTGCCCAAGCAGGGATTCGCTCGCCTTCGCCACCTTCCCAATGAACTTTCATCTTAAAGAGGTCGCCGTGCTTCATTGCCTTCTCGGAGAGTTTCAACTCCCAGTTTCCTGTGCCTTCTATACGCTTAGCACGGTACTTAGGGGTCTCCTTCCAATTGTTGAAGTCACCTATCAGATAAATGTCCGTGGCATTAGGTGCCCACTCACGGAAGACCCATCCACGAGCGGTCTTGTGCAGACCAAAGTACTCGTAACCATTGGCAAAGTCACTCAAAGACTGCTTTCCATTCTTGGTCAACTGGTTCATCTTCCAGAGTGCATGCTCATGACGTCCACAGATGGCATCTTCATAAGGTTCCAGGTATGGGTCGTGCTTGACGAGCCCAATATGTTTTGGTGTGCTAGGTTTCTGAGTTGAAGCCTTAGCACGTGTTGTTTTCTTTGTTGCCATAAGTTTAAGGATTTTTAGAAATCTTGCCTAACAGATGCTAAGGCATTTAAGCCTTAATCTTGAAAATCGCCTTGTGGATGTCGCCTGTACCGATGCAAGGCTGGTGTCCATCCTGAGGTGCGAAGAGCGCAAATTCGCCTGGCTGGCAAGTAATGTAGGTAGATGCCACAGCTCCAGGATACTTGGTGATGTCTTTTGCCTCATTGTACTCGGCATCAGGCAGATTCTCCAAAGGAAGCCAACCATAGGTTTCCTCATTGTCCAAAGGAATCTGAATATCGAGCATCTTCTTATGTGTCTCAAACGCAGCCTCCTCCACGGTCTTACCATGGGCTGTTGTGATGTTCACAAACAAGTCATCACCACTGATGAAATGCTTACCATCTTCAAGCTTATTAAGGTCGTTCTCTTTCAAGAACTTCACTACCTCTGCGAAGAGAGGATTAAGAGAAACATACTTCTCCAGATTGTCTAATGTATCTACTATCATGATATAAAAATTTAATATTCTACAAATTATCTTAGTTTTTGATTCATATTAGTCCTCAAAACGTTTTCCGTTCTCGTAGGTACCACGAGCGGTAACCTGTCCGTTACGATCTTTCTCGACAAACTTGCCATCTCTCTGGTCGTTGCGATAAGTACCTTCGAAACGCTTTCCTTCCTTGTTTTCCTCGATGCAAGCACCTTCACGCTTACCATTTCTGAAGATGCCCTTGAAGCGGTTGCCGTTGGCATAATGGATGATGACCTCACCATTGACCCGACCATTGCAGAACTCACCCTCGAAGATGTCGCCCATTTTCTTGGTCAACTTACCTCGTCCATTCTGAAGGTCATCCTTCCATGAACCGACATAGATGTCGCCATTCTTCCATATGAACGTACCTTGTCCACTTCGCAATCCATCTTGGAAATGTCCAGTGTATTTATCGCCATTGGCAGAACGGAAGATGCCTTCGCCCGTTCGTTCGCCTTGCACATAGTCACCTTCATAGACATCGCCATTACGAAACTTGTAGATGCCTTTGCCATCCTGGATATCATCCTTCCAGTCGCCGATATATACATCGCCATCGGCATACTTGTTGGTTCCCTTGCCCGAACGCTGGTTATCGACCCAGTGTCCATCGTAGGTAGTACCATCACCCCAGTCGAAGAAACCATTGCCATTCTTCATGTCATTAGCCCATTGACCTTTGTAGTAAGCACCGTTGGAATAAGTATAAGTACCACGACCCTGTCGCTTGTCCATATACCAATCGCCATCATACTTGTCATGGTTGTAATAGTACATGATGCCATGACCATGCTGATAGTCTCTGAACCAAAGACCTACATACTTATTATTATTTTGGAAATAATAGGTGCCACGTCCGTTCTGCTGGTCTTGCGTCCATTGTCCCTCATACTTTTCGCCATCGGCGAAAGTATAGACGCCATAACCGTCACGCTTACCTTTGAGATAGGATCCTTCATAAGTATCACCTGTCTTAAAGATGGTAGTACCCTTGCCATTCGGTTTGCCGCCCGACATCTCGCCCTTGTACTGACCACCATCTCTGGTAGTACAAGAACCCAAATAAATCTTCTGTGCATAAAGCGACACAGGAGATGCTATAAATAATATAGAAATTAACTTTATCTTGTAATTCATATACTTTCATGTTGTTTGACCTCCAAAATTATATAAAATCTACCAAACCGCAAAATAGATTAAGTAAATTTAAGGTAAAACAACAGAAGGAAAGTGAGCATCCGATGAAATAAGCGGATAAAGATGGGATGTCACAATAGAAAACAAAAAAGATTGCATCCCCTCAAGAGGAATGCAATCTTATTCTCGAAATCACTCGGCAAAGCCGAAAAGATTTACTTTACCTTGTCAACAATAGCCTTGAAAGCCTCTGGGTTGTTAACAGCGAGGTCAGCGAGGACCTTACGGTTGATCTCGATACCTGCCTTGTGAAGAGCACCCATCAACTGGCTGTAGCTCATGTTCTCCAAACGAGCAGCAGCGTTGATACGCTGGATCCACAATGCGCGGAAGTTGCGCTTCTTGTTACGACGGTCACGATAAGCGTAAGTAAGACCCTTCTCCCAAGTGTTCTTAGCTACTGTCCATACATTCTTGCGAGCTCCATAGTAACCCTTAGTGAGCTTCAAGATTTTAGTTCTTTTTGCTTTTGATGCAACGTGATTTACTGATCTTGGCATAATTTTTCTTCTTTAAAAGTTCGACTAAAAAGTTAATAATTAACGGAGGCAGAGCAAGTCGCGAACCTGCTTCAAGTTTGAACGATCTACGAGAGTCTCACCGAGGAGATTTCTCTTCTGCTTCTTTGTCTTCTTAGTCAAGATGTGACTGTGATAAGCGTGATGACGCTTGATCTTACCTGTACCGGTGAAACGGAATCTCTTCTTTGCGCCGGAATTAGTCTTTACTTTTGGCATTTTTACTTTTAATTTAATTGTTATTTATTTAATACGGATGGCAACGCATATACCAGGGCGTTACGCATCTCTTTTTCTTTCAATATGAATGTCGAGTGTTGACTTATCAGCCTTAGCCATTGAATCTTCACTCTTCGATCTTCACTATTCACTTAAATCGAGCTTCTTCAGAGCATCACCACCTTTTGCATTGGCGAGCAAGCCGTTCTTCTCAGCTTTAGCCTCACGTTCTGCATCAGCAGCAGCCTTTGCCTCAGCCTCACGCTTCTCACGGTCCATCTTCTGTTGGCTCTTCTTAGCGACACCAGCCTTCTTAGGACTCATGTAGAGGAACATCTTCTTGCCTTCGAGCTTTGGCATCTGTTCTACCTTGCCGTATTCCTCCAAATCGTTGGCAAAACGGAGAAGGAGAACCTCACCTTGCTCCTTGAAGAGGATGCTTCGACCACGGAAGAAAACGTATGCACGCACCTTGTTGCCCTCATTGAGGAACTCCATGGCATGCTTGAGTTTGAACTGATAGTCGTGCTCATCGGTCTGAGGTCCGAATCGAATCTCTTTCGTTTCCACCTTCACCTGCTTCTGCTTCATTTCCTTAGCATGCTTCTTCTGCTGGTAAAGGAACTTCGAATAGTCAACAATGCGGCACACTGGTGGTTGAGCGTTAGGAGAAATCTCCACAAGGTCAACACCCTGCTGACGAGCCATGTCTAAAGCTTTACGTGTTGGCATCACTTCTGATCCGCCCTCACTTACTACTCTCACTTCACGTACGCGTATTTGTTCATTAACACGGTACTGATTTTTCATTTTGTCATTTTTCATTAACTATTCGATGTTGTCTTTTTTGTGTCCATTTTGATTAAACGGCTGCAAAGTTACGACTTTTTCGCCGAACCACCAAATTTTCAAGGGGTTAATTTTCTGTTTTCTATCATTTTTTTTGATTTTCCATCGGAACTTAGTCGGAATCCAAACGGTTCCGAATAAATTCTGATGATAAAAATCCACAGACATCACAGAAACAAATTCCATGACACCTGTGGATAGATATAAGAATCAGTGGAGAAGTCTTACTCCTCTGCAGCTTTCAACTGATCTGCCACCTCGGCGTTGATACGCTGAGCAAACTCTTCCATCTTCATGGTAGCCTGCTCGCCACCACCCTGCTTACGCATAGATACAAGACCCTCAGCACTCTCCTTCTCACCTACGATGACCATGTAAGGTACACGCTTCAACTCGTTGTCACGAATCTTGCGACCTATCTTCTCATTTCTATCATCTACGAGAGCACGAACACCCTGCTTGTCGAGATACTGACGTACCTTCTGAGCATAGTCGTTGAACTTCTCAGAGATAGGGAGGATAGCCACCTGGTCTGGAGTCAACCACAATGGGAAGTGACCTGCGGTGTGCTCAATCAATACAGCGGTGAAACGCTCCAAAGAGCCGAATGGCGCACGGTGAATCATCACTGGAGTACGCTTTGAGTTATCCTCAGCGGTATATTCGAGCTTGAAACGCTCAGGCAAGTTATAATCCACCTGGATAGTACCCAACTGCCAACGACGGCCGATGGCATCCTTGACCATGAAGTCGAGCTTAGGGCCATAGAAGGCAGCCTCGCCAACCTCCTCACGGGTCTCCAATCCCTTCTCCTTGCAAGCCTCACGGATAGCGTTCTCACTCTCTGCCCAAATCTCCTCACTACCGATGTACTTCTCAGTATCCTTAGGATCGTGGAGAGAAATCTGTGCCTCGTAGTTCTCGAAACCGAAGATCTTGAACACCTTCAGGATCACGTCGATGACGTTCTCAAACTCAGACTTCACCTGGTCCTGACGAACGAAGATGTGAGCATCGTCCTGGGTAAATGTACGTACACGAGTCAATCCGTGGAGCTCACCGCTCTTCTCATAACGGAATACGGTACCAAACTCTGCGATACGCAAAGGAAGGTCCTTGTACGAACGAGGCTTGCGAGCATACACCTCACAGTGGTGAGGGCAGTTCATAGGCTTCAACATGTACTCCTCATCCTCCTCTGGAGTGTGGATAGGCTGGAAAGCATCCTTGCCATAGTGAGCATAGTGACCAGAAGTTACGTAGAGGCTCTTGCCACCGATACCTGGGGTGATGACCTCCTGGTAGTTGTAAGGCTTCAAGAGGCTACGGAGCAACTCCTGAAGGCGAAGGCGCAACTGTGTACCCTTTGGCAACCAGATAGGAAGGCCCTTGCCCACACGCTCAGAGAACATGAAGAGTTCCATCTCCTTGCCTATCTTGCGGTGGTCACGCTTCTTAGCCTCCTCGAGGACAACCAAGTACTCATCGAGCATCTTCTTCTTAGGGAAGCTGATACCATAGATACGAGTCATCTGCTCACGCTTAGCATCACCTCGCCAGAATGCGCCAGCCACACTGGTGATCTTCACTGCCTTGATCAAGCCAGTGTTCATCAAGTGAGGACCACGGCAAAGGTCGGTGAAATTGCCCTGGGTATATGTAGTGATGGTGCCATCCTCCAAGTCCTGCTCGATGTGCTCGCACTTGTACTCCTGACCGTCAGCCTTGAATTCCTTCAAAGCGTCAGCCTTAGATACCTCCTTGCGAACCACAGGCTCGTTCTTCTTGGCAAGTTCCATCATCTTAGCCTCAATCTTGGCAAAGTCGTTTTCTGAGATGACCTGACCTGGTGCAGGCATCACGTCGTAGAAGAAGCCACTCTCCACAGCTGGACCGAATCCGAACTGGATGCCAGGATACAACTCCTGGAGTGCCTCTGCCAACAAGTGGGCGGATGTGTGCCAGAACGTATGCTTGCCCTGCTCATCCTCAAACTTATAAAGTTCTACACTTGCATCCTCATTGATAGGACGGTTCAACTCTACAGTCTCACCATTGACACCGCAAGATACAACGTTGCGAGCGAGAGCCGGTGAGATGCTCTCGGCGATTTGTAAGCCAGTAACGCCCTGTTCATACTCACGAACAGTACCGTCTGGGAATGTGATTTTTACCATAACAACTTAGTATTTTTATTAAATCGGTTGCAAAAGTAACATTTCTTTTTGTATTAAGCGAAAAAAAATGCAAGATTTTTTCATACTAGATTTTTTTTTGCTATTTTTGCACTCGAATTAATACACATTAATATAAAAGCAAGATGACAACACCAAGAATACTCATCATTTATACAGGAGGTACCATCGGTATGGGAAAGGATGCCATCACGGGCGCATTGGAGCCTCTCGACTTCAATCACCTCGTCTCTTCCATGCCAGAATTTCAGTTGATTCAGGCGGACATCGACGTCAGAAAGTTCGACCCACCCATCGACTCCAGCGACATGGACCCGATGAGATGGGCTGAAATCGTAGGTATCATCTCCAACAATTATGACGATTACGACGGCTTTGTCATCCTACATGGCACCGACACGATGGCTTACACCGCCTCCGCCCTCTCCTTCATGCTTGAGAACCTCACCAAGCCGGTCATCCTCACGGGTAGCCAGCTTCCTATCGGCGAACTTCGCACAGACGGAAAGGAGAACATGATGACAGCCATCGAGATTGCCTCGCTCAAGAATGCCGATGGCAAGCCGATGGTGCCAGAAGTGTGCATTTTCTTCAACGGCAAGTTGCTCCGAGGCAATCGCACCACCAAGATCAATGCCGAGGGATTCCATGCCTTCGACTCATTCAACCATCCGCACCTCTGCGATGTCGGCATCAACTTCGTATTCCACGAGCACCACATCTTGACTCCCGACTACAGCAAGCCGATGGTGCCTCACCTCAAGCTCGATCCGAACGTCATCGTATTCAGCCTCTTCCCAGGCATCCAGGATGGCATCGTACGCCATGTCTTGGAATCGCCTTCCTTGCGAGGCATCGTGATGCGAACTTACGGCTCCGGCAACGCACCTCACGCTCCTTGGATCATGCGACTGCTCGACCAAGCCGCTCATCGAGGTGTCAACATCATCAACATCAGCCAGTGTCTCACGGGATGCGTGGAGATGGAGAGATACGGAGCGGGATTCCAGCTGAAACTCTCCCACGTCATCAGTGGTCGAGACAGTACTGTGGAGGCTGCCGTCACCAAGTTGATGTATCTCCAAGGCAGATATGCCGACAACAAGATTGTAAGACAGAAGTTGGAACAATCGCTCGCAGGCGAGATTACACTTCCAGAAGAATAAGATTTCCGATAGACGTTATTATATAGACATACATCTATCCTTCTATTAATATATATTATAAGGTGAAACATTTGTTATTCCTCATCATGCTCATCGTTTCCATGGCCTTCGGAGGTCATGGCACGATGTCTGCGGCATCCACCCAGAGGAATGACAAGTTGCAGAAGGTGGAGCAGAAGGAGAACAGCCATGATGCCGTGCTCACCGATGCCTCCAATGTATATCGTGTGTGCAACTGTCGTCCCCAGAGAATTGTTCCCACCTGGCTGACTCCCAGCCATGGGCAGGGTAACAAGTTGCCATATTATCACAAGTTCTATCACACTCTTTTCACCCAGTTTGGTGGAAGGGCACGCCAGGAGACGGCACCTTTCCACTTTGATGTCGCAAGCAAGTATTATGTCATTTGCTTGAGGCATCTCAGGTGTTAGCCATACCCGCTTCCTATTTTTACACCCCTATGTTTACCCATTTCCTCCGTGAAGATGGGACAGATGTTTATTTCTAAAAATCAAAAAGAATTATGGCTAATATCAATCATTTAGAGATGGCAGCGGCTTTCAAAGTCCTCCCACAAGTAGAAATCAAGAAATGCTTCTTCGGTCTCAGCACCAGCATGACATATCAGAAGACCAACAGCAAGATACACATCATCCAGAACGAGTATGATGCCAGCAACGGCAAACTGCTCGAAGACACCCTCCTCACCTCTCCTGAGAAACTTGTCGAGGTGGGCGTTCCTGCCAAGGACATCAAGAAGTCAAGCATCGGCAACTATCGCCTGGACATTTGCCTCTCAGACGACAAGCAATTCCTTGCCACTCAACTTCTCCGTTTCGTGAACTTCAACTACGTGGAGATTACCGACATGAAGGTCTTCGAAGGCAAGGCAGCAGAGATCATCGCAGAGATCATCCTCGCATCATAGGATGCATCTCTAGATCCGTTTACATATTAAAGAAGAGGGCTAAAACTTGGCCCTCTTTATTTTTCTCGTAACGCAAGAATCATAGCGCCACGATAGATTTTAAAATTCCTCGGGACTTTTTTGAAAAAACATCGGGACTTTTTTATAAAAACCTCCCGACGTTTTTATATCCCTCCCCGATTCAATTTCCGATTCTAACGGAAATGAGAATTTACTTCAACTTATTATATTCCTCATCAGTCACTGGCTCCAGCCACTCATTGGAGCTATTCTCTCCAGGAACCTCGAAGGCGAGGTGAGCAAACTTAGGTGCGATACGGCTTGTAACCATATCAAGGATATTACTGTAATTGTCATTACTGTCATCCACTAGTTCCTGCCAAACTTCACACTTGGCAATGGAGTGGTAAAGTAATAATTCTGATCATTGACTGAATCAAGGAAGAGAACCTTCTTCATGCCAAAGAATGCCAAACCTGATGGAAAGATGCGAGAGAAGTCTATTACACCACCCTTCAATGCAGGACTATTGGCAGCCAAAGAGAAATCCCAACTCTTATCGTATGCCATAGGTGCACCTTCCTCAGGGTCATCCACCTCACAGTTGATATTGATTTTCGGAGTCTGTGTGAAGTTCTTGAAAAGTGGATTCCCCTCACCTGCCTTTGTGCTATGGATATCTGAATCCCACCAGATGCCAAGGCTAGCATCCTTAGCCATCTGAGTAACACCAGTCTCGGTAGATGCAAAATAATAGTTTGGAGTCAAGCGGCTGTTTTGCATATCAACACCATCTTCCTTAGGCTGCTTCAGACCAAAGCGAGAGTCATAAATCAGGTTGTTGACTAGCACAGGACGAGCCGCTTTCTCTACCCAGATACTACCCCCCTTCTTGTTCTTGGAGCGACGCCATCCACAATTCACAATCGTGTTGTTATAGACGGTCATTTCTGTCAAAGGCACTGTCTCACTATTACCTGCGTTAGAGAGTTTAAGAGCATTGGTACAAGCATTATAGATGAGGTTGTTGGCTACATCGAGCTTGCAACCCGACTTCACGTTGACAGCCTCTCCGCCATCAGCAGCATTGCCACTATCTGCGAAGATGTTGTTGATGATAACGCCCTGCCCTCCTGTAAAATACGTCTGGTCGTTATAGTTGTCATGGAAATAGCTGTTTGCCATCACAAACTTGCCATTTACATTGCAGAAATGGAAGGCAGGAACACCGCCATCAATAGTGGTCTTGAAGAGTTTGTTTTGGAAAGAAGCTGAAGACTCAGTTGGAGTCGCTCCAGCGTAAGCAATATCGACATGGTTGAGTACCACCTCCTCTGAGTTATATCCACAGATGATGCCACCCCAGTCGGCAGGCTTCTTGGTATCTGAAGTGATGGTGACTGGCTTCTCCGCCGTACCCATGCAATAGAGATTACCTAAGACCACGATTTCCACAGGCACTTGCACCTCGCTCTTGCAAGTGATGGTAACACCTGGCTCAATATAGAGCGATGTACCCACAGGTATCTCCACGCTCTCCGACAAGGTAGTGTCCTTGGTCCATACCAAAGACCCTTTTGGGTATTCGGCAAGGTCGGTCTTGAAGGCATCCGTAGAACCTTGGTTTTCCTGATTGTTTCCATTGTTGGCATAGTCGTATGGATTGATGTTATCATTCTCACATGAAGTTGTGAATATGGCGGTGGTAGCTGCCATTGCCAGCATACACGCCCAAGTATTTATCTTTTTCATTTCTTTGATTTTAATTAAAGTTTGTATCTCACTCCCAAGAGGAAAGTTCTGCCATATTGGTAGGTTCCCACAATGGTCTTGTCGCTCTTCTGTCCCTCATACTGGAGGTTACTCTCGTTCACCGTCTTGAGATAACGCTCACGCTTGGCATTGAGCAGGTTGTTGGCTTTCAAGAAGATGGATAGACCATTCTTGAATTGCTTCTCGGCACTGAGGTCGAGTCCAAACATCGCCTTGTCCCATTGGTCGGCATCCTTGAAAGGAGAAACAAGGGCTAACTTCGTGCCTGTATAGGATGCAGCCAACTGTCCATTCCATCCATTCTCGGTGTCCTTATAGAGCAAAGAGAGGTTGGCGGTATGAGGTGCTTGGTTCACCAAAGGACGAGTCTGGGTGACACCAGTCTTGTATTCAGCACTTCCCTCTTGATACTCACGCTTCGAGGTGGTAATCTCAGAGTGAGTATAGGTATAGTTCGCCTTCACGCCAAAGTGGCGGATATACTTGATGACATCTATCTCAAAACCCATGTTCTTGGCATTACCCAAGTTGTCGGGCATATAATAAGCATCAGCGCCACTGCCTATTTTGCCATCAGATGTCACAAACACTTGTTCAATAGGGTCTTTCAAGTATTTATAGAATACACCTGCAAGAATCTGCTCGGTCTTGCTAGGGAACCATTCCCAGCGCAAGTCGATATTGTCGATACGGGCACGTTTCAAATCAGGATTTCCTTTCTCCATATATTCCTCGCCCATAATCTGATAAGGTACAATCTCATAGAATCCGGGGCGATTGATGGAACGATAATAGGAAAGACGAACGTTCATCTTTGCGGTTGGCGTCCATTTGATGGAGGCTGACGGAAGATAGTCCCAATAGCTCTGCTCGCCCACTTGTCCCATGTTGCGGAACTTCTGGAGCATGGTATAGATTTGGTTGGTGTGCTCAGCACGAAAACCTACATTCACTTCGCCTAGTTCAGACTTCAAGGTCACCATGGCGTAGGCTGCGCCAATATGTTCCTTGGAATCATAATTGAGTTGGGAAGCTTGAGAATATGGAGTCTTGCAGGTCCAATCGATGGCGGCAAACTGGTCGAAGCCATTGCCATCCAAGCGTTGGGAGATATTGCTTGGACCGAAGATATAAGAATAATATCGGTTGTTGCGTTCCTTGCGGCGATACTGTGCGCCAGCCTTCCACAAAGCATCCAAGGCATCACCGAAATGGGTATCGTATGATAGGTTGATGTAGCCAGCCAAGTCCTTATCATCATTGTGTTGGAAACGGCGTTCCATATCCTTTGGTTGAGTCTTCACGATGGTCTTGTCACCATTCCATAACGAACTGCCCTCCTCGCTCTGCACAGTATTCGTGAGCGTGAGATACACCCTGTCCGGGGCTTTCTCAGTTGCTTCTGAGTATAACCCTGACCAATCTACGGTAAAGTCTTTCGTGAGATGATGCGTACCTTTCAGATGGGTGGCAAAGATGCTCTGTGTCTGTGAAAGTGAACGGGTCTCATCATCCTGCGTATAGGTGTCGGAAGAGATGTACTCCGTATTGATGCTATTATTGTATCTGATGCCCTTCGAGTTGGTGTTCACATACATATTGTACCACTCCAACTTGTGGTTGCCGAGTGTCAAATCCAACTTGGCATGGAGTCCTGCTGTGAGGTCGTGAATACTATAATAACGGTGCTGGAGACTGCTGATATACATCGCTTGTTCGCCAGATGCCATTTTCACGCTATTGTAAGTACGTTCTGTTCCACGGAAGATATTCTGGATGCTACCAGCCAACATTACGCCCAGGCGGTCTTCCCAAAAGCGATTGCCTATGCCAAGGCCTCCGATAAAGTTAGGGGCAGGCAAGGAATGACGACTTACTTGTGTAGGACCATTCTTGAAATCAGACATACTTGCCTTATAGTCCTTGCCAAAAGCTTCGTAAGGAGCTTTCTTGGTGAAATCTCCACGATTGGAAGATAGATAGTCACGACCATCTTTCATAAAATAGTCGCTATATCCGATGGCAGCATTCGCCTGAAGCTGGAAATGAGAAGGCGCATCCTTCATCACCATATCTACCACTCCACCTGCTGCATCACCCTCCATATCAGCTGTCAGTGACTTCGACACCACAAGGCGATCCATCAAGTCGGAAGGGAAAATGTTCAGTGGAACATAACGGTTCTTATCGTCGGGAGATGGAATCTTCACACTATTCACCAACGTATAGTTATATCGCTTGTCCATACCTCGAAGGATGGCGTAAGTTGCCTCGCCAGAGGCATCACGCTCCATCGTCACACCCGACACACGCTGAAGCACACTCGCCACGTTGACATCAGGAGATAGTTGAATGCTCTGCTGACTCATCACATTGAGCACCGTACCAGCATTCTTCTCCAAGTCGATGGCGCTACGGTCGCTATGATATTCCTTATGACCGGTTACGACAACTTCACCGAGTTGCTTGGCATCCTCTTCCAAGTCTATAATGAGTTGAGATTCCTTACCCTGCTTGTTGTCCTTGGCAGAACCATTGCCATAATCCTTGGCTACATCCACCACCATCTCCTTGGTCTTATAAGACATATAAGAGATGATGAGGGTAAACTTTCCTTTGTCAGGTAGCTCATGGAGGGTAAAACTACCATCTAGTCCGGTGGTAGTACTCACGTTGGGCAATTCCTTGACTCTCACCACTGTACCGATGAGTGGCTCGCCCGTCTTGTTATCCTTTACAATACCATCGAGTGTATGGGCATTTATGGCTAAGACGTTCGCCATGAGTGCCGCACTCAGTAAAATCTTGTTCATATCTTCACTCTTCACTTAGTTTTCATAATCTCATGGATGATGTTGCCATCCTTGTCAATCATCGACATACGGAGTTGCTTCTTATCGACCGTAAATACAGCGTAACCATCAGCCGAGCTACAGAACACGGTTCCGTCGATAGGTTTCACAGGACGAGCTAGCGAGGCAGAGGTGTTGACTACGTAGTCGATGTTGTCACCCTGCTTCTTGATGTGCTGGAAGTTGTGGATATGTCCGCAAGCATAGATAGCCACATTATGATATTTATGGAGGATAGGCATCACTCGCTTCTGCATATCAATTCGCTCTGACTCGCTCTTCTCCGTGTCAGCATAAATAGGATGATGCCCTACCACAATCACCCAGTCTTCCTTAGCGTTCTTCAAAGTCTCGTCAAGCCATGAGAGCTGAGCTTGCATATCCTCCTTGCATGCGTCTGGATAGGTCTCCGAATCATTGCGGTATTTGTCGATGAGAGGTGCAGTGTCGAGGAAGACAACACGAACAGAAGTATTCTTGCGATTGAAAACCTTGGTGTAATACTTAGCAGGCATCATCCATCGGCGGCTTACTTGTCCATAGTGCAAGAAGGCATCCGTGTTGCCACGATACTCATGGTTGCCACATACAGGAAACCAGTCTATCATCAAGTCAGGATGAGAATATATCAACTCATAGTTGGTCATCCACAAAGGGTCTTGGAGGGATACGATACCATTGAAGTGATGGATGTCGCCAGCGGCAATGACACACTCAGGATCTACTGTACCCGCCATCTCGCCCATCAGTTCGGCGATAGGCTTCTGGTCATAATAGCCATTGCGACCGAGGTCATTGGCCATATAGAGGGTGATTTCGCCTTTGAGCGTTTCCCAAGTACCACGACTGGCGTAGTCACGTTGAGTTAAATTACTGGGTTGCACCAGGCACTTGACAGTGCTATTCTCTACGCCCCAAGCAACAGGAGCCTTTGCGTTTTGTGCATTTGCCACATGGACGAAGGTGCTTGCCATCAACAAGGCTGCTACCCATGCAACGCTTAAAACATTCTTTTTCATTACCTTTTGTCTGTAAGTTTAATATTTCCTTCTTCTGTACCCCAATTCTGAATACATTTTGAATTTCGGGTGCAAAGGTACGGGCATCTTATGACAAAAGCGTTACGTTCATTTTACGAAATGAGCGCAATTCGCTTCCACCCATGCGCTTATGTTAATATACACTAAAAGAATCGCCCCTTTGATACGACTTTCCGATATTATCATTACATTTGCAAACGAAAAATCACGGGGTGCTGAGAGAATCGGCTGAGATGATACCCATTGAACCTGATGCAGATAATGCTGACGCAGGGAGATATGATATTACCGAAGGGAAAAGAAGAAGCCCCTATTCCATGTCAATCGCCTGGATTAGGGGTTTTTTCTTTTCTGACTGCTTTCACCAGAAGCATTTCCGTGAGATTTTATAGGTTATAACAAAAAGGAAATGCTTTATGAAAGTAAACATCAACAACAAGGAAACTGAGACACAAGCTCTCAACGTGAAACAACTGGCAGAGGAGCTCAACCTTCCAGCCAAGGGTGTCGCCATCGCCATCAGCAACTCCATGGTACCTCGCAATGACTGGGAGCAGACGCCTATCGCAGAGGGAGCAGACATCGTCATCATCAAGGCGTTTTGTGGAGGATGATGAGATCATGTATAAATTATAATGAATAATGTATAATGAAGGCTAACGCCATAAAACTATGCAAAAGAAATTATTTCATCATAGCCGATTCCAATTCATCTCCCACTTCAACGACCGCTATTCCTATCTCGATGGAATCAAGATGGCACTGGAGGGAGGATGCCGTTGGATACAACTTCGCATGAAGGATGCCACCGACGACGAGGTGAGACCTATCGCCATCGAGGTACAGAAATGGTGCAAGGAGGCTGATGCCACCTTCATCATCGACGACCGAGTACAACTGGTGAAGGAACTCCATGCAGATGGTGTCCACCTGGGCAAGAACGACATGCCTATCCAAGAGGCTCGCCAAATCCTAGGCGATGGCTTTATCATCGGTGGCACTGCCAACACTTTGGAGGATGTCATATCACACGCCAAAGCTGGTGCCGACTACATCGGATGCGGACCATTCCGCTATACCACCACCAAGCAACGACTCTCTCCCATCCTCGGTTTGGAGGGCTATCGCCACATCATCGATGGGATGAAAGAAGCTCTCCCGATTGTAGCAATCGGCGGCATCACCATCCCCGACATCCCCGACATCATGAAGACCGGCGTAACGGGCATCGCCCTCAGCGGAACCATCCTCAACGCAGAGAACCCCGTAGAAGAAACCGCACTGATTCTCAAAGCGATAGAAGGAGAAGTTGCACACGAATAAACAAGAAATTCAAAACCAAAAACAAATACAAACAACAATGGAAAAGTTAGTAATCGCAGGACGCGAGTTCAACTCACGCCTTTTCCTCGGAACAGGAAAGTTCAACAACAACAATCTCATGGCTGACGCCATCAAGGCATCTGAGACCGAGATGGTAACTGTCGCTATGAAGCGCATCGAACTGGAAGACAAGCAGGACGACCTCCTCGCCCACATCGTACAGAACCCTAACATCCAGTTGCTCCCTAACACCAGTGGAGTACGTGATGCCGAGGAGGCTGTTTTCGCCGCACAGATGGCTCGTGAGGCTTTCGGCACCAACTGGCTCAAACTGGAGATTCACCCAGACCCACGCTATCTCTTGCCAGACTCCATCGAGACCCTCAAGGCAACTGAGAAGCTCGTGAAACTCGGTTTCGTGGTATTGCCATATTGCCAGGCAGACCCTACCCTCTGCAAGCACTTGGAAGAGGCTGGAGCAGCTACCGTGATGCCACTCGCCGCACCTATCGGCACCAACAAGGGTTTGCGCATGAAAGACTTCCTGCAGATCATCATTGAGCAAGCTACTGTACCAGTAGTAGTGGATGCCGGCATCGGTGCCCCTAGCCATGCAGCCGAGGCGATGGAGATGGGCGCCAGCGCTTGTCTCGTCAACACCGCCATCGCCGTAGCAGGCGACCCTGTAGAAATGGCGAAGGCATTCAAGGAGGCTGTCATCTGCGGTCGCCGTGCCTACGAGGCTGGACTGGGAGCCATCAGCGATTGTGCCGAGGCTAGTTCGCCACTCACCGCATTCTTAAATAATTAAGAATTAATAGTTAAGAATTAATAGTTAATCATTACAATGAAGAGGTGTTATCTCTTCACTTGAAACATTATGCCAAACGATAACAAAGCCTACGCCAAGAGAGAAAAGGCGTATATGCAGGGAAAACGCTTCCCTAACATCCAAGTCGGAATGACCAAGGTCAACCTCACCCCTACCGTCGTGAAGGATGAGCGTGGCATTCCTCATACCGAACCGAATGCTCCTGTGTTTATCTATGACACCAGTGGTCCTTACAGCGACCCTAACTATCAGGTGGATCTCAAGAAAGGTTTGCCTCGCATGCGTGAGCAGTGGATTCTAGACCGTGACGATACCGAACAGCTCGCCGAGGTAACCAGCGAGTATGGCAAGCTGCGACTCGCCGACCACTCGCTCGACCACCTTCGCTTCGAGCACATCCAGTTGCCTCGCCGTGCCAAGGCTGGCAAGCACATCACCCAGATGGCATACGCCAAGGCAGGCATCGTAACTCCGGAGATGGAATACGTTGCCATCCGTGAGAACATGAACTGCGAGGAGTTGGGCATCAAGACCCACATCACTCCTGAATACGTGCGTGATGAGATTGCACGAGGACGTGCCGTTCTGCCAGCCAACATCAATCACCCTGAGAGCGAGCCGATGATTATCGGACGCAACTTCTTGGTGAAAATCAATACCAACATCGGCAACTCTGCCACCACATCCAGCATCGAGGAGGAAGTGGATAAGGCGGTATGGTCTTGCAAATGGGGCGGCGACACGCTGATGGATCTCTCCACTGGCGACAACATCCACGAGACTCGCGAATGGATTGTGCGCAACTGTCCTGTACCTGTAGGAACCGTGCCTATCTACCAAGCCTTGGAAAAGGTGAACGGAAAGGTGGAAGACCTCAGTTGGGAGGTATATCGTGACACACTCATCGAACAGTGTGAGCAAGGAGTCGATTACTTCACCATCCATGCTGGCATCCGTCGTCACAACGTGCATCTCGCCGACAAGCGTCTCTGTGGCATCGTGAGCCGTGGCGGTAGCATCATGAGCAAGTGGTGCCTCTACCACGACCAGGAAAGTTTCCTCTACGAGCACTTCGACGACATCTGCGACATCGTGGCTCAGTATGACGTGGCATTGTCCTTGGGCGATGGCTTGCGTCCGGGTTGTATCGCTGATGCCAACGACGAGGCACAGTTTGCCGAACTCGACACGATGGGCGAACTCGTCACTCGCGCATGGGACAAGAACGTGCAGGCTTTCATCGAAGGTCCAGGTCACGTGCCATTGCAGAAGATCAAGGAGAATATGGAGCGTCAGCTCGACCATTGCCATGAGGCTCCATTCTACACTCTCGGTCCGCTCGTCACCGACATCGCCCCAGGCTACGACCATATCACTTCCGCCATCGGTGGCGCACAGATCGCTTGGCTCGGAACCGCCATGCTCTGCTATGTCACCCCGAAGGAGCATCTCGCCTTGCCTAACAAGGATGACGTGCGCACAGGTGTGGTCACCTACAAGATAGCCGCCCATGCCGCCGACTTGGCGAAGGGACATCCAGGCGCTACCATCCGTGACAACGCCTTGTCGAAAGCTCGCTTCGAGTTCCGCTGGCGCGACCAATTCCACCTCTCGCTCGACCCAGAGTTGGCACTCCAGTATTTCGAGGAGGCAGGACACACCGAGGGCGAATACTGCACGATGTGCGGTCCTAACTTCTGTGCCGCTAAGTTGACACACGACTTGAGAAAATATAAGAAATAATGAATGACCTAACTTCAGAACAGAAGCGACGTTACAACCGCCACCTCATCCTCGATGGATTTGGCAAGGAGGGACAGCAGAGATTGCTCCAAAGCAAGGTGCTCATCGTGGGCGCTGGTGGACTAGGTTCACCAGCCTCCATGTATCTTGCTGCGGCAGGCGTCGGAACCATCGGTTTGGTGGATGGCGACTTCGTATCATCCACCAATCTGCAACGCCAGATACTCTACACCACTTCCGATGTGGGACAACTCAAGATCGACGTGGCAGAGAAGCGCCTGAAAGCCATGAATCCCGATGTCAACATCATCAAGCACGAGATATTCCTCAACGAGGACAATGCCTTGGACTTGATTCGAGACTATGACTTCGTGGTGGAAGGCACGGACAACTTCTCGTCCAAGTACCTGGTGAACGATGCCTGCGTGATGCTCGGCAAGTCGTTCACGATAGGAGGCATCAACCGATATGGCGGACAGGTGATGACGCATCAGCCAGGAACGGCTTGCTATCGTTGCATCTTCCCTGAGCCACCAGCTATGGCAGAGGTAGAAACCTGTTCGATGGTGGGCGTGCTCGGTTCGTTGGCAGGCATGGTGGGTACCGTGCAAGCCAATGAAGCCATCAAGTGCTTGGCGGGCATCGGAACGCCACTCACCAATACCCTACTCACGGTCGATGCGCTCACGACGATGTGGCAACGATTTGACATCAACAAAAACAACAAGTGCGAGCTTTGCGGCGAACATCCATCGATTACTTCCATCCGGGAGTACGCCTACAAACCTTGCACGAAAAGGAACAAGTAAGTTCCGCAACCCAAGGAACTTACACAAAATAGGATTAAGTAAAAATGTTTAGCGACGAATTAAAGAATATCAGTTGGGAGGAGACCACCCAGCGCATCGCCAGTATGACAGCCAACGATGTGCGCCGTGCCCTCGCCAAAGACCATTGCGATGTCAACGACTTCATGGCATTGCTTTCACCAGCAGCCGAACCATTCCTAGAGCAGATGGCCCGACTCTCACGTAAATACACAGAGGAGCGCTTCGGCAAGACGATGTCGATGTTCATCCCTCTCTATATCACCAATTCTTGTTCCAACTCCTGCGTCTATTGCGGTTTCCATCGTGAGAACCCAATGGCTCGTACCATCCTCACCCCTGAGCAGATAGAGAACGAGTACAAGGCAATCAAGCAGTTGGCTCCATTCGAGAACATCCTCCTCGTCACGGGCGAGAACCCTGCCAAGGCTGGCACTCCTTACCTCGCCAAGGCTATCGACATCGCCAAGAAGTACTTCTCAAATGTGAAGATTGAGGTGATGCCTCTCTCCACCGAGGACTACAAAACGCTTGCCGACCATGGCATGAACGGTGTCATCTGTTTTCAGGAGACGTATCATCGTGACAACTACAAACTCTATCACCCACGTGGCATGAAGAGCAAGTTTGAGTGGCGTTGCGATGGCTTCGACCGAATGGGTATGGCTGGTGTTCACAGTATCGGCATGGGCGTGCTCATCGGTTTGGAGAAGGAATGGCGCACCGATGTCACCATGATGGCTTACCACTTGCGTTATCTCCAGAAGCACTACTGGCGCACCAAGTACAGCGTCAACTTCCCTCGCATGCGTCCGGCTCAGAACGAGGGTTTCCAACCAAACTGCTATATGACTGACAAGGAACTTGCCCAGGCTACTTTCGCCATGCGCATCTTCGACCACGATGTGGATATCTCTTATTCTACTCGTGAGCCAGCCATCATCCGTGACAATATGGCGACCCTCGGTGTCACCACCATGTCGGCTGAGTCAAAAGTAAATCCTGGTGGCTACCACACTTACCCTCAGGCACTTGAGCAGTTTACTGTAAGTGATGAGCGAACCGCCAAGGTGATCAACGCTCGCCTGAAGGAGTTGGGACGTGAGCCTGTTTGGAAAGACTGGGATGCTTCCTTCGACTTCTTTGGAAAACTCGCAGAAAAATAGAAATTATGACCATCGTAATCACACTTCCCTATTTCTTCGATGGAGAGGCAGAACAAATCGTTCAGCTCCTCCATTCGTCCGTTGACCTCATCCACATCCGCAAGCCCGAATCCAAGGCTGAGGAGTTGGAAAGGCTCATCATGTCGATTCCTAGTGAATACTACCCTCGCCTCGTGCTCCACGACCATCACGAATTGGCGATGAAATACCACCTACATGGCGTTCATCTCAATGGTCGCAACCCTCAACCACCTATGGGTTGGGAAGGAAGCGTGAGCAAGAGTTGCCATTCATTGGAGGAAGTGAAGGAATGGAAGGAGAAGTGTGATTACGTCTCCCTTTCTCCCATCTTCGATTCCATCTCGAAGCAAGGCTATCACGCCGCATTCTCTTCCACCGAAATCGAGGAAGCAAGGCGTGTTGGCATCATCGCCAAGAAGGTTTTTGCGCTAGGTGGAGTCACCTTCAACAAGATAGATGATGTGCTGAGAATGGGCTTTGGAGGAGGTATGATTTTGGGAGATGCGTGGAAGAACGTATCGCATCCACAAGACGCTGTGGCACTGACGATTGCCGGTTCTGACTCATCTGCAGGTGCAGGCATTCAACAAGACCTCAAGACGATGACCAAAGTAGGTGTTTATGGGGCAACCGTCATCACTGCTATCACCAGTCAGAACACGCTCGGAGTGAAGGGAGTGATGCCAGTTCCGGCAGAGGTCGTCAAGAGCCAGTTGGATGCCGTCTTGTCCGACCTGCACATCACCGCCGTCAAGATTGGAATGGTGCCGAATGCCGCCATCGCTCACGTCATTGCCGACACGCTGAAAGACTATAAAGAGAGTCTTGCCAAAGATGCTAGGAAACTATCCCCCAAGAACCTTACCGTCATTTACGACCCCGTGATGATTTCCACGAGCGGCCATCGACTGATGGAGGAAGAGTGCATCCAGGTCGTTTGCGAGGAACTCCTTCCTCTCTGCACCCTTGTCACGCCCAACCTTCCAGAGGCAGAGCTTCTGATGAGGCAAAAGAAAGAAAGAGAATCTAACAGAGACAAGAAAACGATTCAAGCATTGGATCATGAGAATGGGAAAGAATCGGATTCTGAAAAAGGACAAAGAAAGATCTTAGAAAAGCAGGGAGAAACGAACCTTGCATCTAAAGATGCCAAATACAATAATTCCTTGCTTCCTCTAAAATATGGCACAAGTTTCCTCGTGAAAGGCGGCCATGCCGAAGGCGAAGATCTAGCAGACATTCTCTATTCGACCACAGGCGAATCACATCGTTTCCCAACGAAGAAGATTGCCACCCACAATCTCCACGGCACAGGCTGCACCCTTTCTTCCGCCATCGCCTCCTATCTGGTGAAAGGCAACGACCTCGTCACCGCCATTTCCCTAGCCAAACAGCTCTTGGCTGAAGGAATACAAAAAGGAGCAAACGCCCATATCGGAAAGGGAAATGGACCTTTGCTCTTCTGAACAAATCTAAAGAAAACACTAAAAAAGCCTCGATGATATAAAGAAACATCATCGGGGCTTTTTATATCTACATGGCGAGAATATTAAATCTCCTCGACTATCTCATTCAATTCCTTTCGCTTCTTCTCAGCATGAGGACAATCCTCGGCGATATGCCCGATAGGAACGATGACCACCGCCTCGAAGTCAGCCCTCTCGCCCTGCTCGAAATACTCGTGCATCTTCTGAGGGTCGTAATTGCAAACCCAGCAAGTACCCAAACCTCGTTCAGCAGCACTCAGGCAAAGGTGCTCAGTGGCAATGGCAACATCGATGTCTCCGTGAGGCTTGTTGTCCTCCTTGCGCACCCAGTTCTCCTGCTTGTTGCGCATTCCCACGATATACATCGGAGCGGTCTTAAACCACTCTCTGTCATAGCACTCCTGGAGCTTTCCCTTCGCCTCATCCGACTTCACCACCAGCCACTTCCATGGTTGCTTGTTGCAAGCCGAAGGAGCCATGCGCACGCACTCCAACACATACTTCAAATCATCCTCGCTCACGGCTTCAGCCGTAAACTTACGAGCGGAGAATCTCTCCTTGCTCAATGTCAACATATCTTTCATAACTTGTATCTTTTGAATCAGATGCCCTTACGAGTCTGCTGCAAAGATACAACATTTATCTGTTTTTCCAACAAAAAAATGAAAAAACTTTCACCCTTGCTTATTTTTTACTTACCAATGACAAATGACAAGGCTCTTGTGTTCACTATTTGTGACCTCAAATGAAAATTATTTCCCTTTTCTTTGCAAAAGTGCAAAATAAAGCGTATCTTTGCAGCAGATTTGCAAATTCATGAATGAAAAGGATTTAAATATCCATTACGGATAAGAAATCCATCACATAAGTTTAACATTAAAAATCAAGCGAAAATG
>FR893193.1 GCA_000436035.1 Prevotella sp. CAG:732 | reverse complement strand
TGAATTATTAACGAACTATTGATATAATGAATGTTACAAAATGGGGTGATTGGGGAAGATAATTTGGAAGTATAGGGATATGGAGCTATCTTTGCATCAGTTTAAAAAACGAATCCTTACCGGATGATATAACAAATCCTAATGGGTTGATAAATTTCACTTTGCAAATGGTGGATCGGAGCTTTACCACCCTAAAAATAAAGGCTTCAGGAATACATGTGAAGACTGGAATGAAGCCAGGCTGTAAAATGCCTGGCTTCCCTTAGGAATATTAAATTGTTTTCGACATATTTGCGATACCAAATGTATGCGAAAATGAAGAGAGGCTAGTTGAACGTGCGACTAGTCTCTCATTTTATGCTGCTAGTAATTACTCATGTTATGGGGCGGAGTAGTTGCTTCTGGCTTCTAAGATGTTAAATATCCATATAAAAGAGGGCATGTCATAGACTTATGACACACCCTCTTATATTTTTGGTTAAACTTCGTATCTTTGCCTTTGTTTTTTAGTTTTTCGTGGTAATTTTGTACCATATCGTTCGATTCTTCCGTAGTAACCGCTCTGCGCAAATCATCAAGTTTTAGTCTCATTTATGCCTTTTTTGGATGAATATACGAGAATTTATGCAAGTTAACAATTAATAACAAAAAAAACACTTGTATAAATATTATTGTTTATTTTTGCAGCCGAAATAGATGTTGTAATAATTACAAAGCTTATTAATAAGAATATACAATTGTATAAGTAACATTCAATATCAGCATACGCTATGAGATATGGTTAGTGTGCAAGAAACAAATTAGTGAGTAATAGTACATAAGTAAAACTTTTAACAAGTTAGGAGAAAATGAAAGAACAAGTAATTAAGAAACGTTCATATGTTCGTCCATTAATAGAGGTGACATATGTAGGGTTGGAACATCAATTGTTAGCAGGTTCACCAGTTGTAACTCCGAAGCCTGAAGTTGTTCCCCCTGGCGAAGTCGAAGGTGGAGAATTGGAAGGCGCAAAGCCTTTCAATCCCTGGACTACTTGGGATGACTGATTAAAAAAATAGTATACTTGAATTTAGTAACAATTAAATCTCTTGTTACATTTCCATGTTCATGCGCAACATACACCTTATTTATATAATATAAGCTGTATGTTGCGCAGATGTGGGAAAATCATTTATATTATAGTCTATAATTTAAAATTTAAAAGAAAAATGAAAAGAATAAATCTTTTTGTGCTATTAATCCTGGCAACTTGTGGATTTGTGGCTTCTTGTACTGATGATGATTTTGCTAATGGAGGCATAGGAGGCAACAAAAACTCTGTAGCAGTGAAATTCGGTGTTGGAGATATACAGAACGAAGCTCAACAAACCATGACACGTGCTGCCGAAGGGGCAACCATCAGTCGTGCTGCTTTTGTGCAGAACCTTGCCATGCAAGGAATTGCCATTGAAGACCTCACCACCCAAGAGTTGTCTGTGGATGGAACTGATGAAGTTTGTCTTTTAGAAACAACAGTGGCAGGTGTGAATCCTGTACAACAGTCTGATTTGCAAACTCGTGCAAACATCTCTACAGCTATTACGGAGAATTTTAGCACTTTAGGCTATTGCAGTGAAACGGAATCTTCTATCAGTAATGAGCCTTGGTTTTACAACGAAGAAACCAATAAAGATGGTGTGCTTACGAATATGATTGTGTGGAAGCGAGAATTTCCTTATGGTAAATTCTTTGGCATCTCTCCACAAATAAAAAGCGACTATGCCAAGCTCAAGCTCTCACCAAAAAATTATACGGGCACTCCCTATGTTGATTTTGAGGTTGAGGGTGATGTAAAGAATCAAAAAGACCTTCTGGTTGCCAACTCGGGTATAGTGCAGTTTGAGGCTCCTTATGAGAAGGCTCCAGTTGTTCCTCTCAAATTCTATCATGCTCTCACAGCCATTCACTTTAAGGTGGGACAAAACCTATCGTGGAACAAAACAATTACTAAGGTAGATATCGTTGGTGCTAAAACCAAAGGTCGCTATACTCTTCCTGTTGATAATAGCGGTAATGGTGGTAATTGGGCTCCTAATAATGAAACGGGTGACTGTACCCTTGATGGATTGAATGTGAGCACTTCAAAGGAGAAGAATGTTATTCTTACGGGTGCCGATGGGGATAACTACACATTTTACATGATTCCACAGGATCTTGAAAATGTATCTGTAGTAATTTCTTTCAGTGATGGTTCTGCCATTAATGCTATGCTCAAAGGTAAGTGGCAACAAGGAACAACCATTACCTATTCGCTATCAGAAAAGAATTCTAATTGGGAATATGTTCTTACTGCAAATGGCAACGCACAGATTCCAAGTTATTCATCAGGTAAAACTTATGATGTAACGTCTTATCGAAAGGCTCCAGATGGTACTCAACAGGCAGTACCCTGGAAAATTACAGGTTATGATGCCAATGGCGATGGTAATTATACCTTTGAAGAAAAGCCTGAATGGTTTATAGGCATGTCTCTTTTGCAAGGGGATGGAGGTACATCTTCACAACAAGGATGGGTTGAAATCACGGCAAATCAAAAAGACTTGGTTCCTGAGCTCAATGAAAAACTTAAGTCTGCCACGCCATTAGGTTCTGTAGGCTCTCCTTATGACCTCTCTACTCAAGGAGGCAAAATGAATCGTCATACAGCTAACTGCTATGTGATTTCAGCTCCTGGTAGCTATTGCATACCTTTGGTTTATGGAAATGCTATAAAGAATGGTATGACTAATGAACATTCTTACAAGACTTCAGTAAACGGAAAATACATACTTAGCCATTTCGTAGATCATGAGGGCAAGGTAATAGAGTCTCCTTATATCAATGTGCAGAATTCAACAGCTCCTGCCCAATCTGCCAATATGGTATGGACGGATGCAAAAAGTACACCTATCACCAACTTGACAGTGACAGGTAGCAGAGAAAATTCGTATGTTAACTTTGATGTGCCTGCAGATAAAATAGAGAAGTCGAATACCGTTATCGCAATCAAGGATAAGGATGGAAAAGTTATGTGGTCATGGCATCTGTGGATAGCACAACCTGATGTGCTCAAAACCACAGAGGTGACATGCAAAACAGGACAGAAATTCGATTTTATTCAGGAACCACTTGGTTATAAAGAAACGATGCGGCTGAAATCCAAAGAACGAGAAGTTATGGTAAGGGTAGAACAAACTTATGGACCTTCTTCAGCGAAGCAGTCAGCCACATTCAAGATAAGACAATTAGGCATCGACAAAACGGAAGCCTATGCTACCTATTATCAGCATAGTCGTAAGGATGCTTTCAAGTACTCCAGATCGGAATTCCCAACCATAACAGATAAAGAGGTATCAATAGCAAATGGTATACAGAATCCAGATAAGCCATATGAAGTCTATATGTACCAGGATATTGGTTTTGAAAATATCAACTTATGGTCTATGGATTTTGACGGTACAACAGATGAAAACAAATCTGTCAAGACAATTTATGACCCATGTCCAGCAGGATTTAAAGTTCCAGAACGCAACGCTTTTACAGGTTTTACGACCACAGGAAAAAGAACAAACGTCAAAAAAGAGTTTAACGTAACAGGTAGTTACGATTACGGTTGGAATTTTAACAACAAACTTGAAAATCCAGATGCAACATTTTTCATCCCTGCGGCAGGGTATCAAACATCTAAAGGTTATGTAGAAAGAATCGGAAGCTATTGGTTGTGTGATGGCATATCAGATAGAGGCAATGGCTTTCCATATTATTTTGAATTCAACGGAAGCCACATAAATCCCCAAAATACACAATTTAAGGACGATCTGTTGTGCATCTTCCCTGTGGCAGAATAAATTCTCCTCATGGCTATGGCGCAATAGTTTTTTAAGTATGAATATCGAGACAGCGGTCTCTGATACTGGGATATATCTAACGCTTGATAGGCTATGCGCTCTCAATAAAATATTGAGTAAGCCATGAATATATATAAGTATGTTATGTATAAGTTTGCGAGTTCGGCATCACGCCGAACTCGTTTTTGTTGGTATGCTCGGCATGACCTCTGTTTTTTGTTTTCGGTATGATGCCGATAGGGACTACGCTCTTTCCTCTTTATTATAGGTATTTCCTCATTTCATGATGCCGTTGTCTGAATCGTTGAGGTTGATGGTCTTCTCTGCCGACTGCCGTTTCTTGCCTTGGCTGATGCGCCAAGCAATGTTGAGCGTGAGCCGATTGCCGCTATCTTTGTCGAAACCGACGGCATGCTTGTGGAGGTTTCGGTTGAGAATCTCCGATTCGTATTGCTTGTATCTTGGTGTGAACGGACTCATCCAGGTCAACTTGAATTGCCAGTTGTGCAGTTTATAGGATGCTTGCAAGGCAGTGATGCCCCCATTATATCCCTTGTTCTCGCCTTCCAGAAAGCGATTGCCATTGTCTGCAACTGCCACTATGGAGAAGTTGCCGAGATATGCCACGATGTTACCGGCATAGAACCACGATGTGTAACAGTGGGTGTAGTCATTGCCGAAATTGAAGCAGCGATACAGACCTCCGTATGCCGTAACTTGCAGTTTCTCCGGTACTATCCAATAGCTGGCATAACCGTAAGATTGCAATACGTTGATAGCCTTCTGGTTGATTTGGGTGTAGATGAAACGGTTGTCGTCGGTGCGTTCATACAACGCCATGTTCGGTTTGATACAATGCTTGTAATAGACATTGAAGTCGGTCTGAAGGCGAGCGTTGTTGTATGCGAGTTGCATCGTGTGCTCTAGTTCACGGTTTGGCTTCAGATTGGGGTTGCCAACGGTCCATTCCATACTGTTGTTGCGTATGGTAGCATCGTTTATCATCGCTATTCGAGATACCCGGTCGTTCATCTGAAATGAGTAACTGAGTTGCATACCTCGTGTAAGGCTATATGCCATGTTAACTTTGGGACGGAAAGTCCAGTAGTCGTAGCTATGGGTGTCTTGGCGATAATGGATGTAACTGGCTCCTGCTCCAAGGGAATATTGCCATGCCCGTATCATGCCCTTGATCTCACCGAAGGCGTATGTGGTGCTGTTGTTGATTTCTGTCAATGCAGCGGCATCGCCCGTGTAGTCGTTCTTGATGTGTTTGAAGCGGTAGTTTAGTCCTGTGGAGAGAGTGAAAGGCTTGAGGCGATTCTCGTAAATGATTTCAGAAAGAATTGATGCTGATTTGCCATTGACATCATATAGATAAGGTGTACCTTCGTCGTAATAGTTACTGGATTTCGTAGAGATGTATGTGCCTACGGCATTGGCAGTAATCGACTGCCGTGGGGTGAGTTGACGGAAGAAGTAAAGGTCGGCTACTGGCGAACTGTTATTGCCGCTCTCACGGCTTGTGGCAGTGTAGTGGTTGTCACCATCGGAGATGTCCTTGATGTTGTAGTTGTCGGGTGTGCGATAGAACGAACCGCTCAATGATGCCTGAAACACGCAAGCCGTGGAATCCATCCAGTTGTAGGTCAGTTTGATGTCGTGCCCTAGTTGCTTTCGTTGTGTGGCAATATCGTTTCGGCTGATGGTGTATATGTTTCTGTCGTTAAGCGTATAGTCGGCACGTTCTTCGTTCCGCATTCCTTTCAGCTTGTAGCCGTTGAAATCATACGACAGCGACAGCTCGTTCTTGCCTTTGTTCCACTTGCCAAATACCGTTCCGTCACCTTGAAGTGATGTGAGGGTGGAGGTGATGTCGGTTCCGATGGTGTAACCGTTGTCGGCTCTTCGGGTGGTGATGTCGATGACGTATGCGATGTTGTCGCCATAGCGCACGCCGGGATTGTTGATGAAATCGATTCGAGCGATGCTCTTCGGGTCTAACGATAGCATCTCTTGGCGTCCAACGACGATGCCGTTGATTCTGACTTGCACTTCGCCCTTGTTGTCGGCGGCAGACACTTGATGCGATGCAGCGTCGATTTTGATGTTGGGCAGTGACAGCTTTTGCAGTATTTCATAACCATTGGTCGATGATTTCTTTTGCACCTCGGTGGGATAGAGTTCCATTCCATCCATCTTGTTGACAACCTTTGCAGCTTTCACCACTACCTCGCCGAGAGTGATGGTCTTCTCCTCGCTTTGCGTGATGGTCTTGTCCTCATTCTGAGCCATAGCGCACAGTGATGATAGGATGAGTAATGATAATGTGAGATTTCTTTTCATTTGCATCATAGTTCTTGTTTTTGATGCAAAGGTAAGAATATGTAATGACAGAGGTGGCTTTTCCATGCTGACATTTGTCTGACAATCGCTTGGCTCCTATGCATTGTCTAATGCGTAAATGGTTGGTTGGTGCTGCATTATTTCCATAAAATAGTTAAATAGCTATAGTAGAATGCAGTTTTAACACTTTAATTAGATGCAAAATCAAAATAAATGACTAATTCTGCAGAGAAACTACAAAATACTTGTTCTGATGATACTGAAAATTGAATTTGAGAATTTCTTCTCCATTAGAGATAGAATAAGAATTGATTTTCGGGCAGCTAATATAAATACTAAGCTTGCTCGTGAATTGAGACATAATGTTATAGACTGGAATGGTGTTCCTGTCTTGAAATCTCTTGGCTTGTTTGGTCCAAACGCTTCAGGCAAGTCGAATATTCTAAAAGCAATCAACTTCTGCTGTAGAATGATCTTGGATTCACATCTTAATAATGAAGGTGTCGTATTCAATTTTGAGCCATTCAAATTTGATGGCTGGCAAGAAAAGCCAAGTTGTTTTCTGATAGATTTTGTTTGCGACAATGTTGAGTATGAATATTCATTTGAGTTAACAAAGACAAAGATAATTTCCGAAAGTCTCTACTATTATCCATTCGGTAGGCGTGCAAAGATATTTGTTCGCAATGCAGATGGAAAGTACAGCTTTGGCACAGGAGGTATCAGTAAGCCTGCAGATGTGGTATTGAACATCAGTAATAAGAACCTCTTCTTGAGCAGGGCTAGTTCTATGAACAAAGAAATCGCACAGAAACTCTATCGTTATTTTATGAATCAATTCCTTTTGGGATTGGTAAACGTAAACGATATGATGATTCTGGATGGTTTCAATACTTACAAAGATGTAATTCTCAAAGCTCTTGAGGTTTGTGACACGGATATTACCGACATAGAAGTGCGAAAGGAACAGATTCCGGCACCAGTGATGGTTCCTGGGCAGGGAGACGTTTCATTCAAGTTGGTTGACGTGTTGAAGTTTAAGACATTTCATCGTAACAACAAAGATGTGATGTTCGATTTGGATCTAGAAGAATCAAGTGGTACCAGAAAACTTTTTCAGATATTGATACGCCTTCTTGATGTTGTCAAGAATAGAAAGAGTATTATGATGGATGAATTTGACTTGGGATTGCATACTCGGTTGGCAGACTTCATCCTCGACCTGATTCATGCTTCAGACGGAAGTCAGCTTCTTTTCTCCTCTGTACATCCGTAAGGCGTTCCACTACCGTGGAACGAGCGGCTGGCGGGAGTGGAACGAGCAGCTGACACTAGCGACGGTCCCGAAGGAGCTATGAGCGTGCCCCTTCGCCCCTATATGTATCTCCCTTCACCCCTATATGTATCTCCCTTCGCTCCTATACTTTTTCTTCAAGAGTCCAAGCGTTGTTTGTGAAATGATGCGTATGGAAATAAAAGAGAGACTTGCCCAATTTAATGGACAAGTCTCTCTTATGGATATTATGACATATCTTTACTTCTGATTCTTCTCGGCAATCGCCTCACGTACCTTTGCCTCGATTTCCTCAGCCAACTCTGGGTTGTCTTTCAGCAAAGCCTTGGCGGCATCACGACCTTGACCGAGCTTGGAGCCATTATAGCTGAACCAGCTACCGCTCTTCTGGATGATGTTGTGCTCAACACCCAAATCCACGATCTCACCAATCTTGCTGATACCCTCACCGAAGGTAATCTCAAACTCAGCCTTGCGGAATGGAGGAGCCACCTTGTTCTTGACTACCTTCACTCTTACCAAGTTGCCTACCACGTCGTCACCGTCCTTGATGGCAGAAGCCTTGCGGATGTCGAGACGCACGGAAGCATAAAACTTCAAGGCATTACCACCGGTAGTTGTCTCAGGGTTGCCAAACATGATACCAATCTTCTCACGCAACTGGTTGATGAAGATACAGGTGGTATTGGTCTTGCTGATGGTGGAAGTGAGCTTGCGGAGTGCCTGGCTCATCAATCGAGCCTGCAGACCTACCACGTTGTCACCCATGTCACCCTCAATTTCCTTCTTAGGAGTCAAGGCTGCCACAGAGTCAACGACCACGATGTCAACGGCAGCAGAGCTAATCAACTGGTCGGCAATCTGGAGTGCCTGCTCACCATTGTCTGGCTGGGAAATCCACAAGTTATCCACATCCACGCCGAGTTTCTCTGCATAGAAACGGTCGAAGGCGTGCTCTGCATCAATGAATGCAGCGATACCGCCAGCCTTCTGTGCCTCAGCGATGGCATGGATAGCCAAGGTGGTCTTACCAGATGATTCAGGACCATAAATTTCGATGATACGTCCCTTAGGATAGCCACCTACGCCCAGGGCATTGTCGAGGGCGATGCTACCCGTAGGAATCACCTCTATATTCTCGATGTGTTCGTCACCTAATTTCATGATAGAGCCTTTGCCGAAGTCTTTCTCGATTTTCGCCATGGCTGCCTGGAGGGCTTTCAACTTGCCCTCGTTGGGATTCAAAGTTCCCTCTTGCATTTCTTCTTTTTTCGCCATTTTTTTATGAAGTTATAGGAGTGAAGGAGTTGAAGGGAGTTCCCTTAAAATCCTTAACATCTCAAGATTATTAATCAATTTCCAAGTCTCCGTCGAACACCTCGTGCCAAGGCAAACCCTGCTTGTTGAGTTGCTCCATGAATGGGTCTGGGTCGAATTCCTCTACGTTCCATACGCCCGGCTTCTTCCAGATGCCCTTCAAGAACATCATCGCACCGATCATGGCTGGCACACCGGTGGTATAGCTTACGCCCTGCATACCGGTCTCGTTGTAAGCCTCCTGGTGCTTGCAGTTGTTATATACATAATAGGTATGCTCCTTGCCGTCCTTCTTGCCACGGATGCGGCAACCGATGGAAGTCTCACCGTCGTAGTTCTCACCGAGGTCTTGTGGGTTAGGCAACACAGCCTTCAAGAACTGCAATGGCACGATCTTCACCTTGGCGGTCTTGCCAGAACCATCAGCCAATGGAGCCTCGTATTCGATTTCGTCGATGCGGCTCATGCCGAGGTTTTGGATGCAGTCGAGGTAGGTGAGGTATTGCTGACCGAAGGTCATCCAGAAGCGAGCCTCCTTGATGGTAGGATAGTTCTTCACCAAGCTCTCCAACTCCTCGTGGTGCATCAGATAGCTCTCACGAGGACCGATGTTAGGATAGGTGAGAGGCTTGTGGATAGACAGTGGGTCGGTCTCGATCCATTCGCCGTCCTTGTACCAGAGTCCCTTCTGGGTAATCTCACGTATGTTGATCTCTGGGTTGAAGTTGGTGGCGAAAGCCTTGTGGTGGTTGCCGGCGTTGCAATCGACGATGTCGAGCACCTCAATCTCATCGAAGTGATGCTTGGCAGCGTATGCGGTGAAGATGCCAGATACGCCTGGGTCGAAACCACAACCGAGGATGGCGCAGAGACCAGCCTTCTCAAACTTGTCCTTGTATGCCCACTGCCAAGAGTACTCGAAGTGAGCCTCGTCCTTAGGCTCATAGTTGGCGGTGTCCATATAGTTGCATCCACAAGCCAAGCAAGCGTCCATGATGGTGAGGTCTTGGTATGGCAATGCGAGGTTGATGACCAGCTCAGGCTGATAACTATTGAAGAGCGCCTTCAACTGCTCCACGTCGTCGGCGTCAACCTCTGCCGTCTGGATGTCCATCTTATATCCCTTGTCGTGGATAGACTTCACCAGCTTGTCGCATTTCTCCTTGCGTCGGCTGGCAATCATGAACTCTGTGAACACGTCCTGGTTCTGTACGATTTTGAAGGCTGCTACGGTAGCCACGCCACCTGCGCCAATCATTAAAACTCTGCTCATTTTTTATTTAATGTATAATTAATAATATTTACTTAATCTCGTCTGCCGAGATGCCGAGGGCATTCATCAGCGAATAGCCTAGGATTTCCTGTCGGAAGTTGCCGCCAGGCAGGGGTTGCATGGCGAAGAGGGTGATGCGCTTCTCGTCATCCACATTGCGGAGCATGTCGCGCAAGCGGTCGTAGGCATCGCCATCCTCCGAGTTGGGGATGATCATCACTCGCTTCACCTCCTTGGCGTTGCTTACGGTACGAGCCACGTCGATGAGGAAGTCGTCCTTGCCCACCATTTTCTCTTCGGTAGGGTAGGAGGAGATGACAAACTCGCCCAGTTTCTCGTCCTTGAAGGCTTGGGCATTCAAGTCTTTCTCGTAGTTGGAAGGTCGGAAGTTCTTCATTGCCATCGACTGCTTGTCATGGATGAGCACCACTTGCGTCTCGTGCTCACCCTCACGAAGTCCACCGTCTAGGGCGATGCACACCGCCCATTGCGCCATGTCGGCAGGTTGGATGCGTCGGTTGATCATTCGTTCGAAGTTGACGATAAGGTTGAAAGCCACCTTATCTATGTAGTCGGCATCAGCAATGATGACGTTCTCACTCCACTTGATGTTGTTGGTATCTAATGAATTCATGGGCACAAAAATACAAAGAATATTTCTATTTCCGTCTATTTGAAGATATAAAATAATGAAAAAGGTGTGATTTTCATCATTTATACCCATTTCGCCAGTTGATGTCCGGAGAGCACGGCGATGAGACCGAGGGCGAGACTGCCGAAGAGATAGAGCATCATATAGGTGTAATGCTCATCTTTCATCAGTGCCGAACCCTCGTTCATGAAGGTGGAGAAGGTGGTGAAACCGCCACAGAAGCCCGTGGTGAGGAGCAGTTTGGTGGAAGGTGACATCCATCCCCCGCCATTCCAGTTCAAGCCGGTAAGGAATCCGATGATGAGGCAGCCTAATACATTGACCGTCATCGTGCCGAAAGGAAAGGCGATGAGGCTACACGACTGCACCATCTTGGAAATCCAATATCTCATGCCGCCCCCGAAGAAGCTGCCGATGCTAACTATCAATATTTCTTTCATCTTCTTATCTCCTTATATATAATAACTTGTATGATAATTCCTCGTATATACTGTCATGTTTTGAAATAGAAATAGTTTCAATCTGTATGGTCGAATAAAACTCTGTTCTTTATATTCTACAAACCTTCCAATACCCATTTCCATGCAGGTCTTATTTCTATTCTGAGTCCATCACGCACAATCTCCCCTTCATCCTCATAGGTAATTATCATAGCTCTCTTCAGAGGATGCAAACCATGCAAGGCTACTAATGCTTTCACTTCTCGCTCTATGGTTTCCCCGTCGCTCATCTGATAGCTCGCCTGAACAGCTATCCCCTCATCCGGCACATAGAAATCAACCTCTATGTTTCTATTATAATAGTATAAGCCCTTGGCGTATTTCTTATATAATGTAATTGCGCAAAGGTTCTCTAGTAAAGAGGTGTTCGGATTGTTGATGAAGAGATGCAGCAGCCCATTATCTACAAAATAATGTTTTTTAATTGTTTCTTTCTCTACGAACTTGGAGACATAATTGTCTATAGAAATCAACAAACATGATTCTTGCAGATAGCGAACATACTCCATTACCGTTGATGGGCTACATGGAGTACCGGTTGCTTTTATCAGATTGCTCAAACGATTCAAGGAGCATGGCTGTTTCACGCTTTCTGCCAATCTTCTTACACAAAGGCGTAAGGCATCCTCGTTCTTTATTTTGTGCCGAACCACCAGATCATTAAAGAAAATACGATTATATAAGCTGTTGAGCCATATTCTCTTTTCTTGAAAATGCACAAGCTCAGGGAAACCACCCCAATCAAAGTAAGTTCGGAAATGGCGCTGCAGTTCATTTGCTTTTCGGCCATATTGCCAATTCTTTGAATGCAAGACTCCAACAGCTTTCAGATATTCAGAAAAGCTATATGGAAACACGCTGTTATCCAGGTATCTTCCTCCCAATACAGTCTCTATGTCACGACTCAGCATCTTGGCATTGCTGCCAGTTATATAGACACGATATTTTTGGTTGGCTAGACGGCGTGCAAAGTTCGCCCACCCTTCAACATTCTGTATCTCATCAAAGAAGAAGATGGGTTGGCCTTCATACATGCTATGATAGGCTTGCAATATGAAATCTAAGTCTGTTACCGACATTCCTTGCAAACGTTCATCGTCAAAGTTGATATACACGATATCTTCTATATCAACTCCATTTGCCAGCAATTGCTGTATTCTCTGGTATAGCAAATAGGATTTTCCTGCTTGTCTTACTCCTACAAACACATAATTGCCATATTCCTCTAAGTTTAGAGGACGTTGTACCAAATGAATACGACCTATATATTCTTGGCTCTCAGCTATTATCGTTCGAAACAATTCCTTTTCCATATACTTACTTTTTGTGGCAAAAGTACGAATTTTATTTGATACTACAAAATTAAAAGACATTTTTTATTCGGCGGCAGCGAATAAAATGGCGCAATACTATTCGCTGTCGCCGAATAAAATCGATAAATAGAAGATTATGAACCCGCTTTTTTAGGAGAAAATGAACTGAAAAAAAGATAATCCTCAGCTTAATTTTCCCCACTATTCTTTCTTTTCATTCCATGCCAGAATCAATCCGATGACGTCTGAATAGCTCTTTCTGCCTTCCGCCACATGGTTGCCCTTGAGGTAGAAATCGAAGATGAAATCCTGGGCGGCATCCAAAACCTTGCATCGCTTGCTGAGCCAGTAGTGGCGGTCGCTCTTTGCCAGTTGGATTATCTCGGGACGGATGTATTTCAGGAATCTTTCTCCTTCCTTTTCGCCAAGAATATCAAAGACATTGTTCAATACATGGAAGAAGATGTGGTAATAGCCGCTGAATCTCACCTGCTTATCCGCCGATGCGGTGCACACGATGTAACTGTAGAAATTCGCCTCACCCTCGTTGGCAACACCCAGAAAATGGGCAAACTCGTGGGCGTAGGTGGCTGGATAATCGTGGGGGAGAATATCGCCGTTTAGGGTGAATTCGCAGAAGAAAGGCCCCATGCTTCCGGTAACGCCCGACATCGAACTGATGGGTGTGAATACCATCGTCTTGGCATGAGGATGCTGGTTGAAAGGCGCATTGATACCTTCCTTATAACCTATTTTATTATATTCCTTCAGAATAGCATCCCATACCCGATTTTTCAAACCATCATCTGCGATGCTATCAGAGAAAAAACTCTTTTCAGAAATGCTTAAAGCGTTAAGGCTGTCGGCATATTGATAGGCGAATGCCTTGAATTTAGCTTCGCTTACTTTCACTGGCTTCATTCCTGTTCTATCATAGATATTCGGCTGGGAGTAGTTCAATCCCCAGGCGATGTAGAACCAGGCATATACCCAAAGCAGGTATTCTGCCACTCTTCCGAATACCACTCGCTTCTTCAAGAATCTAACTTTCTTTTCTTTCCCAACGATTCCTTTTCCGTCAATCCCTTTTTTGATGATTTCTTTCCTTACGAGCGTTTTTCGGGTGCAGAGGTGGTAGATGGGGTAGAGGATGACCCAGGCGATGCAGAGGGCGATGAAGAGGTCGCCGACGGCAAAGGGAATCCAACCCGACAGGTGGGAGAGTGCCATCCCGATGAGTGGATAGACGAAGAAGGTGTATATGATGGCCCATGTCGGTATCGTCTTGGTGAGTGTGATGAGCAGGAGCAGGGCAATCAGTACCCAGTGTCTCCATTTCAGTCGCCTGAGGCATTTTCTCTGCTCCACCCATTTCATCCTTCCGAGCCATTTCTGCAGTCCGAGTCGTAAAGTCTTTATGTTCATGTCTTGTATTTCTCCTTCTTTAAATCAAGATTTGCTTGTAAACTTTAGTTTTACTATTTGCTTGTAATCTGTTGCTTGCTATTCGTTTGTAATCCGTTGTTTGCAATTCGTGTGCAAAGGTACAAAAATATGTCAGAAAGTTTGCTGGTTTTCATGGAATTTTATACTTTTGTACTGCTATATCATTAATTTGTACTGCTATATCATTAAGTGGTGGTTTTCGAGATATGCAAAAGTAATAAAAAATAAGAGACAATGAAGAAGGCATCGAAGAATGAGAATGTGGTGGAGCTAGACTTGTTTGCTCCAGAGGATTTTGGGGAGGAAGAAAACGGCTTAGGCGAGGAAGAAAATGCTTTTGCCGAGGAAGGAAATGCCTTCGCTAAGGAAGAGAATGCCAAGGTCGCGAAGGCTGATGAGGCAAGTGAGGGAGAGGTCTCTTCGGTGATGTTTTCCGATGTCGCCTCCCTCTTCTTGCGTCTCTCCCAGTCACGTTTTCGCAGCAGTTTCTATCTGAATCAGAAGGACCGGGCGATTATCGCCGACAAGGGGATGGCGACGATACGTGAGCATGCTCGCCAAATCATCGCCAAGCGTCTGGCTCCCGCCGTCATCCCCAATGATGGCAGGCAGACCCCGATGCGTCATGGTACGTCGCCCGTCTTCATCGCCCAGCACGCCACCGCCTGCTGCTGCCGTGGCTGCCTGGAGAAGTGGCACCATATCCCGAAGGGCAGGGCGTTGACTGCCGATGAGCAAGCCTACGTGGTGGAGGTCATCATGCGGTGGATAGAGAAATTTTATGATATTTCCCCTTCCTTGCAATAAAGCCGCTTATTCTGCGTTTATTAATTATTTAATAAAAACTGCTCGATTGAGGCAGGAAAGCATGACATTAATTCAAATTTAGACTTAGAAATGATAGAATACATCAAGGGCGAACTCGCCGACTTGACTCCGACCATGGCCGTACTCGAAACGAATGGAGTGGGGTATGGACTGAATATATCACTCAACACTTATACCGCCATACAGGGCAAGGCCCAAGTGAAGCTCTATGTCCATGAGGTGCTTGTGGCTGGTGGAAGAGACGACTCCTTCACCCTCTTCGGATTTGCCAGCAAGCAGGAGCGTGAGCTTTATCGACAGCTCATCACCGTGTCGGGCGTGGGTGCCAACACGGCGAGGATGATTCTCTCCTCGCTCTCGCCTGCCGAACTCTGCAATGTGATTTCGTCTGACAACGAGAAGATGCTCAAGGGCGTGAAGGGCATCGGACTGAAAACGGCGCAACGCATCATCATCGACCTAAAGGACAAGATTGTGACGCTCGGCATCGCCGACGAACTCTCTGCCAATGGCGGCAACGTGGAGATGGTCAACAACGACGTGAAGGAAGAGGCAGTGAGCGCACTCACCATGCTCGGCTTCTCGCCTGCACCTTCTGCCAAGGTGGTGGTCGAGATTCTGAAGGCGCAGCCTGACTTGAAAGTCGAGGAAGTAATCAAGCTCGCCTTGAAACAAATCAAATAATAGATTTTAGATGTTGAAACGACGAGAATATAAATATGGCTATTGGGTAATGGCATTGCTGGCAATCTTTATTGTTGGTAATGCCATAGCTGTGCCATACCTACAGGATAACAGAACCCGAAATAGACAGCGCAACGCTTCCTCGCAGCAGGTTTCAGCGGATGGAAAGCGGGCGGCTGGCAAGGGCGCCAATGCCTCTGGCAAAAATGCCAATGGCAAGAACGCTATCACCGCCCAACCGATTTTCGCCGACGAGGACAGCATCCCCGATAGTCTCTTGCACCCTCGATGGCCTATCCAGCGCACGCAGCCCATCACCCTCTCCGACCTCTATCAGAGTCCGCTCGACCTAGACCGTCCTGAGAACATGAGATACCAGGTGGAGTACAACGATACACTCGACCGCTACGTCATCGGCAATCGAATGGGCAACACGTGGCTCTCCACGCCTATCATGATGACGCCTTCCGAGTATCGCACATGGAGCGAGATGCAGGAGCGCAACGCCTACTTCCGCAAGCAGAACGACGAGATATACAAGGCGAAAGGCAAGGAGAAGTTTGACTTCACCGACATGCACTTCGACCTCGGACCTGCCGAGAAAATCTTCGGTCCGGGCGGCATCCGTGTCAAGACGCAAGGCTCCGCCGAACTCAAGTTTGGCGTGAAGACCAAGAGCATCGACAACCCTTCGCTGCCTATCCGCAACCGAAAGACCACGATGATGGACTTCGATGAGAAAATCAACCTCAACGTGAACGGACGTGTGGGCGACAAGATGAACTTGAACCTCAACTACAACACCGATGCCACCTTCGACTACGATGCCCAGAACATGAAGTTGAAGTATGATGGCAAGGAAGACGAGATTATCAAGCTCGTGGAGGCGGGTAACGTGTCGTTCCCAGCCAACTCCTCCTTGATACGAGGAGCCAGCAGCCTCTTCGGAATCCGTACCGACATGCAGTTTGGCAAGCTCAAGTTGCAGACCGTCATCTCGCAGAAGAAGTCATCCTCCAAGAGCGTCTCCTCCAAGGGTGGCGTGCAGCTCACGCCTTTCGAGAAGAACGTGGCAGACTATGAGGAGAACAAGCACTTCTTTCTCTCCAGATATTTCAGAAACCGATACGATGGATGGATGCAGAAGTTGCCTAACCTCACCACCGGCATCACCATCAACCGTGTGGAGATTTGGGTGACCAACAAGACCGGTTCCACCGACAACACTCGCAACATCGTGGCGCTCACCGACCTGGGCGAGACCGAGAAACTCTCCAACCCGATGTGGGCGGCTGGCGGTACCGTGCCATCCAACAGAGCCAACACCGAGTATGATGCCATGGTGAGCCAGTATGCCTCGGCTCGTGACGTGAACCAGACTTCCTCCACCCTGGAGGGAGCGGGACTCGTGGGCGGCGATGACTTCGAGAAACTGGAGAGCGCACGCCTCCTCAACTCCTCCGAATACACCGTGAACTCAGCCATGGGATATATCTCGCTGCGAACCCAGTTGCAGACCGACCAGGTGCTTGCCGTGGCTTACGAATACACCTATGGCGGAGTGACCTACCAGGTGGGCGAGTTCGCCAGCGACATCACCGACACCAAGCAGTGCCTGTTCGTGAAGTCGCTCAAGAACACGAGCAACAATCCGCAGCAGGGCAACTGGGACTTGATGATGAAGAACGTCTATAACCTCGCCTCGCAGGTGGAGAAGGAGAAATTCCGACTCGACGTCAAGTTCCAGAGCGATACCACTGGCGTCTATCTCACCTACATCCCTGAGAAGGAGGTGAAGCAGACACCGCTCATCAAGGTGCTCGGTGCCGACCGACTCGACAACAACAACAATGCCCACAGCAATGGCTACTTCGACTATGTGGAGGGCTACACCGTGTCGGGTGGTAGCGTCTTCATTCCGAAGGTGGAGCCATTCGGAAGCTATATCTACCAGTACTTGAAGGGAAAGGGCATCGACGATGAGAAAGCCCGAAGCTACGCCTTCACCGAACTCTACGACAGCACCAAGACGGTGGCGAAGCAGATAGCCGAGAAGAACAAGTATCTCTTGGTGGGACAATTCAAGGGCTCCTCTGCCAATGTCATCTCGCTCGGAGCGGTCAATGTGCCGCAGGGTTCCGTGGTGGTGACGGCAGGTGGTGTTACGCTGAGCGAAGGCTCCGACTACTCGGTGGATTACAATGCTGGCGAGGTGACCATCCTCAACCAGAGCATCATCGATGCCGGAACGCCGGTCAACGTGTCGCTGGAGAGCAACACCGACTATGGCATGACGAGAAAGACCATGTTCGGTCTCAACTGGGAGTACGACTTCTCGAAGAACTTCCAGCTGAGCGGTACCTTCCAGCACCTGAGCGAGCAGCCTCTGCTCACCAAGGTGTCGATGGGCGACGAGCCTCTCAACAACACCCTCTGGGGCATCAACGTGAACTGGAAGAAGGAGAGCCAGTGGCTCACCAATGTGCTCGACAAGATACCATTCCTGCACCTCACGCAGCCTTCCCACATCTCCTTCACAGGCGAGTTCGCTCAGTTGATAGCCGGACAGGCGGGCGGCACGCAAGACAACGCCTCCTACCTCGACGACTTCGAGAGTACCAAGACCAGCATCGACGTGATGACACCTACCTCGTGGATTCTCTCCAGCGTGCCATCCATGTTCCCTGAGAACAAGGACAAGACGGGGCTGACGAGTGGATTCAACCGTAGCCAGATGGCATGGTACACCATCGACCCTCTCTTCAATCGCAAGGGAAGCACGCTCACGCCAGGACACATCAAGGGCGACTACAACCAGTTGAGCAACCACTACGTGAGAGCGGTCTATATGAGAGAGCTCTTCCCATTGCGCCAGACTCAGACCTACAGCACGGAGACGAGCACGGTGAACGCTATGAACATCGCCTACTATCCTAACGAGCGTGGTCCGTACAACTTCAATGTCAACGACCTGCAGCAGGACGGAACCCTGGCGAACCCTCTGAAGCACTGGGGTGGCATGATGCGCCGACTCGACACCAACGACTTCGAGCAAGCCAACGTGGAGTACATCGAGTTCTGGCTCCTCGACCCATTCATCTATAGCAGTCAGCAACCCGATGCCAATCGCTATGGCGGCGACTTCTACATCAACCTGGGCGAGGTGAGCGAGGACATCCTCAGAGACGGCAAGAAGTTCTATGAGAGCGGCATGCCAGTGGATGGCAGCAACAGCTTCACCTACACCCAGTGGGGCAAGATACCTACTCAGAGCACCGTGACCTATGCCTTCGCCACCACCAGTGGCAGCCGTGCCTTGCAGGATGTCGGCTTCAATGGTCTCACCGATGCCGAGGAGCAAGAGTTCTATCGCTCTGCCTATCTCGACCAGATACAAGGCAAGGTGAACCAAGCCGTCTTCGACAGCATCTTTGCCGACCCAGCCCACGACGACTACCACTACTATCGTGGCACCGACTGGGACCAGCAGCAAGCGCCTATCCTCCTCCGCTACAAGTATATCAACAATCCGCAAGGCAACTCGCCCGACAGCGACAGCCGCACGGAGAGATACGATACCTCCTACAAGTCAACGCCCGACGTGGAGGACATCAACCAAGACTATACGCTCAATGAGTATGAGAAGTACTTCCAGTACCACGTGAGCGTGCGCCCTGAGGACTTCGTGGTGGGCAAGAACTATATCGTGGACAAGCGAGAATACACCCCGAGCTTGCCGAACGGCAACAAGGAGACCGTGACGTGGTACCAGTTCCGCATCCCAGTGGATCAGTATGAGTCGAAGGTGGGCAATATCAACGACTTCTCCAGCATCCGCTTCATGCGCATGTTCCTCACCAACTTCGAGAAGCCTATCATCATGCGCTTCGGTACGCTCGACCTCGTGCGTGGCACCTGGCGTACCTACGACCAGCCGCTCAGCGCTGCCAATGGCGGAACCTTGGAGGCGAGTGCCGTGAGCATCGAGGAGAATGCCGAGAAGGAGCCTGTCAACTACGTCTTGCCTCCAGGCATCCGACGTGGTCAGGATCCATCGCAGGCACAGCTCGTGGAGGACAACGAGCAGGCTTTGAGTCTCGTGGTGAAGAACATGAATACGGGCGAGGCGAAGGCAGTGTATAAGAACACCACCCTCGACTTGCGCCAGTACAAGCGCATACAGATGTTTACCCATGCCAATGCCTTGGCACAGAACACCACCGAGCTGCAAGACAACCAGCTGGCTGTGTTCATCCGCTTGGGTAGCGACTACAAGAACAACTACTATGAGTATGAGATACCGCTCAAGTTGACACCGGAAGGCAAGTACAATCGCCGTTCGCTCGAAGACTGCAAGGCGGTATGGCCTGAGGACAACATGCTCGACGTGCCGCTCTCCGTCTTCACCGCCCTCAAGAAGGAGCGCAACAAGGCGAAGGCGATGGGCATGGCTTCCTACTCGCAGCCTTATACCGCCTACGACAGCAGTCACCCTAACAACAAGTTGACGCTCGTGGGCAACCCTACCCTGGGCGAGGTGAAGACGATGATGATCGGCGTGCGCAACAACTCAGGCGAGGTGAAGAGCGGCGAGGTGTGGGTGAACGAGCTTCGCTTGCTGGAGCACAACAACAAGGGTGGATGGGCTGCCAACGGCAATCTGAACGTGCAACTCTCCGACTTCGGTAGCGTGAATGCCACGGGTCGCTATACCAGCGAGGGATTCGGCGGACTGGAGGACAAGGTGGCGAGCCGCAGCACCGACAGCTACGGCACCTACAGCGTGACCACCAGCTTGGAGCTAGGAAAATTCTTCCCTGACAAGGCGAAGGTGAGCATACCTTTATATTATAGCGTGACCAAGGAGAAGACCTCTCCTAAGTACAATCCGCTCGACACCGACATGGAGCTGAAGGACGCTCTCGACGCAGCTGGCTCGAAGCACGAGCGCGACTCCATCGAGAACATCGCCGTGACGAAGGTGACCAACACCAACTTCTCCATCTCCAACGCTCGTGTCGGCATTGCCACCAAGCGCCATCCGATGCCTTACGACCCTGCCAACTTCTCCTTCTCCTACAGTCACTCCCACCAGCATACGCAGGGAGAGACCACCGTGTATGAGAACGAGGACAACTGGCGTGGTTCGCTCGACTACTCGTGGACACCGGTGTATAAGGCTTGGGAGCCTTTCAAGAAGCTGAAGAACAAGAGCAAGTGGCTCGACATCCTGAAGCGATTCGGACTGAACTGGTTGCCGCAGAACGTGACCTTCAACACCGAGATGACGCGCAACTACTATGAGTTGCAGGAGCGAGACATGGAATCGACCGAGAACTCGCAGTTGCCGCTCTCGTTCAGCGAACAGTTCTTGTGGAACAGAGAGTTCTCGATGCGCTGGGACTTGACGAAGAATCTGCACATGAACTTCCAGAGTGCCACCCACGCCCAGATAGAGGAGCCTTACACGCCAGTGAACAAGGACCTCTATGCCGACCAGTATCATGCCTGGAAGGACTCCGTGTGGACGAGCATCAAGCACTGGGGTGCGCCGCTCGACTACAACCAGACTTTTACGGCTTCCTATCAGTTGCCGCTCAACCTCTTGCCAGCCTTCGACTGGATCAATGCCGATGCCAACTACAACGCCACCTATTCGTGGGAGCGTGGCACGGAGGACGAGGACGGTGTATCGTATGGCAACACCATCAACACCAACCGCAGTCTGAACATCAATGGTACGTTCAATCTCGTGAAGCTCTACAACCACGTGCCTTTCCTGAAGAAGGTGAACCAAAAGTTCGACAAGGAGCCTTCTCGCTCGCAGATTCAGAAGAAAAAGCAGGAGAAGGACCAAGCCAAGAAGGAGGCGCAGAAGCGCAAGCAGGAGCTAGCCAAGGTGCGCCAGAATGCCATCGACGCTGGAAAGGACCCTGATGAGGCTGAGAAGGAGTGGACGAGCAAGCAGAACAAGAAGGCGCAGCAACAGAAGAAGAACCTGCCGCTCAACAAGAAGGCTTTCGAGAAGGAAATTGTGCTGAAGCCGATCTTGGCGAAAGTCGATACTGTGAAGAGTGAAGAACGAAGAGTGAAGAATGCTAATGCTGAGGCTTCTGCCAAGAAGGACGAGGCGAAGAAGTATGTCGATGTGAAGCACGGCAAGAACAGCAAGCGCTTGATCGTCTCTGCCAAGACCGCCGACGGAAAGGCGTTCCATCTGAAATACAAGACGCTCGACAACAATACCATCCGCATCACCTCCAAGGTGGATAGCCTCACCAAACTCAAGGTGACCGTGCTCGCCAAGGAGCCGCTGGAGGACAAGGGCTGGTACAAGACGATGCAAGCCATCACCCGTGTGGCGATGATGGTACGCAACGCCAGCTTCAGCTATCGCAACAACTATCAACTTACCCTTCCGGGCTTCCTGCCTACCATCGGCGATGCCTTCGGACAGACCAAGCAGGGCATCATGTCGCCAGGTCTCGACTTCGCCTTTGGTATGGTGAACGACAACTACATCAGCAAGGCTAGGGAGCACGACTGGTTGCTGCTCAACGACTCCATCGCCACCCCTGCCACCACGAGCAAGACCGAGGACCTGCAGATTCGCATGACACTGGAGCCAGTGAAGAACCTGAAGATAGACCTCAATGCCTCTCGCACGATGACCACGCAGAAGAGCATACAATATATGTATGAGGGCACGCCTACCACGCAGAGCGGAACCTTCCAGATGACCACTATCTCGCTGGGCACCGCCTTCGAGGGAATGGGCAGCGCCAACAGTGGTTATCGCAGCAAGACATTCGAGAAGTTTGTCGCCTCGCTCGATGGCTTCCGCAGCCGTGTGGAACAGCAGTACGAGGGTATGACCTATCCAGCTGGTTCCGCCTTGGCAGGAGGCAAGTTTGATGCCGAGCGCACACCGGTCAACCCATACAGTGCCGATGTGATGGTGCCAGCCTTCCTCAATACCTATACGAGCATGGGTGGCAAGTCGCTCTCGCTCTTCCCGGCTCTGAGCCGACTGCTGCCTAACTGGACCATCCGCTACAGCGGACTGAGCAAGTTGCCTTGGTTCCGTGACCACTTCAAGAGTGTGAACATCAACCACTCCTACAAGAGTGTCTTCGCCGTGGGCAGCTACAATAGCTACAGCACGTTCCAGGAGTACATGAACGGTCTCGGTTTCGTGGAGGATGCCACCACGGGCAATCCTTCGCCTAGCAGCATGTTCAACATCTCCCAGGTGAGCATCAACGAGTCCTTCTCGCCATTGCTCGGTCTCGATGTCACGCTCAACAACAATATGACCCTCAAGGGCGAGTATCGTCAGACGCGCGTGCTGAACCTCAGCATGACGAGCATCCAGCTCAACGAGGCGGTGAGCAAGGACTGGGTGGTAGGCTTGGGCTATCGCCTGAACGACTTCAACCTCTTCGGAGGTGGCAAGCGTAAGGTGGTCAAGTCGAAGGGCAAGAATGGTTCGGCTTCGGGCAAGAATGCGTCCAACAACAATGGCTCCAGCAGCAGTTCGTCAAGCAGTCGCAATCGTTCGTATGGCACCAACCACGACCTCAACTTGCGCCTCGACTTCAGCTTCCGCAAGCAGGCAGCCATCGCGAGAGACATCGCCTCGATGGTGAGCAGCGCGAGCAGTGGCAACAATGCCTTGAAGCTGAGTTTCTCGGCAGATTACACGTTCAGCAAGTTGCTCACGATGAGTTTCTACTATGATCGTCAGACGAACACGCCTTTGCTTTCGAGCAGCAGCTATCCGACGACGACGCAAGACTTCGGTCTGAGCATCAAGTTCTCGCTGACGAGGTAGTGGGGGAGTTTTGCTGAAAATACAAAATAGGGTGTGTCCGCTTTGGACATACCCTATTGCGTTTTTGTGGAAGCCAGCTAATTGCTTTTTGATATCACCTTGATAACACTTTGAAAAAAAACTGAGATTCTGAACTGAGATAGCTTTCTCTCTATATCCATAGTTTATAAAAACTGTGACAACTGTGACGTGTGACAAAA
>FR893192.1 GCA_000436035.1 Prevotella sp. CAG:732 | reverse complement strand
AACTTATCTCATTCTCAATCACTTATAAAAAAAACGTACTTTCCTTGCTCAAAACTACGAGTTAGATTTATTAACACTTACAGAATTCTATTCCTCTACCGCGTCTCATCCGTCTCCGCAAACAAGTCTTCAAGCTGCACCTCATCATCGACGATACCTGAATGCTTGTTCTTTAGCACCCCATAAGTGGTAACCATCGTGATACGAGTACTACAGCGAGTCTTGGTCTCCGCCTGGAATATCGACATACGCTCACGCAACTTTTGCTCATAATCCTTGTCGATGGCATACATCGCCGTGGAGAACTTCATCTCACAGAGATTGATGTTGCGGTCGGCTCGCTCTATCACCAAGTCTATCTGTGTATTCTGCTCTGTTTGCTTGCTACGCCAAGCGCTGGCATCATTCAAGATGCGGTCAATGCCCAGCGACTTCTTGATCTCGTCCAAATGCAACAAGCACAAAAGTTCAAAACTAAAGCCTTGCCAACTCATCACTTGCGGCGTGGAAGAAAGATGCGTCCAGCGGTGAGCATCCTTGGTATCCTTCCCTTGTACATACTTATAATAAAATAAGGTGTAAAAGTCCTTGATACGATAGATGGCATTGTTCTTGGAATTGCCATAGCGAGAATAGGACAACACAAAGTCGCACTGTTCCAAATCGGAAAGCACCTTGGTAAGCGCAGCACCACCCAACTTGGTTTTCTCGCTGATTTCCTTTCTGGTATAACCCTCTTTTCTTTCGGTCAACAACTTGATGACCACCAGATAATTCTCAGGTCGCCTGAACAAGGTGGCATACAATTCGTTGTATTCGGTGCGCAACATGGCATGAGCATCCGAGAAGAACAGTTCATCCATATTAGCCAACAGCGACAACTTCGGATTGAGCAATGTCAAGTAGAAAGGTATGCCACCCAAAATCATATAGCATTGGGCTATCTGATAGTGATTCCAATTGAAATGATTCTCTTCTAGATATTGCTCTACCTCTCGCAGCTTGAAAGGGCGAAGATATATCTTCTGCGTGATACGATTGAACAATCCACCTTGATTGTGCAAGAGCTTATCCACCATCCATGACGTGGCAGAACCACAAGCTACGAAGAGTATATCATCACGCATGTTCGCCCATCCATTCCAAAAGTTCTCCAAAGCCATCACGAAATCAGACTTCGGAGTATCCATCCATGGCATTTCATCAAAGAAGACAACTTTCTTGCCAGGTGTCTCTACTGAAGCCAGCAATTTCTGAAGTCCATCAAAAGCTTCTGTCCAATTCTTGAGCACCGGAACAAACGCCGAACCAGAGTACCGCTGAAGTGCCTTGGCAAACTCTTGCAACTGCAAATCCTTCGCCATCTCATGCTTGCCTACAAAAGAGAAGGCATACCTATCCTCGAAGAAACGTCTCACGAGAAACGTTTTTCCGATACGTCTGCGTCCATAAACTACCACAAACTCAGAGCGTTCCGAGTTCATACAAGTCTGCAACTTAGCCTGTTCCTTATGTCTTCCTATCAGTCTATTCATAACCTTCTTGTTTGGATAACTCGCCAAAATTACGAAAAAATATCGGTTTTGGCAAGTTATCCAAACCAATAACTTGCCAAAATTGAGTTTTTTTAAAGGTTTTGGCGAGTTATCGGCTTAAAAGAGCACTTTTTCCTTTAAAAGTTTGCGTATATTGCACAAAATTCGTAATTTTGCGCACGATTTATAAATATAGTATTAAGATAACAATGACTCACAATTTGTTAAAAGGCAAGCGTGGCATCATCTTCGGTGCCCTCAATGAGGAATCTATCGCTTGGAAAGTAGCCGAAAAGGCTGCTGAGGAAGGTGCAACTATCGCACTCAGTAACACAGCTATGGCCCTTCGCATGGGTACTCTCGACAAACTCGCTGAACAAATCAACGCTCCTATCATCGCAGCTGATGCGACAAGCGTTGAAGACCTCGAAAAGGTATTCACTGAGGCTCAGGAGAAGCTCGGTGGCAAGATCGACTTCGTGCTCCACTCTGTAGCCATGAGCCCTAACGTTCGTAAGCACCGCACTTACGATGACCTCGATTACAATTTCTTGAACAAGACTTTGGATATTTCTGCCATCTCTTTCCACAAGATGTTGCAGGTAGCCAAGAAGTTGGATGCCATCAACGAGTGGGGTTCTGTAGTAGCCCTCACCTACGTGGCTTCACAGCGCACCTTCTTCGGTTACAACGACATGGCTGACGCCAAGAGCATGCTCGAAAGCATCGCCCGTAGCTTCGGTTACATCTATGGTCGCGAGAAGCACGTTCGTATCAACACCATCTCTCAGAGTCCTACCGCCACAACAGCTGGCAAGGGTATCAAGGACATCGCCAACATGATGGACTTCGCCGACAAGATGTCTCCACTCGGCAATGCAGTGGCAGAGGATTGCGCCAACTACTGTGTGATGATGTTCTCCGACTTCACTCGCAAGGTGACCATGCAGAACCTCTTCCACGATGGTGGTTTCTCTTCTATGGGTATGAGCCTCCGTGCCATGAACCAGTACTCCAAGGACTTGGCTCCTTATGAGGACGAGAATGGTAAGGTTATCTACGGATAATCTCACCCCGATTTCCTTTGGACTTTTGTCTCGTATATCTATTATATAATGAATCAAATACAGATATAATGAGTATCAAAGAGAAATATAACCAGATAGACCTCGCCAAGCGTCAGAAACTTGGCGAGGTCATCCGTTTTGGTATTGTAGGTGCCGTTGCAACCATTTTACAATATGTCATCTACTTAGCTGCTATGCCACTATTGGTGAGCCTCATCCCTTCACTATCGGGAGACGACCACACCTTGGCTACAGTTTCCAACACCTTAGCTTACATCATCAGTTTCATCTTCAACTTCATCGCCAGCACTCGCTACACCTTCAAGGTGAAAGCCAATGCCAAGCGTGGAGCAGGATTCACGCTCTCGCATATCGTCAACTACTCGATGCAGACCCTCTTTCTCAACCTCTTCGTCGGTTTGGGATTGATGAAGCAAATCGCCATGATTCCTACCCTTTGCATCTGCATCCCCATCAACTTCCTGCTTGTCAGATTCTTCCTCAAGAGATAATTTTTTGAGAAATAAAATCAGCATTCCAAGAATCGAGCAATAACCGATATTTTCAAAGACATTCATTGTTAAGAACTGCATGAAAAAAGTTTTCCACATATTCAAGATTCAGAAAGAAGAGAGATGGCTCGCCCTCATCATATTCGCATTGCTAGCCATCCTCAACGGTCTCGTTATAGCCAAATACAACGTCCCTTTCACTCAGATAACGAATGATTATTACAAGAATTTCATTCGTCACTTCTGCGTATCGGGATTCGATCCGCTCACCTATTGGGTGCTGAGCGACTGGAGCGCCGCCTACAATGTGTATCGACATCCATTGTTGGCGTTCTACATGTATGTGCCGTATCTCATCAATATGGGACTGATGAAGTTGACGGGATACAACTGTGCCCTCTACATCGCCGTCATCATCCAGATGTTTTGCGCCTTCTACTCGATGGTGTTCCTCTATCGCATCTTCCGTGAGGTCATCGAGTTGGGCAAGTGGGCTTCCCACGCACTCACCCTCCTCTTCTTCTCCTTCGGCTACGTGATGGTCAGTGCCATCGTGCCCGACCACTTCGTGATTTCCATGTTGCTGCTCATCCTTGCGCTCTATGTTTCGGGCAGAAGGATGAAGAATCACCATGACTTCAAGATATGGCAGAGCGTGCTCTACTTTCTGCTGACCGCAGGCACCTCGCTCAACAATGGTCTGAAGATATTTTTCTCTGCTCTCTTCGTCAACGGCAAGCGTTTCTTCCGTCCGAAGCACCTTCTATTGGCTGTCATCTTACCAGCCGGCTTGCTCTGGGGTTTCTGCTATTGGGAATACCGCACTTATGTATGGCCTAACGAAATGGCGAGGAAAGAAGCCAAGGCAAAGAAAGAAGCTGCCAAAAAGGAACGCCAAGAACGTATGGCGCAACTCAAACATGTGAAGGACTCACTCACCCAAGACTCCATCAAGAAAGAACTGAAGGTGATTACTGCCGAGGAGCTTGCCCAAAAAGCCAAGAACGACAGCATACAAAAAGCGAAGCAACTTGCCAAAAAAGAGGCGAAAAAGAAGAGAGGCCCCAAACAAGGAGCACCTCTCACAAAGGTTGGATTCATGAGTTGGACCGACATTTCGACCAGCCGTACGGAGTCTGTCGTAGAGAACTTGATGGGCGAATCTATCCAGTTGCACCCCGACTATCTGCTAGGCGATGAGCTACGTCATCGCCCTATGATCGTGAAATATCGTTATTGGTGGAATTATGCGGTAGAAGGAATCATCAGCCTACTCTTCCTGGCAGGCATCTGGTATGGCAGGAAGAGCAAGTATCTCTGGCTGGTCTTGTCGTATTTCGCACTCGACATGGTACTCCACATCGGTTTGGGCTTTGGCATCAATGAAGTATATATCATGACTGCTCACTGGATCTATGCGCTGCCTATCGCCATGGGATTTCTTGTCAAGAATGCCCCTATCAGATTCCGCAAATATCTCGTAGGCATCGTGGCGGCTATCGCCCTATACCTTATTATATATAATGGAAGCCTCATCGTGGGTTACTTCTCGTAAATCACACGTGTCGGTCCTTGCCCAGCCACTTGTTGATACGGCGTTTTATCGCCTTCGTAATGATAGAGAAGTTGCCGTATCGCAAGTTGAGGAAGAGTTCTTCCATCGAACGCCCCATCTTGATGAAAGGATGCCCCCAGGCATTGGTCTTATAGAGCCGTTCCTTGTAGTCGATGTTCTCGATAACATAACGAGGATGGCGCAGAGGAAACTCCAACTCATATCGCTTCATCGTGAATATTCGGCGATAAGTCTTCGGAGTCGTCTGAATACTACCACTGAAATGCGTGGAGTTGTCGGAGAGACCAAGATTGTTGACGAGATTCTTGCTTGGCATGATGGCAAGTCCTGAGTTGAGGAGCATGGAAGCCCAGAAGATGCTCTCGTAATACTCCTTGCCGCTCTGTTGGTGTTCCGAGCACATCGGCAGGAAGTCTTTGCGATAGCCACGCTGGCGCACCAACGACTGCAATCGCTTCATCGCCTGCTTGTCTCGCAGGAAGGCATAGTCGCCCTCCCACTTGTCAACGACTCTTCGCCAAGAAGCCCATCCCCAGATGGCAAATGTAGAGGTAAAGAAGTAGCTATCCTCACAATCGGGTGTCACCTCATCCTCATTGAATCCTGAAATCATGGCGATGCGCTCGTCATGCTCATAGCGGTCGAGCATCTCCTTGCAGAAAGGAAAGAAGGACTGTGAAGGCACGTCATCATCCTCCAAGACGATACACTTATCGACGATGGAGAAAGCCCATTTCTGCGAAAGGTACTCAGAAGGGTCGCACCCTTGGTTCTTCGTTTGGTAAGAACGATGCACCTCGCATTCCCAGTCGATGTTCTCATCCGACACAATCTGTCGGCACGCCTCAATGCCAGGCACATCACGCTCTCCCCTTGCTCCATCCTGGTAGAGAAAGAGACGGGAAGGGCGAGCCTTCTTAACCTCGTCAAACACTTGTTGGAAATGGTCGGGACGATTGAAGAACAACATCAATACGGCGACATCTATCTTGGCTGGTTGTTTCATTCTTATGATGCTTTTAGACTGATCAGTACTATTTATCTCCGTGCAAAGATAGCCCAAAAAGGACACAATGCCAAATAAAAGCGAAATAAATTGCGAATAATTTTGTTTTGTCTTCTTTTTGCACTAACTTTGCAAGCAAAATCACAAGACATATATATAATAGAATTATCAAAGATGAACATATTCAAAATCAAGAAAGAAGAAAGAATCCTCGCCATCTCTACCGTGCTGATCTGCACCGCACTGCACGTGCTTCTCATCCTATCCTATCCCACCAACTTCTTCAAGGCTGGCAAGTTAGGCTTCTGGAGCATCTTCTACAAGCACTTCACGGTCTCAGGATTCGACGCTTACTCATACATATTTCTTTCCAACGAAAAGATTTACTATGAGTTGTCACGCCATCCTCTCTTCAGCATCTTGCTGTATCCTGGCTACTGGCTCAACCAATTGCTCATGGACCAAACCAGCCACAACTGCGCCACATATATCATGGCTGTCATGTTAGTCATCGCCACCATGTATTGCTCCGTCTTTTTCTTCCGCATCTGCAGGGAACTGATAGCGTTAAAGAAGACCGACAGCCATATACTTACGGCATTTTTCTTCTCGTTTGCCTCCATCATGCTTACCACGATGGTGCCAGACCACTTCTGCTTTTCCATGCTCTGCCTTTTGGTTAGCATCTATATCGTAGGCTGCCACATGAAAAATGGAAGCAAGCTCAAGGCATGGCAAACGAGTTTGATGTTTCTCTGCACAGCCGGCATGTCGCTGAGCAACGGCGTGAAGACAGGAATCATGGCACTATTCAGCAATGGCAAGAAAGTCTTCTCACCCAAGTTCTTCGCCATCTCCTTTCTCCTCCCATTGCTAATCATGGGAAGCATCGGTTATTACCAATATGAGAACATCGTGAAGCCTCAGCAAGAAAGAGGCAAGGCCATTGAGCGTAAGCAACTGCCCAAGCGTCCCGACATCGCCAAGGCAAACGCCATACACGACGCATGGATGAAAGCTGGACGTGGCAAAGCCATTTCCGACAAACCTTTCCTCAAATGGACAGACATACAGACCCAACGAGGAGAATCCATCATCGAGAATCTATTTGGAGAAGGCATACAGCTACACCAACAATACCTTCTCAAAGACCACAGCGTGTCACGCCCTACTTTCGTCAAGTACGATTGGCCACTGAACTACCTGATAGAAGGAATCGTCATCTTGCTATTCGCCATTGGCATCTTTTATAGCAGAAACAGCAAGTGGATGTGGATGTGCCTCTGCTGTGTAGCCTTCGACATGTTCTTGCACTTAGGCTTAGGTTTTGGACTCAACGAGGTCTACATCATGGGAGCGCACTGGATGTTCGTCATCCCTTTCGCCATAGGTTTCTCCCTGAAAGAGTCCAATCCTAAATGGGCAATGTCCATACGAGTGACCACCTTGCTGCTGGCACTCTATCTCTGGGCATACAACGGCACGTTAATCGTTAGCCATTTCACCAACAGTATCCATTAAATAAATTCCGAGACAAAGATGAACTTTCATAATAACATCAAGGCTTATACCCAACAGAACTTGCGCTCTTGCCAGCTCAAGCAACTTTCCATCTTGGAAGAAATAGACAAGATTTGCAAACGCCACAATATCGAGTATTGGTTGGATGGCGGCAGCTTGTTAGGAGCTATCCGCCATGGAGGTTTCATACCATGGGACGACGACATCGACATAGCCATGTCGCTCGAAGACGAGAAACGATTTGAGCAAATCGCCCCAAAAGAGTTGCCTGAATGGTTGTTCCTACAGACACCAGCTACAGACCCAGGCTCCAAAGAGCCCATCACCAAGATTAGAGACAAGAACTCCTTGTACATAGAACAAGGAGACGACTTCTCCCAGCCCTATGTAAAAGGCATCTTTGTCGACATTTTCCCCTTTGTCGACTATCCGAACATTTCTCGAAAATGGATCAAGATACTGACCAAAGAGATTTCGAAGAGCAACTCCATCTTGCACCACAAGCATTACTACTCCCTGCGTTCTTTCGCCGAGTTCTTCTACTTCGGCGCCAAGTACTATCTCTATTCCGCAACATGGAAGATAGTTAGTTGTTTCGGAGAAAAGACTCGCTGCTCAGACGTTCCTTACCTCAATGGCCGTGGCATCTCCTTTGACAAGAAAGCCATCAAGCCATTAGGAACTATCAAATTTGAAGGCAAGGAATTTCCTGCGCCCAACAATCCCGACTCCTATCTCACCGACCTATACGGCGACTATATGCAAATACCACCTGTAGAGAAAAGGGAATTTCATTCCATCTTCATCGTGCCAGAGCTTACGCCAAGGCATTAATGGTATGCTCCATGCCTTCTCGAAGACTGAAAAGAGGTTTCCACCCCAATCTCTCTATTTTCCGGGTAGAGAATACCGCCTTGGTAATCGGGGTCGTATTGCCTTGGTTGGCTTCCTGTGGGATGTCAAACCTCACTTCCCTTCCTGCCAACTCAGCCACACATTCTGCCAAGTGGCGGATGGTGACATTCGACTCCTCGTTGGCTATGTTATAGGCTTGCGCATTTTCTCCCTTAAGAAGAATATGAAGCAAAGCCATCGCACAATCCACCACATACGTCCAGGAGCGAAAAGCCTCACCCTTGCTTTTCAGGATGATGTCTTCCCCTCTCAATACATTGCGCACAAACTGAGCATAGACACGATTGTCGGATTCCGTGAAGTAAGGACCATAAATATGGCATGGACGGGCTATCGACACATCGACCCCATATTGTTGAGCATAGCAGACGCATAAGGTTTCGGCTGCACGCTTGGCGGAAGGATAACAAGCCCGCACGGTCGTAGGATTGACGTAACCACTATAATCCTCATCAAAGACTCTCCCATCCCCTTCACCATAGACTTCGCCCGAAGAGACATAGACCATCTTGCTAAGTCCATGAGCCAGGCCAAAGCGCAACAAATTGTCCACTCCCATGAAGTTTGCCTTCATCACGCCCACAGGGTCAGAGACATAAAGCTGAGGACTTGCGCCACCAGCAGCATCCACAATATAATCGAAGTTGAGGTCTGTCTGCAAAGGAGAGGTCACATCAAAGGGAAGGAAATGATAGAAGGGAGATTCCGCATAAGCAGCAAAACGCCTGCTGGCACGCTCCACGTTTCTACCCGCAGCATAGACATGATAATCTATGCCAGGATAAGCCAACAACATATCCACCAAGCAACCGCCTATCAGTCCTGTCGCTCCCAACACTAAGATATTTTTACCGCTGAGTTTTTCCCATGGCAATGAGAACTCCGCCAAAGCAGTCCGGACATCTTCCTGATAACACTCCATAAGCACTACACGTTCTATCTTATATTCTTTTACGTCAACTCATCATCTACTTCAACCACTCATCCTTGGTCGTATGTTTCAATGCCTTGAAAAGCTCCACATCCTCTGTCTGTGTCAACTTCAAGCCATTTTTCTCTGATCCCATCACCAAGTGTTGGTCTTCTATTCCCAATTCTGCCATCAACGTACAAGAAGCCACTGTTCCATCAATGCCCTTGCTGTCAGCCTCTTCATGAGCCTTGAGCAAGGTGTGCAAAGGATAGGTATGAGGGGTCTGCGTACGAACGAGACGCTCACGAGGTATATCAATATTCTTCACGCAATCATCCACTTTCTGCATGATGGCTTCCTTGCATATCATTCCCGTGATGGCATAACCATACTTCTGGCATTTCTCGATGTTTTCCGAAATGATGCGTTCTGAGACCAAAGGGCGAACTCCGTCATGCACCAAGATGATGTCATTCCCATCGCATCCGGCATCCCTCAGTCCCCAAAGTCCATTGCGGATAGAATGCTGATTGCTATCACCACCCTCGAATATCCATTTGAACTTGGTGATATTAAACTGGTTGGCGTACGCTTGCAGCACCACTTCCCATCCCTTTAGGCAAACGACACAGATGCCATCGATAAGAGGATGGTTTTGGAACGCTTGCATCGTATAGATGATAACAGGCACGTTGTCAATAGTCATAAACTGTTTGGGAATGTCCTGTCCCATGCGGTTGCCTACACCGCCAGCAGTCAATAATGCGATGTTCATATTTATCTTGTTTTATTAGTTTCTATCATATTGCACATTGTTGTAGGAAAAGATGAGAGGATAGCAGAAGGAGCGAACCTTCCCCATGATTCCCTTTGCGTTCTTTCGATAATAAACGCTATCACCATGCCGCATACACAACCAGCACAGCTGAAGCAAAGATACAAGATGATGCGATAGCATACAACGAGTCATGCGATGAGCCAACCGAAACCTCTCCTCCTCCGTATGCTCATAGATAAAAGTATACAGCCTCTGCCAGTTGGGCTTTTTCTGCAAGCGTCGGAAGTTACGGATGCCATAGAGATAAGGCTGATAAGTAGGACGTACAGCCACTTGCTTACCATATCTCTTCAGTTCGACATGACAGGCGGACTCCTCGTTGGTGCGATGCCAATTGAGCGGCTCGTCCACAAAGGCGATGCCTCCATGCAACTGGGCACAAATGGCAAGACTCCAGTCGTACATAATCTTGTCTATCCAATACTCCGAAGTCTGTATAAACTCACGGCGCAGCAACATGGTGTGCCCAGCGAAGCCACAAAACAGCAAAGCTTCCAAGGAATACTGCGGACTTACCAAATGAGTATGTTGCATATCCGCGCCTCGCAAATGAGTGGAGAAACAAAGGTCATGCTCCCCTATCGCTTCCACTTGCCTGGCTATTTTCTGAGGAAACCACACGTCATCTTGGTCGCAGATGGCCACGAAATCCCCCGTCGCCCTCTGTGCTGCCGACTTAAAGTTGAGATTAAAGCCCAAGTTTCTCTCGTTTCGAGAAAACAGGACATTCGAATATATCTCTGCATATTCCTCACAAATGCGAACCGTGCCATCCGTGGACCCATCGTCCTGGATGATAATCTCCTTGATAGAATAAGTCTGGGAAAGTATCGAATCCAATTGCTCTCGGATGTACTTTTCACCATTATATGTACCCATAATTACAGAAACCGTCTTTTCCATATCCACCTACTTTCCTAATTTATGCTTCAAGAACCCCATACATTCCTTCAAGATGGCAGCTCCTGCTATTCTCATCACCAAATAATAAAGCACGACAGCCATCACCACACGAGCCATCAGCAACAATATGAGTTGCTCTATCCCCATGGTAGCCACATAAGTGACCGTCATCACGCACAAGGCTGCCAAAGCAAACGGCAGGATGTCTTTCAGGAACATCCATACCTTGTAGCCTATCAGCTTGTTGGCGAAATACTGCCAGATAAACAACCATATCAGGTTGAGTACCACATAAGTCTTCACCATATTGTGGATACCCCATTGCCATATCAAGAGCATGGCCACTATCTGTACGATGCCCAAGGAGAATGTCACCAAGAAATAAGTTCCCGACTTTCCCTTGCTCACCAACAAATTCGACAACAGGGAGCATATAGGGAGCACTGCGCCGCTGATGCAAAGGATTCTCAGCAAGTCAGCACTCGCCAACCATTTCTCGGTAATCGTAATGATGATAAACTCCCTTGACACCATACCAAAGCCTAACATCAAAGGGAAGGAGATGAAAGCCGTCAGCCTAATCAGTTTGCGCAAAGCTTTCAGTTGCCTTTCGGGCTGGTCTCGCAAATCCACCATGACAGGTTGTCCCACGGAGTCCACCATTCCCTGAATCACAGAAAACGCCTTGAAATCCCATTGGTAAGCCTGGTTATAGTTACCCGTCTCATGGGCTGAGAAATAATGGCCCAACAAGATATTCAGCACATTATTATTGATATGCGTCGTAATGGTCGTCGCCAAGAGCTTGCAACTAAACCTAAACATCTTTCTCACTGGTGCGAAATCAATGTGGCGGTTTGGTCGCCATGGCGAATAGTACCAAAAAAGAGCGGTATTGACTATGTTGTAGATGATTGTCTGTGTCGCCAATGCCCAATACGACATGTCCAAGAAAGCCATCAAGACCCCGACGATACTTGACGACAAGGTTGCGATGATGCCCGACTGGGCTCGCTGCTTCACCATCATGTTCTTGAAGAGGTAGGCAGACTGGGCGGTGCTGAGACTGGCAAACAAGATTGACAAGAAAGCATATCTGCAAAGGGGAGTCAAGGCTGGCGTATGATAATATGCCGCTATCAAAGGAGCCGAGAAAAACAAGATGACATACAAAGAGAAACCTACGGTGATGTTGAACCAGAAGACAGAGTTGTAGTCGTTGTCAGTCGGTTTCTTCAAGTTGGTAATCGCCGTGATGAATCCAGAGTTTTGCAAGGCAGTGGCTATCAAGGAGAAAACGGTAATCATGGCTATCATACCATAATCGCTTGGAGTCAGCAATCTACCAAGCACGATACCGAACACCAAGCCGATGACTTGCATCGCCCCATTGTTCATCGCGCCCCAAAAGAGACCTTTAGCTGTTTTTTCCTTTAAAGTTTCTGCCATCTAATCTTTCCCTACAATTTTATTTACGATACCCTATCGCCGCCCTTGCATCAATCGAGCAACAGGATTTTTTCAGCGCAAAGGTAACACAATTCTCGCAAAAAGCAAAATTATTGGCAACAAAATGCACGCCTTATGCTTTATTCGTTAAATAAAGTCAAGAAAAAGCGGTACATTCAGATTAATAGCCTATCTTTGCCCTTGAACTTAATGAAGGAGATATAAAAATGAAAAAAACACAATTAACAATCATTACACTTGCCTTGACGGCTTGTTTCCTGAGCAGTTGCAAAGCAAGTTCGACCAAAGCACAAGGTACCAATAGCAGTGATTCATTGACAACTACTGAAGCACAGGCTGCACAAGAAACCGACACCCTAGTTGTCAAAATGGATAGTTGCAATCTGCAAGAAGGCAAGAATTTAGATGTCGTCATTCGGGTGGATTACCCTACTGGAACCGATGACTTGGCTTCCAACGTTCGGAAAATACTCAACCAAAAGATGGCAGATGCTTACCTCGCCGCCGTCAATGAGGATGGCAGTAAGAGTTACAAGGCATACGCTGGCGACCTCGCTAATGCCAAGGTGGTCATCGAGAAATATGGCAAGGACAACTTCAAGTATCTGAAAGAACAGATAGCGGACATTAAGAAGTATGACTCTCGCGCCAACATCAATATGTGCTATGAACTGAATCTCAACAAGAAAGCAGAGACAGACAAGTATATCACATACAACTGCTTCTCTTATGCTTACTTGGCAGGAGCACATGGTTCGAGTTTCGACCAGTCGTTTAATATCATCAAAGCCACAGGCAAGTTGCTGACAGAGACGGTTGACACGACACAAGTGAAGAAGTTGCAACCCATCTTGCGAAAGGGAGTCATCTCTTATCTGAACGAATACAACAAGGAAGATCCTGTCACAGACAAGAATCTGAACGAGTTTCTCTTTATCGAGAATGGCATCATCCCATTGCCTGCCCATACCCCTTTTCTCACCAAGGATGGCGTTCATTTCGCCTATCAGCAGTATGAGATTGGTCCGTATGCCATGGGCATCGTGGAGTTTACGATTCCTTATTCAGAAATCAAGTCATACTTGACGCCAGAGGCGGCAAAGCTCATTCAGTAGCACCTTGCACGGCGTTGGATGACACTCTGCACGGCATAAAAAGAATCAAGGGGCGCAGACATCAAACGATGGTCACGCCCCTCTTCTTTTCCTCATACACAATATAAATCATCTTTTTACCTATTATCGAGCTTTTAGAGGACATTCCTTCTTATCGCACAACAACCTCACCGGCTTTTGCGAAGCCATTGAGCAGGGTTGGGCTGGCGATGGTCTTGCGAGAGCAATAGTCGAAATCCACACTCTTCTCACCTGCCGTAGATTTCCACTTGATGGTCAACTTCACTGTCTTGCCATTGGTATCAGGCACCACGCCATTGAGGTCGAAAGCCACTAGGGCATCTCCCCATCTCATCTGAGGATCGCCATTTGTATTGTGGCGAAGCTCCACCTCGTAAGGATTCTCAGGATTTACATTCGCAATCAAGTTGATGGAATGTGCCTTCACATTTCCCCAGAGAGCACGGAAGCGAAGCGTGAGATAACCATCCTCGGCTATCGTCACCCAGTCACGGACGATATCAACGGCATCATGACCATACTTGGCATCATTCTCTTCAGGAGTGGCAAGACAAGGCACAGGCTTCTTGGTCAAGATACTATCTATCCAGTTCACGTTGACCACCTGTCCATAGGTCTCGTCCTTTTGGTCGGTCACAGAATAGTTGACCAAGGCACGTACCTCCTTGTCGCCGAAAGGTTTCTTGTTGATATTACCAGGCTTCAAAGTCGTGTTGTCATCCAACTGGAAATAGCAACCATCGCTGATAGGTTTCACCGTCACCAGTGCATTCGGCACCATCTTCCAATAGTCGTTGTCATCATCATCAGAGCAAGAGGAGAATGACAAGGCAAGCGTCATCACGCCCAAAGCCATCAAGGCTAAGCTTCTAAGTCTTTTCATATTTTTCCTTTCTTTATTTCTTTCTCGTTATACTTCGTTTTGATTCAAAATCTATAGCTAAAACTCAAAAATCACATAACCTTGCATAGGATTTCGCAAAAGAAAGTTAAATGGGTGTAGTCACCAAGAATACCATAGGAAAAGACCGCTCATTTCGTAAATTTGACGTTAAAGTATCAAAAATACCTATTACAAAGAAAAGTTTAGGTAAAATAATTTTGGTCGTTTACTTATTTTTTATAAATTTGCAGTTGTTACTTATTCGCAGAGCCAAACCCCTGCATAACTTTTAAATAAATTGCACTATGATTATCGGAATCATAATAGGACTACTGATTTGGTTTGTCGTTCCTATGTTCTTTACCGATGGGAAACGACGCAAACGGAAAAAGAGAAAGCAACAGATGATAGAGCTGACCTGTAAAATCATCGGTTTAGTCATCATCGTGTTTTCTTTGGTAAGACACTTCTTGTACCTATAACACATCACACCTTTTAACACATTGTACCCATGAGAATATCTAAATACCTACTGATAGGTTGTCTAGCAATCTGGACACTCACTTTCACTTCTTGCAACAACAAGAACACACCCATCCACGACCTTGAGGAATTAAGTGAAGACCTCAAACAAAACAGCAAAGACTATTCTGATGATGACTGGGCTGCCATTTCGCAAAGTCTGGACAACATCAACAACGAGATAGATGAGCATCGCTCGGAATACACCGATGAGGAGATGAAAGAAATCGGCAGGCTAAAAGGCATCTGCGGAACTTACCTCATGAAATACGCAGCCAAGAACGCCTCCCAACAACTCAAAGACCTTATCCAACAGTTTGGAGGAGCTATCCAAGGAGTAAAGAGTGTGATAGACAGCGACCCTAACTTCCTCAATATCGACTCTGACGAATAAGCCTATATATATAATAATGTATAGGAATCCCATATTGATTATAAAAAAGTAATAGATATGAAAAGATTGAAGATTCAAACCTTATTGTTCGCTGCCCTCGTAGGGTTGGCGAGCACATGTTTCGTATCATGCGGTAGTTCTAACGATACAAGCATGTCACAACAAGTAAAGCAGTATTTCGACAAAGACATCTCCTTGAAGAATGTCAACAGCAACTATTCCGCCTACTTCGACCTTTCGGATGGCGTAGTTCTTGCCTACAAGAACCAAGGTGCAGCAGACTTCCTCAATGCCACCGTACAGAGACTCACCAGCACAGACTCCTGCAATGTATTCTCACTGGCTGATGACAACATCAACCCATTGCAACTCAAGCAGACACAGCTCTACAACAAAATCATGGATTCGAAGTCATACGATTTGCAGATGGCTCCTATCGAGAAGACTCTTGACAAGATAGTAAAAGAAGGCAAGAGTAGTCTCCTCGTCACCGACTTCGAGGAGTTTACACCAGACCATCAGGTGCAACATCAAGCTTTCGCCACACGCTATTTCGTCAACTGGTTGAAACAAGGCAATGACATCACCTTCTTCGTCTTCGACTTTATAGGTGTGAGAAACATCCCATACCATCTCTATTTCATCGTATTCGACAACAAGAGTCATCAATTCTTGAACCAAATCAAGGAATCGGTGGCTGGTGTCTCCGGCTATCAGGAGTACCATCTCTCGACAGATGCCTACACAGCCACAACCAACTATCCTTCCGCAACCAAGGGTGGCAACTACCACGATGCAGAAACAGGTGAAGACCTGATTACCAGCGTTGTAGAAGATGGTAGCGACAATGCTTACACCAACTATGGTCAAGGAGCGAGACTGGAGTTCTATCCTTTGGGCGTAGCTTGGGAAGATGCACTAAAGAATACCCAGGAGGCTACACAGGCAGGTTTCAATCCAAAATACAGCGACCTCTTCCGCAACTTGTTCTTCGACTTCAGTAATCAAGACTCTTACATCATCAAGAAGTTGGATGTCAAGGTAACAGACGTAGAGGAAGATTTCCAGAAATACTCTATGTATCAGAAGGCACTCGCCGACAAAGAGAAGAGCGCAGAATATTATGATGAGAACGGCAAGATACTCGCCGACTACGACTATAGCAAGGGGGCTCATAAGACCAAGGAAATCAGCGACATGCTTGCACTCGACCAGAACTTGTTCAAGCAGAGCATGGCTCAGAGTGGCGGCAAGAAGGCTGAGATTGGAATTGTGTTCTCACCTAACTTCAAAGGCAACATCATCGGTGGCGATCCTACAGACTTATACCGCATTGACGTTACCATCGCTGAGAGTCAGCCAAACATCTCACCTCGCCTCGACCAACTCTTCTCTTGGGGAGCCAACAACAACTTGCGTGATGCCATCCGCAACACCCTCCAGGAGTTGAATCCAAAAGGTACAGTCATCTACACTTATTTCGTAAAAACATTATAAAACTTAATAAAATTAAAAACTATGAATGCAACTGTTGCTTCTGCCTACATGATAGGCGCTATCGTTTTTGTAGTATGTATGTTGTTAGCCATCGTAAGTGCCAATGCCATTCGCTACGAGGCAGGTTCTAACCCAAAAGACAAGCAAAAGAGAAAAACTTGCTTCTGGATTCTCACCATCCTTTGCCCTGTGGCAATCATGGCAGTATGCTATTTCGCTGTCTATAGCGACATCCGCGTACCTTCTCGCCAGAACGCTTACCTCACAGCGATGGGCATCTCTTCAGCAGTGTTCTTCATTGCTCACATTGTTTGCGGTCTCGTACTCAGCAAGATGTTCCCTCACGGTAAGCTCTCTAGTTGGTTCTAATAGAGTAAGCCAATTCTATTAAACATAAAAACTTGGCAACAACAAACAAGAATAAATACTATGGATAAATTATTCGTAATAGCCATAGGCGGTACTGGCATGAGATGTCTCGAATCTTTCGTGCATCTCTGTGCCATGGGCTTGTTTGACAATCAGACGATTGACATTCTAACCCTCGACACCGACCAAAGCAATGGCAATAAGGGACGTGTGGAAAACTTGATAGAGCTCTACAACAAGATCAAGTCGGACGATGCCAACAACATAGATGGTGGTCGCCCTAACGCCGACACGTTCTTCTCCGCAAAAATCAATCTTTACAAATTCTATACGGTTTATGGTGATGCCAACAGAAAGACTTACAAGATTCTTTCGGGTGTCAACAGCGGATTGCACAAAGACGAGAACACCGACTTGACGGATTTGTTCTTCGACGAGGACTCCGTACAGAGTTTTGAGCTAGACCATGGTTATCGTGCCCAGACTCACCTCGGTTCTCTCTTGATGTATCACGGAATTGTGGAAGCTGCCAGAAATGTTTCCCGCAATGCCGATGCCGCTTCTACCGCAGAGAAAGACTTGCGCAAGTTCTTGGAAGCATTGCAAGAAGCCCAAAACTCTGCACGTGTCTTCGTATTCGGTTCTATCTTTGGTGGTACGGGTGCTTCCTCCATACCAGTTATCCCTGTAGCATTGAGAGATGGCATCAATATTCTTTCCGATGGTACAAAGACCCTCAACACTAATGTAGTGAAGTTTGGTTCCACCTTGCTGACCGACTACTTTACGTTCACAGCCCCAGACAGTGAGCAAAAGAAGAACGACAAGGTCATCGCCGATGCCAACAACTTTGCACTCAACTGTCAGGCAGCCTTGCAGTTCTATCAAGCAGACCCTACAGTAAGAAGCACCTACAAGCGATTCTACCATATCGGTTGGCCATTCCCAGCCATCAATGTTACTTCCAAGAACAAGACAATTACGGGAGGACAAGAGCAGAAGAACGCCTGCCATGTCGTTGAATTGATGTGTGCTTGTGCCGCTTACGACTTCTTTACATTGGACGAAAAAGAACTAACCAATGAAACCGCCAAGTACTTCTTCCGCACCTTTGATGAGAAAGAAGGTCAAGTAAGCCTACATGGTTCCGATTTCATTACGAATGGAAAAGCATTCGAGAGCAAGTTAGGTTCTTTGTTCTCTCTCGCCCATATCATTCTTTCCCAATACGACGCTGCATGGTCTGAGGCTGATGGCTCCGGCACGAAAGGTCTCTTGAATCGTTTCGCACAGCAGAACATCCATGACTACGATAGCATTACCGATGGTCAAGCTAAAGATTTAGACAAATACTTCAGTGACTATTTCGGTTATCGTTTTGGCACTGATGGCCTCATGCAAAAGGGATGGATTTATCAGGTCAAGGCTTCCGTTCCAGGTCGTTTCATCTTCATAGATGAAGCTTTCAAGGAGCAAAAGAAGGATATGAAGAATATCAGTTGTGGACACCTGTTTGAGGATGACCAGCACAACTGGAGCAAGTTGTCGGGTCTCATCAGTAAGAGCGACAACAGTGTGGATGTGCTCATCAAGAAGTTGGGCGATGCTGATGCAAAGCCAGCAGGTAACCAGAATGTACAGACCACCAAGGAGAAATTCTTGGCTCACGTACACAACGCTATTACCAAGAACCAGAACATTAATGAGAAAAACTAAATGACATGGAGAAACCTTTAGTTATCAAGGTCAAGCCAGCCTCCATACCGAATGGTACACCAGGCAAATGGGAAGACCTTTCAGGAAATATAGAGAAATTCACCGCCGACATAGAGACACCAGCCATCGACGAGAATTCGGACATCAGTGCGCAAGTTTCTGGTATCCCTACCGCCTACGCTCGTGCCAACCTCTTCAAGTCGGCTCTTCAATCATACGGGAAATCGAAGGAAAGCGTTGACCTCAACCTCAATGCCTTCTACCAGATGTTGTCTTCCGAGTGGCGTGGCTTCATCGCTTGTATCGCCCTCGACTATAGCAGAATGAAGACCGAGCGTGTGGATTTGGTCTATTCAGACGGCAAGGACATCAAGGACACATCCAACATCTACGAGCCAAAGGGTACCTTCGGCAATATGCTTTTCCACCGCAAACCTCTCTGGTGCCTCAAGGACGAGGATACTGACGAGGCCCATCGTGGCATTCCTTTCATTGACATCATCAAGTATGATGGCAAGGTAGTAGGTGCCACCTCACCAGAGAGTCTGCTCTTCACCTCTTGTGCCTACAAGATTGATAATACTGAAAATCGTGCCTGGGTAGATTACAAGACTGGCAAGTTCAAAGATCCACTGGAGAGCAGCGACCTCGACCTAACCCAGACCTTACAACTCTACGCTTACGTCAACTATCTGATAGAAGGACTCAACAATGATGGCAAGTCAGGCATCAATGGATTGACCGCCTATTATTCTTACTTGGACTACAACCTAGCTCCAAAGTATGACAACATCCTCAGCAATCTTTCCGCATGGAGAAAGGAAATAGAGGACTATGCTGCCAAGAAGAACTTCAAACTCGAAGCTGCCAGTGTACCTCCTATCAATCTCTTCAATGCCCCATTCGATATTGCCTTCAATTTCAAGGACGAGTTGTATGGTATGGACGGTGTACTCTACACAACCGCCCAAGAGAATGGCGTGCTCTTCAATCCGAAAGAACTGCTCTTGCCAGATACAGCCAAGATTGCTCGCTTGATATTCAAGGGTCCTAAGAAGAATGAGCCTAGCCAGTTCCCTGTTTATGTATTGGCAGCAGACAAGAAAAATGAGTCTGGCGAGAAAGCCTACTTTGCTTTACCTTTGAGTCCATTGGGCATCAAGGCATTCGGCAAGAATATCGGTGCTTTGGTAGAGCCATTGACATCTAGGGCAAACGTACCATCTCGCTTGACAGCCATTTATGACCCAGATTCTGAGAAGAATAATTTGGAGGTAACTTTACACTTGGTTCTCAATGACGGTAGAACTAAGGAGATGAAGGCTACCTATACCTGTGGAGGCGAGATTGATGGCAGAAACCTCATCATGTGGCCTAACTTCATCTCCAAGAAGTGGCACCGTTACTTCATGTACTCAGAGCTTCCTCACAATGTCAACTTGAAGGATTATCCATTCCAGGCTTTACCATTCGTAGGTGATGAACAGAACGACTTTGAGATTATCAATGACAATGAGGGACAGCCTTTGTACTTGGCAAAAGACGGACACGATGTAGATTTCGACTTCAAGGACAAGGAAGGAAAAGAACGCCATGTAGAGACCTCTCTACATATCGTTTCCAACAGTGCAACCGCCGACAATCCATACAAGTATGAGATTTACGAGTGCAACCACCCTTTCAAGGGCATCAAGCTCAACTTGCCTGATGGCTACGAGTCTGGTTTCCTCCTTATTAAATATACGACAACGACAGAGAATCCTTGCATTGCCCAAGATAAGTTGGGCATTCAAGACAGCAATCTAAGAGGCACTACCTTGGGTGTTGACTTCGGTAGTACCAATACTTCCGTTGCCTACCTCGACCCACTCGACCAGCAAGCCAAGGGTATCCAGTTCACCAACAGAAGAATCTCTCTCTTACACGCTGGTGAGGAAGACAATGATAAGGTGGCTAATGAAGACCACTTGTTCTTCTTCCAATCAAACCCAATTCTCTCCAACGCCATCAAGAGTACCTTGACGATCCATGATTCACGCCGTGTTACCAAAGACATCAATGAGACGATGGAGATTTCTAAGTTTGAGAAAGAAGTCAAGGGTGGTTTCCCATGCTTTAGCCGCAACTTGCCATTGGCAAATGTGGCTGAGAATAAAAGAGTAATTCTCTTGAACACTGCAGAATGTGGTAAAGTCGAGCAGATTTACAACATGAAATGGGATGATGATGAGCGCAACATCGCCTACAAGAAGGCATTCTTACGTTCTCTTCTCTTGCAAGTCTATGCCGAGTTGTTCTGCAAGGACTTATTCCCAAGAAAGTTGAAATGGTCATACCCATCTTCCATGAGTGCTAGTTTACTTAAGAACTACAATACCATTTGGAGTTCACTCCCTGCTGTCAACCCACTGAACGATGGCAACAATCATGCCAATGTGACTGTTGACGAGAGCTATCAGCTCGAAGTTTCTACTTTCGGCTATAACTTACAAGCATCAGCAAGCACAAGTGATAGTGAAAAGAAAATCGGAGGTGGCAATATGTTTATGGCTGGTGGTGGCAATATGTTTATGACCAAGCCAAAGGCAGAACCTCAGCAACAAGGTTTCAGTGCCAATAATACCTTTATGGGCAAATCGAACAATGCCCCATTGGAAGGAAACGAGAAGAAGAATGTGGTATTTGAGAAAGACGATGACAGTAAGCAGTTCTCCTTTAATCCTGTCAAAATGGTTGACGAGAACGACTTCCAAAGTATGACAGAGGCGAGTGCCGTTGCCAACTTCCTTAACGTGAAAGCAGACGACCGTGACGCTCTTACTATCTGTTTCGACATTGGTGGTAGCACTAGTGATATTTCCGCCTTGTGTCAATTACAAACAGGAGAAGGTGCTCGCTTGACTATGATCAAGCAAAACTCCATCCACTTCGCCGCCCAATTGGTAGGAGAAGCTACACGATACTGCAGCAACTTCCAAAAAGTATTGCTGAACACATGCGAGGAGTTTGGCTTGCGAATCCAAGGTCTCAACCTGGGTGAAAACAGATACAATAAAGACACTGCAAGCTACTACTTCGAGCAGATGGTTGACAGGCTCACTCCTGAGCAACTTCCATTCTTCTACAAGAAAATTAGTTCTGATTGCAGCGAGCTGATGTGTGCCGACATCTATGTCACAGGTTTGATAACCTACTATGCAGGACTCTTGGCTCGCAAGTTGGTCAAGCAAGTAAGAAACAGCACAGAGTGCCGTTGGACTGGCGACAAGAAGCCTAAGGTATTGATTACCTTCGCTGGAAAGGGTGCCAGAATTATGGAATGGCTGAGCACAGCCACAAATGACGATTTGGCAAATCAGTTCTACCAAGCGATGTTCCTAAAAGGCTTGGGCGAATCAGACTATGGCGACTTTATATCCGGACTTAACATTGCCTTCCCTAAGACTATCACCAACAATGTGAAGTTTGAGGTTTCCATGGGATTGGCTATGGAATCTACCACCTTGATGCGCCCACAGGACAGTGCCCCTATCGAGGTCATCGGTGAGGAAGGTTTCACCATCGAGGATGCCAATGGAAACAATGTCCTTCTGGATGCAGACAATAGCATTTCTCCTGAGATGATGGCAAGTCTTGGCGACAAGTTCTATGGCAGTTCTTCAGCAGGTCCTAGATTCCAAGACTTCCTCAACTTGTTCTATCAAGTAACCCAAGAGTTCTTCGGAATGAAGATGAATCCTACAATCATAGGCAATGCTTTGCAAGACATGGGCTTGTTGAGCTACATCCGAGACACTCCAGAGTACTTACATGCCAAGAGAGCAAAGCCATTTGATTTCGTATCACCTATCCTGATACTCGAAGGTTCTAAGTTCTACAAAGACTTCTTATTGAAAAATATAGGAAATGACTAATTATTATATGATGAAAGTCTCTCGTGAAGGTGTACAACTTTACGGGGGACGCCAAGAAGACAATGGCTCCTACACCGTTTTTAAGGACAGAAACTTGAAAACGGTGGAGGAGTTTTGTGATATAGACGTTCCCGATTCCGACAAAGAAAATAGTGTCATCGGCATCATCTTTTCTGCCTCCTACCCTGAGTCGGAAAAGCAAACCATCATGGGCAAGTTGTCACAACACAGTTATAAGCACTTGAAGGAATATGACCTCAACAGCAGCCTGTGCGTGACTTACAAGAACTTCCCTTATGCATTGATTCTTTCGGCTGATGGCAATGACCTCTATGTCGGCTACTATGACACTGATAAAAAGAAGGCTATTGCCACTACCACCATCAACGAGGCTGGCAAAGACCCCCGTGTCGAGAAGTTGGCAGAATGCATTTGGAAGAAGCTCCTTGAAGAAAGTTCTTATTTGAATAAGAAAGCTGACTTCGAGGCTGTCAAAGCCGAGGCAAAGGCTTTCTTGCAGTCCAACAAATCTGAACTCGATGGAACCATCTACTTAGAGGGAGAGACTCACGATTTCTTCATCAAACGCAAAGATGCCGAGATTGACAACCTCTTGGACTATGGCAGTTCCAGCGTTCTGTCTCACCTAAGCAACTTTGTCAACAAGAACCATGTCAAAAGGGAAGAGACCATCTTGCTGTTATCCGACGGAGTATCTGGCAACCAATACTTCCATGATGTCTTCAATGGCTTTACACCTGAGATGGCAGAAATGGACGAGAAGTGTCTATACGACATTCTCACTGTGATGGTGAATGATCTTGCAAATATTAAAGTTGACTCCAGAATAGCCCCTATTCCACTGGCAAATATCCGAGAGAAACGAGGCGAAAACTCCATCTTCTTCGACATCAAGTTCCCGAAGGACGCTAGCGCCATCGAAGTGTATCGTGATGACGAGAAGATTCGTACCATCACCGACTCCCAGTTCACCGATGCCGACTTACAGACCGACCATACCTATCGCTATGGGTTTGTGGCTGTTTATAAAAATGAATATGGTGACGAGTTGAGAAGCGAGAAGACTACCAAGGACATCTCTACCTCCAAGTTGCAACTCCCTACTCCAGTAAGCCTTAACATCAAGCAAACGGAGAAGGAAGCGACCATCACATGGAAGAAGCCAGAACGTGGCATCGTAAGAATCTACCATTCTCCAAAACCATTTGAACTGCATCGAAATGACATCATCGAGGATGTCAATGCCTTCGACTATCCTGTATTGTCTTCACTCGAAACCAACTACATCGTGCAGAAGAACTTCTGTGGCGAGCGTTACTTCATTCCTGTCACCATCGTGGAGAACGTGGGTATCGTAGGTGAGCAACAAGGCATCACTTCTATGATTACTCCAAAGGGAGTGCGCATCGACTCTACCGACATAGCACACATCAAGGTCATCTGGCTTTGGGATGATGTACCGATGGTACGTATCAAGTGGGCGGCAGAAGACGGAAACGAGAAATGGGAAGACATCGCCAATGATGGTCAAAGTCCTGATTTTGAACTGCCATTGGCAGCCAAAGCTCGCAACTTCGCCGTCAGCATATCCGCACTCTACAAGACTTCCGATGGCAAGACCTTGGAAAGTGAGCCAAGCATCCAGAAGGTTGCACTCTCTCCTGTAAAGGTTGACTTCCTCGAAGCTAAGAGCGAAGCAGGTTGGTTCTCCCACAAGAACGAGTTCTCCGTCACTTTGCAAGCAGACGGCGAACCACCTTGCGACCTCTGCGTATTGCTAGAGGAAGGGGCTATGCCACTCAACCTGACCAACTTCAAGTCGCATTGCACTATTGCACATACCGACCTCGCTGATGGCACTGCCAAGAAGCTCACCTTCACCTATCAGCGCATGCAGAAGAAGTTGCCACTCTACTTTAGAATCATTGCAGCCGACAGAAGCTTGCCTCTGAAGGTTGTACCTGAAACACAAAAAATCAAGTAACTATGCCAAAAATAGTATGTCCATATTGCTTCGAGGAATTCAACCGAAGCGAAGTCATGTTCCGTTGTACCAACGATGAATGTGAGAAAGATATAGACCCTGAGATGAGTAAGTTCTGGGGACAAGACCGCAAGATGCTACCAGCCATCTACAACAATCTAGGATGGTTTGCCAGAAAGATGGACTCCATGCCAGACTCGGCAAACTGTGATAAGTGTGGGCACACCTCTTACACCGTCATTTGCCCTCATTGCCACAATATGATTCCGAAAGAGATGGTAGAGCACAAAGGCTACATCATCTCCATCATTGGTGCCCGTAGCAGTGGAAAGACCAACTATATCACCGTACTCATCGACCAACTGCGCAAGTACGGCAGCAAGTTGGGCAACCTCGGCATCCTCGCCTCTACCGTAGCCGACGAGCGCCGAGACTGCACCCAGGTGAGATACCAAACCGACTTCTACGATGTCCTCTTCAAGAGAGGCATCCTTCCTGCACAGACCAAGATTACGGACCAGAAGTCCAAGATTCCACTCATCTACACCATCACCCAAAAAGGTGTGGAGCACCCATTGTACTTGGTGTTCTATGATACTGCAGGTGAGAATTTCAACGACCCAAAGAACATCAGCAAGAACGTCAAGTTCCTCGATGAGAGTGATGCAGTCATCTTCCTCTTGGACACATTCTCCATCCCTTACATTCATGACAAGTTGAACATCAAGGGCGAGATAGAATTGAAGTACGACGTCATCCTCAACAACATCATCGACCACTTCAAGAATGGCGACAAGAAGAAGAAAGAGGCTCACTTCGGCAAGCCTATGGCATTTGCATTCAGCAAGATAGATGCTATACTCGACCATAGCGAGGATTTGGCAGAGACCGCCATCCCTGGCATGACCCTCGACCAGAACAGTCCGTTCCTAGACGGAGGCGGTGTGAGAATGGACGACATCGATGCTGTGAGCGACGGATTGAGAGCCGCACTCAACTCTTGGTATGAGGATGGATTTGTCAACAATGCAGAGAACAACTACAAGAACCTGAAGTACTTTGGATTCTCTGCACTAGGCAAGGACCCTGGCAACGATAACCATATCGAGGGCATCAAGCCATACCGAGTGCTCGACCCACTCATTTGGATTCTTGACCAATTTAAATATCCTCTTTTGAAACAGAAATAATCCTATACCACTATGAAGAGTATCAAGTTTAATGAAATCATAGAATGCTCCAGCCAGCAGTCCATTCTTTCTGGACAAGCTGGCTTCGGCATCAGAACCATCACGGAAGGCTTCAACCCAGAGTTGGCTAGAAAAATCTGTGATGAAATCAGTTGTGCATACGAGGTTGACATCGCCGAGCAAGTGACTACGGAGCAAATCACCACAGACCCTTCCTGCGTCACCCAATATCCACGTACCCTCAAGTATCAGGTGGTCAAGAATGACGATGGCAAAGAATTGTATGTCATCGCTTGTGCCACCTATGTCGGCATCGACTATGGTTACTTCTGCAACATAGAGTCTGCCAGAAGAGCTGGCTCCAACTATATCGCCGACATCTTGGTCTTTGACGAGAAACCAACGGCAGGGCTATTCCAGGCGCTCATCGAGCAAAAGATATTCCGTCCGATCGACAACACATGCACCCCTACCAACTCAGAACTGCAAGAACTGCTCACTGGCGAGCCTAGCTACCTTTCACCTAGAGAGCTTGAGGTAAAGGAAACAAGCGAAGCAATTCCAACCATCAATGAGCAGACAGCCTTGGTAGCAATGGCTTTGTTGCAGACCAAGATCAACCAAGACCTAGGCAAGGACAATGGTCTCATCAACATCGTCTTCCAAGCCCAGGAAGCCAAGGTGCCATCCATTCTACAGAGCATCGGCACCTTACCTAACGACTTGGTGAGCGACAAGTATTTCCACACCAACTTCTTACAAGGATATGGTATGCCTAATGGCTATCGCATGATGTTCCTCAACGAGCACAACAAGGAACAGGTCTATATCGAGAACTATGTCTATCTCAATCTAGACGAGAACAAATTCATGAACCTCGACACCGACAACTTCTACTTTGGAAAGATCAAGGAGGCTGCCGCAGCCAACAACTATGCGCTATTCTATAACCTCGTCAACTATCTCTTCCGCTTGAGCGTACAGGCAGACACGGACTATAAGTTCCTCTACAATCTCTTCATCGCCACAGAGACAGACAAGAAGTTGAGTATCGATGAGTTGACAGAAGACTTCTTCACCAAGGCGAAGAAAGCCAACTTACCTTCCGACAAATGGCAACGCTTCGTCGTCAGCGTGAACAACACGCTAGATGAGACCATCCAAAAGGAGAATTTGGGTGCCAAGGCTGATGCCAACTGCCATGCTGCCATGAAGGTCATCACCTATTTATATAATAACTGGAAGGAAGTGCTTCACTTGGACGAAGGCTCCAAGCAAGCCCTGACCAACCTATGGCATCAAGACCACTCTTTAGCAAGATATACCAAGGACTATGGCATCGATGTGATTCAATCCATCAACACCAAGGATGTGAATCCGAACGATTTCATTGAAACGATGAAACAGGTCGATGACCCTAATGCTTGGAAGCGCTTTGTCGATGAGCAGTTGGAGGGATACAAGGATCATTCCGAGGAACACGACATCAATGAAGTAACCATCATAAACACCATCCTAGCCTCAGCCATAACTGACAAGAATGCCTTGATTGTTCGCTTCTTCCCTATTCCAGAAGAAGCAGATACGCTGATTGGCTACGCCCAGACGCACCCAATGCAGATGAAAGCCCTAGAGCCAACTATCAAGAAACTCTGTGATGGTGAAAAACTCACCTTGATCATCGACTTCCTCAAAGCTTGCAAGTTCGAAGCCCCAGGTCTCCAAGTAATGGAGCCTATCGTCAGGGACTACTTCACAGATATACTGAATGGCAAGAAGAACGACATAGGAGATAAGGATGCCATTATGAAATTCTTCATCACCCAAGTAGTAAGCTTCTCACGCAATATACCTGTCAACAGATATACAGACTTGGAGATTCCTCAACTTGTCAAGACATACGCCGAGTATAGTTTCAAATATCCAAAGAAAGCCGACAAGCAAAGCATTGAGTATTTCTTGAAACTAGAACTTCCAAAGGGAACTATAGACGAGCAAGACCACAACATACTTTGCTTCATCATTGACTTATTGGACAACCATACGGACTATATGGGTGCTTATAGAGAGCTTCTCATTGCCAAACGCTTGGGGTGTCCAATGCTCGAAGTACGAATGAAAATCATCGAGAAACTCTTCACCGATAGAGCCAGGGAGCACAAAACGTTGGAGGCTATCCGCATCAAGGAGTACCTCACCGACCCATACTCCGAGAACCTTCCTGAGAAAACCAAGGAAGAATCCAAGTTGATGCTCGACAAGCTTTGGGAATCCTTCAAGAACGACACCTCGACTTGTGAGAAGATAACCCCAGCCATCATCGAAGCAGCCAAGTGGACTTCCAAGGACCGCAAGGAGTATCTAGAGAAATGCAAGAACGACAAGGAGAAAGCCTTCATCACAAAGTACTATAGCTTCTTCACTTCCATTTGTCGCAAACTATTCAAAAAGTAGTAGCTTATGAGATATCAGAAAATATTCATTCTCTTGCTCGCCATGGTGCTCGCCGTGGCGTGCGACTCAGGCAAATCGCCTTCTTTCAAGAAAGGTAACCCTTACTCCAAGGAATACTTCGGCATCAATGGACCAGTCAAGTATGCCTTGTACAACCATTACAAGAAGGGCTACGTTGACCAAGCTATCCGTATGGACTTCTCGCCAGAAGGTATGCTTGTCAAAAAGAGGACCTTCGAGAAGGGCGACTCGATAGTCAACAACTATACCTACGATGGCAAGAACAACATCCAGTCTATCTCTGGAACGGATGTTGGTGCCTATAAGAATGAGTTCCAGAAAGGCAACTTGGCTAAAGAATGGTTCTACTCTGACGAAGATCAGACAGAAGGTTTCACCTTGCGCTACCAAGTGGAAGGCGAGAAACTCATCAAGAAGCAGAACGACATAAAGACTGGCAAAGGCGTCACCACCACATATGCCTATACCAGCAAGGGCATCTTGCAGCAAGAGCAACAGATGCAGAATGATGGTTCCTATACCAAGAACGTCTATGACGCGGATGACCACCTGACTTCCATCGAGCACTATGGCGCATCTGGCGCATACCTCTACAAGGAAGACATCAATGCCGACTACGATGAGTACAACAACCTCATCAAGTATCAAGCCAAGAAGAACGGCAAGGCGAGGGCTTACTACAAGGTGGTTTATAAGTACTATACCGAAGATGAGCTAAGTGCAGCTAACCAGCAAGCAGAGTCCACCATCACCAGTGACAGTGCGAGCTACGAAGACAAAGGTGAGGCATCTGCCCCTAGCAAGTGGCTACTCATTGCCATCTCCGTCATCAGCCTCATCTTCCTCTTTATCTACATATCTATAGCAATTGAAGAGTGGCATCTATTCAAGAACTTCGGAGGTGAGACCGAGATAGATGGTATGAGAAAAATGTGGATGTACAACAGTCGCCCATACGTGAGAATGGCGATACTCTTTACCATTCTCCTTGCAGCTTTCTTGTCCTCCATCATCCTCCTATTACTCTTCGGAGGTGTCGTATGGGTACTCTTCTGGGCTATCAAGTTGATATTCTGGGCTATCATCGTCATTGGATGGATTTGCTTGGTAGGAGGTATCATCGGTACCATTGGGGGCGCATTCATCTGCCTCATCCCTGCCGTCATCGGTGGTGTCATCGTTGCCTTCCAAGACACGCTGAAAGGATGGGGAGAGTTATTCGTAGCTTGGGGAAGCGAGTTCCTGGACAACGTCAATGCCATCGACTGGACGATTTCAATCTACGAAAACTATGGTACGACCATCTTGGCTATCGCCCTCACACCATTGGTTTGCTTCTTACTATTGGCTATCATCCTCATCGTCATCAGCACCCTGCTGAGATTATATGAGTTTGCCTCTATGAAGATATACAACGTGCACCGCCCTTGCCCATTCTGTGGCAACACCCACGACTTCAAATACATGATTGATGGTGAAGAATGGTCTATCCCATTGCATCCGGGCTTGTATGGCATCCTGCATCAAACCAACCATGATACTGGAGTCAGAGTACCTACCATGTTGATGAACGGCAAGGCGAAACTGACGAGAAAGTGCCCAAACTGCGAACGATTGGTCAACGAGGGGCACGACAAGACTTACGGCACGGATATCCACATCGGTATCGTGGGTGCTCGTTCTTCCGGCAAGTCTTATATGTTGTATAGCGGCTTGGAGATGCTCTCCCAACACTTCGGAGACGACTTCGAACAGACCGACTCTGATAGCAACAACAAGCTAGCGGATGTAACGAAGCGTATCCACAATGGTGATGGTATTCAGACCGCCGTGAAGAATCGCTACAAGGCTATCCAATTCAAGCTGAAACGCAAGTGGCGTCCTGTGCCATACCATCTGTTCTTCTACGATGTGGCAGGTGAGAAGTTCAACGCCAGCACCAACAAGTCGCAGGCAGCCCTTGAGTTCTACAACAAGGTGAAGACCGTAGTCTTCATCATCGACCCGACGATGACGGACATCGACAAGGTAGTACCTTCCGATGCGTTCACCGAATGGTTTAAGAAACACGGCAACCAGAGCGAGAAGTATGATACGGAGGGAACACTATCCGAGCTGAAGAACATCCTGACCCAACAGGTAGGTCGCAAGACCAAGGACATCGACATCATCATCACCTGCACCAAGAAAGACTTAGGATACTTGGAGAACTCCAATTATACCTACGACTTGGACGAGAACATGATCAAGAAGTTCATCAGCGAGGAATTGGGCTTGGCAAACGTCATCAACTCCGTCTCCGACTTCAAGTCGGTCAGCTATGCCGCCGTCAGTGCCACCGCCGAAGACAGAAGTGCATTGGAGGAACTCTTCTTGAATATCCTCAAGCAGAGAGGCATCAAGATGGATTAAGCCTCAGCCTCATATAGAGACTGGCAGGAAGAAAGCAGAAGTGAAATGTTAAATTCAATACAGATTTAATATTTTTATTGCTTTTTTCTTGCCAGTCTTTTTTTATTGCCTTAATTTTGCATTCCGAACAGAGAAAAAAGATAGTAAAAGCATGGCAAAGATATTGATTGTAGAAGACGACTTGGCTTTTGGAACGATGATTCAGGCATGGCTCAAAAAGAAAGGATTCGAGGTGGAGAAAGCCACTTCGGTCAAGGCTGCGTTAGACTTACTCGAAGAGGACAACAAGCGCGACCTCATCCTATCCGACCTTCGCCTTCCCGACCACGATGGACTGACTCTCTTGAAATGGACTCAAAAGCACAATCTGTCGATTCCGTTCATTGTCATGACAAGCTATGCCGAGGTACAAAATGCCGTCTTAGCCATGAAGTCGGGAGCCACCGACTACATCGCCAAGCCATTTCCACCCGATATGCTGTTGGATAAGATACAAGAGGCTATCCATACCAATAGCAGAGGAACGTCCATAGGCAATTCTTCCTCCATCCCAGCCTCTTCCCAAACGGCAAAGAATCAAGCAGAGACCGCAGCTAAGGTTAAAGAGAATAACGTCCCGAAGTACATCGAAGGTAAGAGCGAGGCTTCCAAGCGTCTCTACGATTTCGTATCGTTGGTGGCACCGACACCGATGTCGGTTTTGATTCTTGGAGCCAGCGGAACGGGCAAGGAATACGTGGCACATCGCATCCATGAACTGAGCCAACGTGCCAAGAAACCTTTCTTCGCCCTCGACTGCGGTGCCATTCCTAAGGACGTGGCTGCCTCCGAGTTTTTCGGTTATGTCAAGGGAGCCTTTACGGGAGCCGAACAGGATAAGAAAGGAGCTTTTGAGATGGCGAATGGCGGCACACTCTTCCTAGATGAGATGGGAAACCTGAACTATGAGGTGCAAGTGCAACTGCTCCGTGCCTTGCAGGAGCGAAAGATTCGTCCATTGGGCAGTACCAAGGAGATAGACATCGACATCCGACTGGTTTGCGCCACCAATGAAAATCTAGCACAACGAGTTGCCGAGGGCAAGTTCCGTGAAGACTTGTATCATCGTATCAACGAGTTTACCATCTACATGCCGGAGTTGAAAGACCGTGGCAGCGACCTCTTCCTCTTCGCCGACCTCTTCGTGAAGCATGCCAACCAAGAGTTGGGCAGGAATGTGCAAGGTTTCGACAAGAAGGCATCAGAGATGATTGCCTCCTACAACTGGCCAGGCAACCTGCGTGAACTCAACAATGTGATGAAGCGTGCCACCTTGTTGGCAAGAGGCAGCCATATCGGCGCATCAGAGCTAGAGCAAAGCATGACTCACGCCCAACCTACCGAGCCTCTCGCCCTCCACGATGAGCAGACGGAGCTTCAGCGAATAGAGAATGCCCTCAAGGCAGCAGGTGGCAACAAGAGCAAGGCCGCCCTCCTTCTCGCCATCGACCGCAAGACATTATATAATAAGATGAAGAAGTATGGCATCCAATAAAGGATATTAGTATATTTATACATCAAAAAGAGCAGTGTGGATATGCCATGAGGAAGCATATCCACACTTTTTTGTGGAATTTTTCCACAGTTCTTCCTCACTTTCCACAACTTCACTTTTTGGCATCAACGCCAATTATAGCTGATATTCAAGCACTTACTACACATTGGCACATTTTGGCACGGCGATTGTGATATAAGATAGTGAGCACGCAAACGAGCAACAATGCTCAAAGCAAGCTCACTAAGAGTTAAACATTATATTCACAAATTTAAAACATAGAAGATTATGAAGAAGTTAGTATTCGCAGCTATCGCAGCAATGGTTATGGTATCAGTAAGCAATGTTTTCGCCAGCAAGAACATGGCAAGTGTTTCAAACGCAGCTCCAGTTGACACTGTTGCTCCAGCCGACACTACAGTATCTACAGACACTGTCGCTCCAGCAGAGCAATCAGCCGACACTACCGTTGAGGAGAAGTCCGCAGACCTCGCCGCTCTCATCAACGTGCCAGCTGACACTACAACAACCGATTCTACTCAAAAGGATTCATCAGCTACAGGTTCATACCTTGCAGCATTGTAACATCACCTTCAAAAAACAGTAATAATTACACGTCGCTTTCAATCGAAAAGGGGATATGTCATTCAATCATGGCATATCCCCCTTTCCGTTTTTCCCTTTTTACATTTGGCAATTACTCTATTTGAAACAAATCGTCCATCGTCACCTCACTCTGAATGTTTTGCCAAGCTGCATTATGTTCCACTCCATAAGATGTAACCATGGTCAGATGAATAGTCTTTCGAGTACCCGTCACTTGCTTGAATAACTCACGGCGCTTGATAAGCCACATAGCGTAATTGGAAGAGATGACGTATGGTTGATTGACAAACTTCATCTCACATAGATTGATGGTTTTGTCACCTCTGTCGATAATAAGATCTATCTGTGCGCCAGCCAGTTGGTCGTTTTCAATGTCCGTTGCGCCTCGGTAAGACCATGTACAAACATTCGACAAGATGCCACTTATGCCCAGCTTCTTCTTAATCTGAGGTATATGATGTAAACAAACTTGCTCGAAAGCATAACCTTCCCAACTTGATATATCCATTTGTCGATGGCTCCAGTAATGCTCATCCTCTCCATGATAGTTTCTCACAAACCGCAGATAGAAGAGAGAGTATAAATCGGTAAGCTGATACATAAAATTTCTATCCGTCTTGCCAAATGCCGAATACTTTCGGACGAAATCACAATTGCACAAGTCGGAAAGCACAGTAGATACATAGCCAGAATCATCCACCTTTAGTTCCGCAAGCAGTTCTGGGCGAGTCATTCCCTTCATCTTCTTAGCCAATGTCTCGACCACTTTTCTATACAAGGTGGATTCTTTGAAAAGCGACTTGAAGAGAAAACCATACTCGCTCTTCAAGGGGGCATTGGATGCGAAGAAGAGATGGTCGATATTCTGCGCCACGCTCAGCGAACGCTGCATCATATCGAGATAATAAGGTGTACCACCCATCGCCATATATAGCTCTACTATCTGAAAGCGTTCCAACTGAAAGCCCCTTGCCATCAAGAACTCCTCTACCTCTGCAAGATTGAATGGACGGAGATAGATAGAACGAGTCACTCGATTGTGCAAGCCTCCCTTGTTGCCCAAGAGCGTATTAGTCATCCAGGTAGTGGCAGAGCCACAAACAATGAGTTTCAGATTATCTTGCTTGGATGCCCACTCATTCCAAAAGAGTTCGAAAGCCTTGAGAAAACGAGAGTTATGCGTATCAAGCCAAGGCATCTCATCGATAAAAATCACGATGTGTTTCTTGTCTTTCAAGGTCTCTAGGTATTGGCGCAACATAAAAAAGGCTTCCATCCAATCCTTTGGCACTTTTTGTGTTGTCTTGGAGTAGGTTTCCAACTGATGGGTGAAGTTCACAAGTTGTTCCTTGCGAGTGCCCTCATAGATACCCGTCATATAGAAATCATACTGTTCATCAAAGAATTTGTCGATAAGATACGTCTTACCGATGCGCCTTCTTCCATAAACGGCCACGAATTCCGCCCTTGAAGAATCGACAATCTCTTGCAGCAATGCTATTTCTTTCTGCCGCCCAATGATTTTGTTTACTTTTCCCATACTCTATCCATGCTTGATTTACGACTGCAAATATACTATCATTTCTTGAAATAAGCAAAGAAAACATCGAGAACTTACTACGCTAACCCTATTTTTTACCTGTTAGCGTAGTAGGTTCTCGATATTTCTTCTCCATCGGAGGGCATCTTGCAGCTATCCGCAGGCATAATAGACGGCAAGGTTTGGTCACTATAGACGACAGGGCTTAGTCGTAATAGACGACAAGACTCAATCGTCTATTACGACCCAATTTATGGGTGATAACACGAATGCTCTTTCCTCTCGATTATGGCAGAGACTATCATTGGCAGACATCAAGAGCAGTACTTTTGGAAAAGCATCTGCGCTTTTTTATTCATGTTTTTCTTCTGTGCTTGTCATCTCAATGCACAGGAACAAATACTTGTATTATCTGGCAGACAAAGCCTCTACTTCTTTTGACAAGAATGAAGTCGGTCAATCCACCAAGGGAACGTATATCCTGCAAGAACTTAATGGTGGCGTCTTCTGGTTCCAAATTTGTGAATACACCTCCACCAAGTTGGTGCTGAAGAATAAGCTAGGGCAGACATTGACCTTTAAGAAACAATAAAAACAACCATTAGCTATCACGCTCATCTTCAAAATGAGCGAGATAGCTTTTCTTATATAAAGGAAATCGCTATGATTTCCTCATTTTTTAGGCTAAGACTTTGGTGGATACACTTATTTTTGGTAATTTTACAACCCAAAACAAGTAAGACTCGCAACATGCAGAAGAATCATTTCCCTTTCAAGGTAGCAGCAGGCTATTGCGCCGTCGCCGCCGTACTCATCCTCGCCATTAGCCTCGTGTACAGCAACACGAAGTCGATACTCGCTATCAACCAGGCATCCCGTGAATACATCCAGAAGCGTGATGCCGCCGATAGCACCATGTCTGCACTGCTCAAGGAAGAGCAAGCCAACCTGCACCAACTCTCCGCAGCACTCGAAGGGAAAGGCGACAAGAACTACCTCCGTGAAAAGGTGAATAGCCTCAACAATGGCAAGGACTCCATCGTGGTTCACCCCAAGACCCAGCAGACCCACAAAGCCCAAAACACGACCGTGGAGGTAGTGAAGACACGCAAGGGATTCTTCCGCCGCCTCGCCGATGCCTTCAAGAAGGAACACGCAGAGACGCTCAGCGTCAAGAGAGACAGCAACAACGCCATCATCGACTCCATCACCACACCGGTGAACGTGGCGGAGAACGTAGCCGACATCCTCGAACAAATCGACCGAAAGGAAAAGTCCTCCTCCAAGAACCACTCGCAAGCCATATCCAAGGAGATGGAAAACCTTCAGATGGTGAATGCCCAACTCGCCCTGCGCTCCGCCCAACAACTCAACGAGGTTCACCAAAGGGAACGTGACTCCATGCAACAAGCCATCAACAAGGCGATGGAAGCTCGCCAATACCTTCTGTGGCAGATAGGTTTGCTGGCCGTTGTCGCCATCATCGCCGCCATCATCCTGCTTTGGTACATCTGGCGAGATACCCAAAAGGAGCGCATCTACAGAGAGAACCTGGAGAATGCCAACGAGGAGATACGCCGCATCATGCAACAGCGTGAGCATCTCCTCCTCACCATCACCCACGACATCAAGGCTCCTGCCGCCTCCATCTCTGGCTTCATCGACTTGATGAAAGACTACGTAAACGATGCCCGTGGAGCGGAATGTCTCGTCAACATCAAGCGTTCCGCACACCATCTGTCACACCTCGTCGCAGCACTGCTCGACTACCATCAACTAGAGAATGGACTCATAAAAGTTCATTTCACCGACTTCTCGCCTAAGGAACTGGTGGATGAGAGCGTAGAAGGGATGAGAGTGCAAGCGGAAAGCAAAGGGCTGAAGATTTCGTATGAAATAAAAGAATTCGAGGAGCTAGAAGGAGAAAAAAGAAAATCAAACAAAGAGGAGAAGCAAAAAGAGACTGAAGGAAGAAACGCAAAGGGTACAAATGTACTCTTTTTCGCCGATGCTTTCCGCATTCGTCAGATACTCGACAACCTCATCAGCAATGCCATCAAATATACCGATAAAGGCAGCATCATGGTCAGCATGTCCATCCGACAAAAGCGAAATGCTTACAATATCATAGAAAACAAGAATGCTTATCTGCTCACCTTGGACGTAACCGACACGGGCAAAGGTATGACCACAGAGGAAAGGCAAAAGGTATTCCAAGCCTTCACCCGACTGAAGAACGCCCAAGGCATAGAAGGCACTGGCTTGGGACTTTCGATTACCCACGAATTGGCAACTCTCTTGGGAGGCGAGATTCACGTCAAGTCGGAAGTGGGGAAAGGCTCCACCTTCACCGCCACGATTCCTATCGAGCTAGCAGATACATCACAAACAAAAGTTTGTCACTCCCATAACGAGCTTGACGAAAAGCCATCGGAGGATGCACCAAAAACATCCCCAAGTTCTACCGAGAAACTTCTCATCCTTGACGACGACAAGTTGCAACTCCAACTCCTCCAAGAGATGCTTCGCCGAACGGTGGGCGACTCTTGGCAAGTCTTCGCCTGCAACCACGTGACCGATGCCCTCACCCTTCTGCACAACGAGCAACCTGCCATCATGCTGATGGACATCGAGATGCCTGAGATGAGCGGCAAGGACTTGATCAAGCACATCAACCACAACAACATGAAAGTGATTGCCATGACCGCCCACGATACTAGCATCAAGGAGGAATTGCGAGAGGCAGGTTTCGACGATTGCCTCTTCAAACCATTCAGCCAGGAGAGTCTTCAAAAGGTGCTTCACCTTGCTTCAGAAAAAAAGTCCCGAGGTTTTTCTAAAAAAGTCCCGAGGTTTTTGAAAAAAAGTCCCGAGGTTTTTGAAAATACGTCGGGAGGCAGTTCTGACGACATCGCTAGCCGACCTATCCCTCCTCGCCTAAAACCTCTCCTCGCCTTCGCCGGTGATGACGAAGAGGCTGCACAAGAGATTATCACGACGGTGAAGCAAGAGCTGCAAGGACATCTTCATCAATTGCAAGAAGTTCTCCTACAAATCCAAATCCCGATAGAATCGCAGTCATCAATAGATTCATCTCTTTCCGAAGCCATCGCCAAGACCGCCCACAAGCTCCTCCCCATCGCCTCGATGATGCAGATGGACTGTCTGCCACAGCTCACCGCCCTATCGCCAGAGCATATCCAAGAGCAAGAGGCACAAAAAATCCGAGAATACGTGCAAGCCGCCATCAACGACCTGCAACATATCCTCGGAGAGATATTGTCAGTATGAATTAAGAGAGACTATTGAATGATGAGAGTTGCTATTGATAAGCCTCAGCAGTACTGAGAGTGCTGATAAATTCGGTCTGTGAATAGGTGTTGCCCCATCCATCAATAGCCTCCACTCTCACCTTCGCTTGAGGGTTATGCAAATGATAAATAAACTCATGAGCACTTGTTGGCGAATAGTTTTGCGGATTGCGGTTGAGCGTACCGAGCATATAGCCACCAGCCCAAGCGTCTGGTTTATATGCACGATAGGTCATCTCACCCATGTATTTGTCATCCTCATAAATACTCACATGCCACGTTGGGTCATAGTTCCAAATGTTGGCAACCACATAGTCGGATGTAAGGGCATAGTCAAAGCTACCATACTCACCGCCAAAAGAGCTGTCGCCACGATGCAAACGAATCTGGTAACTCTTGTCAAAGCGAGTTGACTTATAATAGTTATCCACAAATTCATTGCCATTGATTTCATAGACCTCATAACCATTTGGGGTTCCATCAGCACAGATGACACCATGCCACCAGGCGCCACAAGCTGCACCCGTAATGCGCTCCTCCACCTGGATAGGAGAGGTAATCTGATAATTCTGATTATAATGAGTATGACCGCACATCAACTTGACATGGTCATAACCCTTCAACAAGCTCAGAATTTCCTCACGGTTCTGAGCATTGCTCTCACGGACAGGAATATGATAATAGAGGATGATGAGCCGATCCTTAGGTACATACTGTAAGTCTTGTCTCATCCACTCTACTTGCTCGTCTGTGAACCCAGCCACATAGTCATCCGTATTGCTGAAGATGATGTTGTCCAAACAGATGAAATGCACCTTACCACGATTGAACGAGTAGTTGAGTGGTCCAAACTGTGCCGTGTAACTCTTCGTAGTACGAGGTTTGGAAGTATCCGTCTGAGGATCCTTGTCATGATTTCCGATACAAGCAAACATCGGCATGGTGGTAGAGTTGAGAAGCGTATTCATCGCTTTCATATGCTCCATCTTATTATTGACAATGTCGCCCAAGCAAATACCATATACAGGCAATGAGAGTGTGGCTAGCGTTGCCTTTACATCAGGCAATGTCTCCTCTGTGAAGCGAGTGATTTCGGTATTGTTGGTCACTTGTGGATCCGCTATCGCCAACAAATAGAAATGATTCTCATTGTCGGCAAGTTTCTCCAATTTGAAATTATACTCCTCCTTATCAGCTTTCAAAGTCTGATAGAACTGATTGCTTTTCGCCTTGTAGCCCGAAGGGATGGAATAGTTGACAAACTCAGCCTGGGCATTGCGCTTCATCTGATAAAATCCCCTCGCATCGGTAGAGACACATTGAAATCCATCCGAAACGACAATACCGCTCAGCGGATTGCCTTCCTTGTCGCTTACCACACCATAGAGGTCATTGCCTGCATCTGGCTTAGGAACCACAGGAGTTACCGATGGAGAAGGATTTCCACCTCCATCACCGATGCCATCGGAACTGCTGCTACAAGCGATATTGAGAAGGGAGAGTGCCATCACAAGCACTGCCCCCATCATACTTAACATTCTTTGCTTCATATCACTTTCCCTCAGATATTACGATGTTGTCCATGCAGAAGCGCATATTGCCTTCCGTACTAAACTGAATCTTGGTCTCGCTGTTGACACCATCCACGGTGAAGCTCACATCCTCCCAAGTTCCACCAGTCTTAGTACCTGCGTTCTTATAAGTATAGGTAGCTATCGAAGGAGTACCGCCATTCAACACCATAATGGTTAGGCGTCCACCGCTCTCATTATTATATTGTGCCACACGGCAAGTGACCTTGACACTAGAGACACCTTCGGAAAGGGTACCCAAGGCTGGGGTAATCAAGCGCCCAATGACACTGGCAGTACCCATCTTCACATATCCAGGATGCTCATATATCTTAGCACCTCCCCAGCCAGAGAAGCCTCTCAATTGGCGATAAGACTCCGACATCGTGAGAATCAAGTCGTTGCTACCATCAGTAGTTGCCTTACATGCAGCTACAGGTTGTGAAGGGTCAATAACTTTACCACCATCACCTGCCATAAACGCCCCTTGGACACCAGCCTTGTTGGCTACTACATCGCCACCCCAAAGCATGAGGTCGAAATGCTGTTCAAGAATTACCTTTGACAAGACCGAGGTTTGAGTCACTACAGTATTAGCTGTAGGCTCATCGGTCTCTATCTTGATAACCAATGGTCCTGAAGTGACAGGAGTACCTGATAGCGGAAGCAACAAGGTTCCCTCAGAGGCATCCAAAGTAAAGTGCTTGCTAGAAGCCACAATACCATCGGCACCTGCACCACTCAAGGTAGCACTGACGCTCAGTTCTTCACCCTTATAACCATAAGCGTATGGAATCTCTATGTTTACCTGATCAATTTCTTGACCAGCCTGCAAAGAACCAGACACTTTCGCCTGACCAAGAGTAAGAGGAGCACCTTCTGCTTGAGAACAAGACACAGGTAAGTCCTTGCCTGCCGCATGAAGCACGAACTCTGCCTCACGGGCATTGCTGATGTTGCGAGCTGCCGTCACGATGACTTTCTCACGAGTCGTACCATCCCCCTTGCCCTGCGTAACGCTGAAGGTCAACCAATCGCAGTCGGACGTTATGTTCCAGTCGCCATTGGTACACACTGTAAACTCCTTGGAATCTTGAGCATACGTAAAGTTCAAGTTGTCATCACTTCTCAAGACGAAGGAGTCGGCATCGTCTGAGCATGAAGTGAATATACTTCCCAGTGCCACCATGGCAACCAGGATGATATTGAATATTCTAGTTTTCATTATTGTTCCCATCCGTAGTTCTGTTTTAAATTAGGATTCTTCACGAGTGCAGCCTTTGGTATTGGATGCAAATACTTACGATCTGTCCAACTGTTCTCATTGGTGATATAGAGTCTTCCATCCTTGAATGTATAGTAGTTCGACTTGCTCAAGTCAACGAGGAAAACGCCCGAAGGAGTGGAACTTGGTTTCTTATCTACCACCTCCAAGTCTTTCACACCATCGCCATTGGTATCATAAGCCACATCCTTGCTTCCGATATAGATACTATTCCATGGCTTCATCAACATATCACCCTCTGCCCATCGCATCAAGTCATCATAACGGAGTCCACCACCCTCGAAGAAGAGTTCGATGGCACGCTCACGGCGTATTTCCAAGAGCCACTTGTCGGTCACCTTATTATTATAATAACTAATCAAGTAAGGGTCTGCGGTGGCAGGAGCCTTTCCATTGACACCAGCACGCTCACGGATAGGACGAATCGTCTTGTCCCATACATTCTCATCCATCTCGCCCAACTCTGCCTTAGCCTCAGCCTCATTGAGGAGTATCTCAGCATAGCGGAAGATAGGAATGGCATTGCTGCATCGACTGGTCTGCTCATAATAAGTGTCGTCCATATTGAACTTGATGACTTGATAGCCCGTCATCGTCACTGACCAAGTGGCATTGTAACGACTAGGTGTACCATTCATATTCTTGATATAAGTTGGAGTGATGACACTCTGCTGAAGACGATAGTCACGATTGGTACAGTTCTCCGCAAAAGTTTTCTTGTCATAGTCGGTTGCATCCGTGAAACGGCTTCCATCCAAGTTGAGGTAAGTATTGACGAAATCCTGAGTTGGTGACCAACGTCGTGTATCGTTACCTGCAGAATTGAACTTCTGGGTTACATTGTGAGTAGATTGCAAGTCGGCACTGTATTCTCTAGCCATGATAATCTCTGTAGTATTTGGCTTTTCCGACTGGAACAGACTACGATAGTCTGTAGCAGGTTTGCCTGTATTCACCAAACTGTATTCGCCAGAGTTCATCAGCTCCTCGGAAGCATCCACACAAGCTTGCAAGTACTTACGTGCTCCATCAGTCTCCTGCCAAGGTTGATTGGTAGAAGGATTGACGGCATGATACTTACGATAAGTTCCCTCAAAGAGACAGATGCGCGACTTCAAGGCGAGTGCTGCATAGCGAGATACCAATTCGTCCTTACCGCCACGGATGTACTTGCAAGCATAGTTGATGTCTTGCAATACACTGTCCATGATGACCTCACGACTGTCACGTTCCTTGTAGAGTTGGATGCTATCGCCAGCATCTATCGGTTCGCTATACCAAGGCAGATTGCCATAGGTCTTCACCTTGTCAAAATAGAAATAAGCTCTCCAAAACTTAGCCACACCACGATAATGGTTGAGAGTAGCAACATCGGTGGTAGCCGCAGCCTTGTCGATATTCTTCAAGAAATAGTTGCAACGATAGAGGTTGGTCCATGCGCTATACGTCCAACCCGACATCTTGTCGGCATTGAAATCTGGCATCAGCAACGAGCTAGTCGTGCTAGTGGCAAGATAGTCGCAAGTACCGCTACCACTATTCGTCAAGTCCTCTGCGCTAGGAATCATATCTACATAAAGTCCGTTGGCATAGAGTGCCAACTCGCTCTCGTTGGCAAAGAACTTGCCCGCATCCAACTTATTGGAAGGTTCCTTGTCTAGGAAGTCACTGCAAGAAGCCAGTGTCACGGCAGCCAATGCAAGACCATATATTATCTTTTTCATAAACTTTTCGTATTTATCTTATTATAATGCTATTATCATGCTTAGAATGTCACATTGAGACCAAAGGAAATGGACTTCATCATTGGATAGCTATATCCATCGCCAGCACTTCCCACTGGGTTCCATCCATCAGGGTCGCCTGCACCGATCACCTCTGGGTCGAAGTTCTTGGCGTGCTTATGGAGAGGAGTGAAGGTTAGGAGGTTCTCACCTGATACATAGAGCATCAACTTCTCGATACCTATCTTGCTGGTCAACACCTTAGGGAAGGTATAGTTGACTGTCACATTTTTCAAGCGGAGATAAGCTGCACTCTGCAGATACCTGTCGTTGGCTTGTGCCAAAGGACCCTTGGTAACCTCAGCGATATAAGATCGGAAGCGAGGCCAGTAAGCATTAGGATTGGTGATGTTGCCATCCTCGTCCACACCAGCTTGGTTGCTGGCATTATGCCAAGGCAAGTCGTAACCATAGGCACGTCCATACTGTCCCCAAAAGAGTGAAGACTCCTTGGCAGGATACCAGTCACGCTTGCCTACGCCTTGCCAGAACATAGAGAACCCTATACCATTCCAGTCGGCTCCGAAACTGAAGCTATAGCAATAACGTGGAGTGGTGTTACCTATCTTCTTCAAGTCACCATGGTTTTCCAAGGTGTTGTTGCCGTTGTCGATAGCCTTACTGCCGTCCAAGTCCTTGAATTTCACGTCACCAGCCTCCCAAACGGTACCACCACCATTGTAGTTGGTAAACCAACTTTGAGAAGGCGAGTTGGCTACATCTTCCTTGCTTTGGAAGAAGCCATCCACACAGAAGCCCCAGATCTCGCCGAGTTCCATACCTTTATAATACTTAGTAGAATAGATAGTAGGCAAGGTGTTGGTGGTGGCTGTATATTTGGTAATCTTGCTGTGATTATCCCACAAGGCGCCCTTCACATAATAGTGGAATGGCTTGCCTGCAAGATTGAATCCATCCTTCCAACCGATGCTCAATTCCCATCCATCAGTACGCATATCTGCATTGTTGCCCTTTGGAGCACTGTTGCCATAAACGGCAGGCAATTCATCACCGACCACATACATATCGGTGGTGTTCTTGCGGTAGATGTCGAAACAAAGATTGAAACGGTTCTTAAACATATCCAAGTCGATACCGAAATCGTACGTGGTCACCTTCTCCCAAGTCAAACTCTTTGGCACTGGTGTTGGCGCATTGGTGTAAGTGAGGAAATTACCATTCTGCACGACACTACTCTTGCTAACCGACATCGTGGATAAATACTGATAAGGACTCACCAAGCCATTGCCAGCCTCACCCAAAGAGAAGCGGAACTTCAAGTTGTCGAGGAACTTATCACGCAATCCTTGCATCCAAGGTTCTTCTGAGACTCTCCAACCTACGGAACCAGATGGGAAGAATCCCCATTGTTGGTTGCTAGGGAACTTGGAACTGCCATCATATCGACCACTCACCTCGGCGAGGTAACGTCCCTTGAAATCATAGTTCAAACGATAGAAATAGCCGAGGAAAGCCCACTGGTTGCTACCATTGTCCTGAATGTAGTAACTATCACCATTGATTAAGTTGAAGTTTGGCTTGTCCTTCACCAACAATCCTTGGCGCATGATGCGAGTAGTCTTGTAGTCATTATCTTCCAAGTTCCATCCACCCATTGCCTTGAGATGGTGAGCCTCTCCCAACTTCGGGGTATAAGTCAAGGTAGCATTGGCTGCCTTATACTCTGTATCATAATAACGATACTCCAAATAACTGAAGTTCTGGTGATCGACTGTAGCAGTAGGAGATATGTAACCAGTGTAGATGTTACCTACTTGGTCACGATAATTGTGTGTATAACTATAGGTGAAGTCTGCCTTTGCCTGCAATACATCCTTAATGATGTCGGCAGTGACAGTGGTTGTGTTCTTGAAAGTCAACTTCTTCAACTCTCTATAAGAGGTTCCCTCGTACATACCTGCATATCCTGTATATACAGCAGCTTCGGTCCAAGTACCATCGAGGTTGCGAAGCGTAGCCACAGGGAAGCCCTGGGTTTCATACTGGCGTTGAATAGGTATCAAGGTTGACATATCTGTAGAACTGTATGGATACATCACGGCAGGCTCATGATAGGTGCGACGCCAAAACTCGGAGTTATTGGAAAGTTTGAGCCATTTGTTCAACTGCAAGCTACCAACAGCCTTCAAGTTCCAACGCTTGAACTTCTCGTCACCTATCTTATATACACCATCGTTCTGATAGTAAGCTCCAGAGAGGAGATAAGAGGCTTTCTTGGTTCCACCACTGATACTGAGACTATGCTGGGTAGCGAAAGAGTTATCTTTGTAAGTCTCACCAAACCAGTCGGTATTGCCAAAGTAATCATAGTATCCCGCTGAGTTGACACGTATCTTCTCCAAGGTAGGATCAGCATCACGACGCTGAAGTTCAGAGTACCAGTCATCCCAACTCACGATAAACTTATTGAAACGGTTGTTGATGGTACTAGGTTCCTTTCCCTTGTAATTGACATACGCATTGTAGAAATCCGTAGTCCACTGCAAACCATTGGTCACCATCTCCGGCTTTACGGTACGCTGAAGAATGGAGACATTGGCACTATACTTGATAGTAGGTCTTCCAGCTTTCGCCTTCTTGGTTGTGACGAGGATGACACCGAATGCACCACGAGCACCATATACCGCTGTAGAGGAAGCATCCTTCAATACTGAGATATTCTCCACATCCTCCGGATTGACTGCATTCAAATCACCTTCTACACCATCCACCAACACCAAGGCGGAGCCACCTGCACCGATGGAAGTAACACTGCCACGTATCTTGATATTACCTGTTCTGACAGGCTTACCATCTACCATCGAAATCGTCAAGCCTGGCACCTCACCTTGCAAGGAGCGCACTACGTTCGGATTACTTCTGTTCTCCAGCACATCGCCAGACACACTGGAAATCGCACCGATGATGTCACGTCTCTTCTGTACACCATAACCGACTACCACCAACTCATCTAGCGACTTGACATCTTGCTGCATGGTGATATTGAGCGTCTTTCCGTTGTAATATACGTCTTGCTCCTTATAACCAAGATAAGAAATATGCAAAGCTTCTCCTTTTTTCACTTCTAGGGTAAAGCGACCATTCTCATCCGTGGTGACACCTTGCTTGGTGGTCTTGTCCATCACCGTTACACCAATGAGCGGTTCGCCTTTCTCGTCTTTGATTGTACCTGTTAATGTGGACTCTGAATCAGCATAAGCAGAAAGACTGCCCGCTACCATCAAAGTCGTCAGTAACAACTTAGACATTCTGTTGTTGTTTTTCTGTTTCATATTACTCTAACAATTTATATATGAATCTTATCCTGATTACAACTGGTAAGTCTGGGTATATTTCTCACCGAAATGATTGGTGAACTCGATGGTTATATTCTTGGTACCCTTAGATGGCTTGAAACGGAACAAGTGACCGGTCAATCTATCATCACTCACCTTCTTACCCAATCTATGCTGCTGATAGATGTAGTGGTCATCAATGTCGGCAAACTGCCCCATGTCACCTTTGAACACGCCATCCTCGTAATATTGTACTTTGCAACTTGGGTCGTAATCCCAAACATTGGCTACAATCATACCCACCTGCGTACGGAACTGTCCAGGAAGATAGGCGAAGAACTGCTGATTGAAGCTACCCTTGGTAGGCTTGAAATGCCACTTCACGTCATCACCCTTGACATCTACGACAAGATAACCATTAGGAGCACCACATACACTCAAGTCGCCAGCCCACCAAGCTCCACAGGCTGCGCCGATGTTGTGCTGAAAGAAATGAGGGTTGACCACAATGTTCTGGAAGAAATGAGTATGACCGCAAAAGAAGTGTACCTTGTAATCCTTCAGAAGCTTTGCCACTTCCTTGGCGCCCTTGAAATTGCCAGAATTATTATACTTATTCCAGCCTGCGGCGTGCATGTTCAAGAAGATGGTCGTTCCCTTTGGCACATAACTCAAATCCTTCTCCAACCACGCCAATTGTGCATCAGTCACAGACTCCAGATATTTCTTGTCTCCTACATAGTTGATATTCTTCATCGTGATGACATGAACCTTGCCCATATTAAAGGAATAGTCGGTAGGACCAAAATACTGGTTGTAGAAATGCTCGGCATAGACTGGAGCACCGATGCGCATATTGTGCAAATCCTGGTATTTCTTGTCGAAGTCATGATTGCCAATGGTCTGGAACATGGTGAGACCCAAGTTTTGAACAGACTGCTCATATTCCTTATACAAAGGCATATTGTCGAAGACCAAGTCGCCGAGTGTCATGCCGATAACCTCACGAGTCTTCTTCAGAGAGTCGGTGACATGGCGCAAGTCCTTCACCGTCTCATTGCGCCAACGATTCATCTCGTCCTCATTCAATACCTGAGGGTCAGAGATGGTGACATAAGTAAAGTTGTTGGCGATATTCTTGCGGCGAGCAAGCACAAACTTGTTGTCGCCACTCTTGACTGCCTCACGCATGGGGATATAAAAAGCAGCCAATCCCTTCTTCTGAGGCAATTCATAATCTGCTGGTGTTGAGATACTGACAAACTTACTGAAGAGAGTATCTGAAGAAAGTGTCCATTTACCATCTTTGTCTGTAGTAGTGAAGTTGATGCCATCATTGACTACTACACGTTCAATACCTTTTCCTTGTTTGTTGACAACACGGCCTGAAACCTGAAAACGAGTCTGCTGTGCGAAGCAAGACATACTTGCAAATGCAAGTGCGAGAAGTAAAAATCTTTTCATCCTTTTCTGTAATTAATAAAACTGCTGCAAAGGTACGGCATCTACATTACAAGATGATTACTGAAAAGTTGAAATGGAACAACAATCTTGTTCCAAGAATAAAACAAAAATGCTTCAATCCTATTACCCGCTTCAAGGTAATCAGATTGAAGCATCGCTAAGCAAGACTAGATTCGTCTCTATATAGGATAAACACCATTCCTATATATATTAAAAGGTGTAATCCACCCCAAATATCTACTTCTTCAACACACTCCTCACAGCAAACCAAGCATGAACGAAAAGCGTAGTGAGCAAGCCGTAATGACTTCTCATCACTTGGAAGCGCTCCTTGAGAGAAGCCTTATGATTCTGCACCGACATGCCACCATCCAGGTAGTTGTTGATGACGGCATTGACATTGCGCAAAGGCAAATGGCGACGAGCAGACTCTCGCATGATACGGATGCACCAATCGACATCCGCCGAGAAACGATAGTCGAGATTATAATGGATGCCCTTGGCTATGTCGGCACGAGCATAGAACGACTGATGACAAACCAGCATACCCCACATAAAGCTGCGCCAAGAGAGACGTTTCGGGGGAGTCAGACGACGATGGCGCAAGAAATGACCATCCATATTCACGATGTCGGTATCGCCATAGAGCACGCCCGGCAGTTCCTCTCCCTCGCCGACACACCCCTCCACAAACTCCAAGGTATCTTCGGACGGGAAGACATCGCCTGCATTCAAGAATATCAGATAGTCGCCCGTAGCACGGTCGATACCCTTGTTCATAGCATCATAAAGTCCTTTGTCTGGCTCTGAGAAAACGAGGATTTCGTGAGCACTCTCCCCCACGTCATTCTTATGTTGATAAGCCTTCACCATCGTCAAGGTTTTGTCTTTCGACACACCATCTATGATGAGATGCTCGATGTTGCAATACGTTTGCTTCATCACGGAATCGAGGGTGCGCTGAAGCACAGCCTCAGCATTGTAGGTACAGGTAACTATCGTAAACTTAATCATTGTAATGATATGATTTATAATTTGTCATTTAGATTCTGTAATGCTTATATGCCATCGCCTCATTATAGATCTCTATATAGTTGAGAGCCACCGCATGCTGCGAATAGTTGTGCATCACCTTGGCGAGACAAGACTGCTGCAACGCCGACTGATCAGCCTCATCTAGCGCCCAATGGATGCCAGCCGCCAAGTCCTTGGCATCACGATAGTTAGCCACATATCCATTCTTCTTGTGGTCTATCATCTCTGGGATACCGCCTACTCTAAAGCCGACACTTGGCACGCCACAAGCCATCGCCTCCATGATGGTGTTGGGAAGATTCTCCGACAGGGATGGAAGCACGAACACATCCGCTGAATTGTAGATGTCAACGATATGCTTGTCGTCACTGACATATCCCAATGGGAAGGTAGGGAACGGAAGTTGCCCCTCAATCTCCTCGCTATGACCACCAAGGATCGCCACACAGGTATTGTCCTTCATCTCAGGATGCTCGCTAACCAACAGTTGACAAGCCTCCACGAGATAGTCCATTCCCTTGTACGGATTGGTGGCTTTCTGGGCGATGAAGAGGATGACACGCTTGCCTTCGGGCAACATCGTGCGGAAACGTGCCTCTCGCTTGTCTTGCTGCTGATACACATGAGTATCTATCGGATTAGGAATCGTATAGACTCGTTGACCATTCAAGAGAGCGCTCAACTTCGCTTCGCTGGCGAGCCACTTGCTACAAGTGACAAAGGAGATATTACCAATGCCATAGGTTTTCTGCTTCTGCCGCCAAACCCTCGCCGACAAGTCGTTCTTTCCTCCTCCACCTGGCAAGTACTTGCAGTTGCCACAACCATTGGTATAATGATGACAGCCCAAAGTGAGGTGGCAGATGGAAGAGGCAGGCCACATATCGTGCATCGTCCAGACCACAGGTTTACCGCTGTTGATAATCTTTCGGATATTCTTGAGCGACAACATACCTTGGTTGATCCAATGCAAATGAATGACATCCGCCTCCTTGAACTCTGGCAAGGAAGTGATGTCGAAACCGATATTGGCGATGTCTATGCCAAAGAGGTTCTTGCGCGAGAAATGGAGATGCCAGAAGATGCACCATCGTTCCCACAAGAAATTCCACTGGGAACGCAAGGAACGTTGCACTCCCACTACGGTGATATCATCGCTCACCTTGTCACGCACCAACATCTTAGCCTTAACGCCATTATTGTTAAGGGCATCCATCAGACGGTTGGCAGCCACAGCAGCTCCACCCGCCCTCTCGCTTGTATTTACTATGAGTACTCTCATGATAACAATCTTTATCTTTTGCAAAGGTAATGAAAAACAAAGACAATACAAAATAAAACAGAAAAAAAATATGCCGCAACTCTCAACGAGCTGCGGCATACAATATGTTTAACTTTAAAATCTTTCTAATCCAAAGGTAATCTCACGATCCCCTTTGTTATCTGTTAAACAATCTACCTTAAAACCTAATAACTAAAAACCTAAATCTATTACTACTAACCTAAACAATCTATTAACCTTTTGACGATGCAAAGATACGACGATTTTCGCTAACTTCCAAACATTTTAGAAAGAAAATGCTGTATTTTTGCGTTTTTTTGATATACATCAAGGGAATGTGCTCGGGCACAACAGATTTTAAGAACCAATTAACGCTCATTAAACTTTCAAAGTGACAAGCTTAATGAGCGTTCCTATATGCCATCTAAAATCTTATTTTCCTCTATCTTACTTTACTTTCTCGATGAGTACCGTGGCATAAGCCGAGATTCCCTCCATTCTGCCCGTGAAACCCAACTTCTCTGTGGTGGTCGCCTTGATGGAGATATTATCCTCATCGGTGCCTATCACCTTTGCCAAACAAGCCTTCATGGCTGGCACGTGGGGATTGAGCTTTGGGCGCTCGGCACAAACAGTGGCATCGATGTTGCCCAATACATATCCCTTGGTAGCTATCAAGTCAATGGTCTTCTTAAGCAATATCTTGGAATCAACGTTCAACGTCTCAGCGGCAGTATCAGGAAAATGATAACCGATGTCACGCATATTAGCTGCACCCAAGAGTGCATCGCAAATCGCATGAATCAACACATCTGCATCGCTATGGCCCAACAAGCCCAACTCATAATCTATCTTGATGCCACCCAGCCACAAGTCCCGATTTTCTACCAACTTGTGAACATCATAGCCAAATCCTACTCTAATATTCATGGGCATATCATTATTAATTCTTAATTATACATTATTCATTATCAATAAGCCTTATCTTCTCTTGAAGAGATCCTTCACACCATCCATATCGAACGACAAGGTGAAACGCAAGGTCTGATCCAATGGGTTACTCTTCGCTGTAGCTATGACATACGCTGCATCGAGCGAGAAGACACTCATCTTGAAACCACCACCCACGGTGAAATACTTACGATTACCCTTGGTAGCACTCTCGTGGTGATAACCTGCTCGAAGCGAGAACTTGTCGTTATAGACGTATTCAGTACCTACACCATAGTTGATTTCCTGCAACTCCTCCTTGAATCCACCTGGCGCATCGCTGAAACTCTTGAAGATACCACTGATACTTGACACATCGCTATACTCACGATGCACACGGTCCTCATAGTCAGCATTGTCCTCACCCTCTTTCTGTTGAGGTATCGTAGGCACCAAGTACTTGTTGGCATCCGCCGCAATCGTCAGTCGGTTGTATTCGTCGATAGGAATCATCAGAGACGCACCCAAACGAAGGTTGGCTGGCAAGAACTGACTATATTCCTCGCCACTGAAGGTGATTTTACTACCAATATTGGAAATATCCAAACCAATACCCAACTGGCACTCACGCTGACCAATATTGATATAGTTCTGATAGTAAGCAGCAATGTCTGCGGCAAAGGCGGAAGCTGGCGAATTCTCTTCGGTTTCAGAGAATCGCATATCTGAATAAATCCATCTCACGGCTGCTGCCAAGGAGAACTTCTCGCTGAGCATCAAGGAATAAGCCACATCAAGCGACATTTCATAAGGATTGATGGTATTGGCGTTTTCCTCCATTCCCATAAACACCTCACCCAAGTTGAAATAGCGCAAGGAAGCTGATACCGCACTGTAGTCGCCAATGCGATAATAACCAGAGAGATATGCCAAGTTGATGTCGTTGACGATGGAGCGCAACCATGGAGTGAAGTTGAGTGAGACACCTGCCCTTGAAATACAGAAAGGATACTTGGCAGGATTCCAATGCTGGGAATTGACATCAGGATCGGTAGCCGCACCGACATCACCCAAACCACCGCCCCTGGCATCAGGAGCAATCGTTTGTGAAATCACCGCATAGTTCACTGGATTGAAAAGATCTTTCTCTTCTTGGGCATGAACCTGGGTGAATGTAAATGCCAACAGGCACAGCATCACTATCTTCATCTTGCTATTCTTTGATTTCATATCTAGTTTTGTTATGTATTTACGTATTTCTTTACCTTTGCTTACAAACTACCATCAGCATTAGTTGTTGATGACAATCAACTTCTTGGTCTTTGACTCATAGCCACTGCCATCAGAAGACACTTGCACTCGGTAGAGATAGATGCCCGTGCGCAAGGTTCCACTGCCCGTAGATAAATCCCACTTGATGGTATAGGCTCCGGAAGCAGAGACACCCGACTCCGCATGATGCCACAACTTTCTGCCGGAAGTATCAAATACCTCGATGATGATGTTCAGATTGGCAGACGCCCTATCATGGTTGATAATGAACGTGGTGGAGTTCTTCGCAGGATTCTCCGTAACGCCCAAGTCAAACGAAGGCTTTAAGTTCTTGACTACATTGAAGGTCAAGGTTGCCGTCGAACTATTGTTCTGGATATCCCAAGCACGGAACTGCAACTGGTGTGGACCAGCCTCCAACTCAGGAATACTATAATAGGTAGAGCCACTGGTATAAGTACCAAAATCGTACGTGAAGTTATTGTTCAAGTTGTACGTCTTGTTGACATCACCATCAATGATCAGTTGCAGGTCGTGTCCGATACCACTGCCTGTCGCATTGATTCCATCTTTGTCTCTCACCTCTGCCACAAAGAAAGGCGTAGGGTTCACGTTGCCTCCATTAACGAAAGAAGGAGTGTTGAGATAGCAATAGATGGAAGGACCGATGGAGTCGTTCTTAGCCAACTCGCTTCCTCCCACATTGAAGGCATCACACATGCCATGGGCAAGAACGGTCTTGTCATGATTGGCAGCATACAACGTAATCAATCCTGGCGCATCGGCATAATTGATGTCCTTCGACACTGCTAAGCGGAAAGAGAACTTACCGGCACGTACACTGTCGGAACCATTGTATAAGGTCTTGGTACGATCGTAATATTGGAAAGCCTCATCAGTACTCTCGTTCATACGACAAGTGATGAGTTCCTTGGAGTCCAAGACGGTAGTGGTTACCACACCATTGAAAGCATCGCCATTCACCACGTGACCATCTATCTTGGCTATCATTCCTGCCTTCAAGACAGGCAACTCCGTTGCCCCATCCACGGCAATGCCATTGATGGAATCGACCACCACCTTTTGGGTAGGTATGTTCAATGGCATAGCCGGGTCACCCAAGAGAGCATACTGTAAACGGTTGGTCGTCAGGTCGGTTTCCTTAATAGGCTGTCCCTTTGAGTCATATCCGATGACATTGCCCAGCACCAAATCGTTCTGAGCCAAGCGATGAGCCTCACCTATCGGCATCGGCTTGCCATCCTTCAAGCTGAGCACTCTCTGCAAGAATGCACGATTCATATATTTATTTCGGTTGGCATACACCGTACGAGTGGTACCATAGAATGCCACGGCACCTCCATTGGCATTGAGCACAGCAGCCTCTCCAATATTGTCCTCCACGCCATCAAATGGCATGACATCGCATGCCGCCGTAATCCACAAAGGAAGATTTGTATTGGTGGCTGTAGAGAAATCTTTGAGCGCAATTACCTTCTCATGAGAGAGCTGTCCTGCGGAACCGTGTCCCGCATAGTCCATAATCAAGGCTCCATTTGCTTGCTGTTGCAAAATGATTTTGGTAGCATCCGGATAGCTGTTGCCCACAGATGACGTCTCACGCTGATAAGCATCCCACATCACCTTTTTCACTTGGAAATCAGGATACTTGCCGGTGATATACTCTGCCACCTCGTCTTCGTCCTTCATGTGCAAGTTGTCGTTACCATCATCACCCATATACATGATGGTGTTCTGCCAAGAGCCAGCATTTTTGTTCTCCATATAGTTGATTGTCTTATCGACCATCACCTTGGCTTCATCTGGGGTACTGACTGGGAAACGCCCTACTGCCACGTCTTGTTGTTCTATGGTTGGATTGGCACCTGCGCCTTCCGACAAAATGCCCATCCAACTATCGCTGACATAGCAATACAAGTCACTGAATGAATTCTCGCTCTCATAACAGAGCAAATAGTCGTCTGGAGAAAGAGTCTGACACTCAGGTATCAACATACGATTGTCCCAAACGCAATCACCGAAGAGTAGGAGATATTTTGGCATATCTGCCTCCGTGGTAGCCTTGTCCGACAACATCCTCAGATAGCGACGATAAGCACCTGCATCAGGAGTTCCACTGGAAAATTCATTATAGAGTTCATCTGCAGGCACCAAGTTGACTCTCAGTCCATCATGACTCTCATGGAAAGCCTTGAGACGCTGAGCCTGACGAAGCAACTTTTGGGATGTTGGGATGATGATCACCATATCGGCAAGTGCATCTGCATGATGGTCTTGATTGGTGATATTGTGAACATATTGAGCCACAGGCAGATTGCCCGACAGACGTGGGGCTGGCTTAGGCGACTTCCATGCCATCGACACATAGTCCAAGCGAACTGGTCCACCAGCAATCGTCTTGATAACGATAGTATCATTCTTCAAATTCGACTGTATAGAATAGGTGGATGAGCTTTCGCCTCCACTATTGTAGTCGGTGCTAAAGGATATATACTGCGTACCCAACTTGCGACCATTCAGATAAACTTCAACACCGGTATTTCGCACACCTGCAGAAACGTTCACCGTCAAATTGCCATTCGCATCGCCTGTAGTATTGGAGAACACCACTCTCATGCTGTCACCCAGCGCAATAGGCGTCTTATCATAGAGGTTTCTACCTCCATGATACCATGCGTAACCATCCACCTCATGAATGGAGTGATAAAAGTCATTGGATGGATAGAAAGAAGATACAAATTCCGTAGAATCTACAGTCAAAGGAGCCTCGTCAGCCTGCGTGATGAAGTAATAACCATAGTCGGAATAAGGATTACGAGTACGGCGAGAAGAGGTACGGCTACTCCAACTTACAGGACCTTTGCCAAAAAAGAGATGATTGCCATTGACTACACACTGAGGAACTTCCTTCAGGTCGTCATTGGCGTAAATCTCAGAGGCATAAAGCGATTCATTCTGCAAGTTACCACCATAGCCATATATCTTCACCTTATTAATATTAGTGAAGCCAGCCTGTCGGATGACACTCTCTGTCAAGCGATAGACACCAGTCTCTGGCACACGAATCTTTGCCCATCTACCTGATGCCAAAACGGAATGAGCCGCATATTCATTACCTTCCTCTGAGGAAGCACGCGAAGCCAAACGGGCTTTCGCCAACGAACGGCTCACCACCTTTGCCTTGACATCCAACATAAAACTTGCCAATATCTGGTACTTGTTGTTACGGAATACCAACGGGCAGAAAGAAACCACCAAGGTTCCTTTCTTACGACAAACAGAAATGTTCGTGTTCACAGCCACTTGCGAAGGCAAGGCTGCACCAGAGAGGCGATTATAGTTGGCGATGTCGGCTACGGTCATATCCACATATTCGGCATATTTGACCGTTGCCGTATAAATAGAGTCTTGATAATCATCTGACAAAGGTTTGGAATACACAAAACGTGGTAATACAGAATCTATCTTGACCTCCTCAGCGGTCAAGTTAAAGAATTGTTGTGCCTCCAAAGGCATAGCCAGCAGTAGGAACAACGCCGCCACACAATATCTCCAAACCTTCGTTTTCATAAATTGCTTAATTACTTACACATAAAGTCAAGAACCTTTCGGTCCTCCAAATATCCTTCCAGGTGGTCGTCAATCTGCACAGGTCCACAACCTGTAGGACAACCCGTATAGAGCAAGTCTCCCGTCTTCAATGTAAAATATTGGCTGATGTAAGAGATGATTTCATCCACCTTATAGAGCATGTCGCTCGAACAACCTTCTTGCACGTTCTTTCCATTGATGTCGAGACGGAAGTGAATCGCCTGAATGTCACGGAACTTCTGGATATCGACCCACTCGCCAATAGCAGCCGAGCCATCAAATCCCTTGGCAAGTTCCCAGGGTTGACCAGCCTCACGTAGTTTCTTCTGCATCTCACGAGCCGTGAAGTCGATGCCCACGGTCACCGCATCATAATAGCGAGAGGCGAAACGCTGTGGAATAGTCTTGCCCAACTTGCAGATGCGTACCACCAACTCCGTCTCATACTCGATTCTTCCGAGATGATCGGGAATGAAGAAAGGCTTGCCATTGTTGAGCAAGGCAGAATCAGCCTTGGTAAAGATGACAGGACGCTCCGGTTTAGATAACGTTCCGTGTAATGATTTATTGTGTTCGGCATAGTTCATGCCAATAGCGAAAATCTTCATATCATCAACATTTAATAAAGAATAACAAAACTATCCCAAGATAGTCATGCAAAAAGATAAAAGAAAAGGGAGTTAGAAGCAAGGCTAAGCCTCAACTCCGTAACTCCCGGATATTCTAATTTAACTATAAGTCAAATTAAGTTTTGCTGTCCTTGCAATCCTAAGATTACTCAGCAGCAAGTGTGAAGCGCTTGTAAGCAACGATCTTGAGATCCTTGCTCTGTGCAGCGAGGAACTGAGCAACAGTCTGCTTGTCACCATCACCGAACTGGAACTCCTGGTCAACGAGGCAGTTCTCCTTAAAGAACTTAGCCAAACGACCATTAGCGATATTCTGGATCATGTTAGGGTTCAAAGAAGTAGCCTTCTCCTCACCTACAGTCTTCTTGATGTTGCGAGCCTCTTCAGCCTGCTCAGGAGTCAACCAACCCTTCTTGGTGTTGCTTTCGATGTGATCTTCAGAATCAACGTGAGCTGGGTTGATACCTGCCTTCTTCAAAGCAGCGTTGACAGCCTTCTCTACGAGCTCTTCCTTAGTCTTAGCAACAGCAACCTCAAGCTCCTTCTGCTTAGTCTCCTCAGAAACAGAAGACTCATCAAGAGCTACAGGGCGCATAGCAGCTACCTGCATAGCTACCTTGTGACCAGCCTCCTCGTTGTTCTCGTTGAGCTGAACCATAGTACACAATGTGTGCTTGCCCATGTGGTCATAAACAGAGATATTATCACCCTCAAGGAAGTTGTAGCCATCAAGCTCCATCTTCTCACCAGTGATACCAGAGCGATGCTTAACAGCAGTCTCTGCATCATCACCAGAAGCGAGAACCAACTTCTTTACGTCGTCAAGGCTCTGAGCCTTAGCAGCGATAGCAGCGTCGAGGATTTCAGCAGTCATATCGATGAATTCCTTACCAGCAGCAACGAAGTCTGTTTCACACTTAACGGCAACCATTGCAGCGAAGCCATCAACACTCTTAACGAGTACACAACCGTTAGAAGTCTCACGGTCAGAACGCTTTGCAGCGATTGCAAGACCACGCTCACGAACGAGCTCGATTGCCTTCTCGATATCACCATCAGCCTCAGTCAAGGCCTTCTTGCAATCAGCAAGACCAGCACCTGTCATCTTACGAAGCTTCTGGATGTCAGCTATTGTAACAGCCATAATATTTTTTATATTAAAAAGTTAATAATAATTTCTTTATAAGCTACTAAAGCCATCGAATCCAAGTTATAGAATCAATGGCTCTAGTATATGTTTGCTTTCCTAATTACTCAGCAGCAGCCTCTTCCTTGCGAGCAGCCTTCTTCTTAGGCTGGTCCTTCTGCTCAGCAGCAGCCTTGTCGTCAGCCTTCTCAGCCTTACGCTCCTCAAGGCCCTCAGCGATAGCACCGCAAACTGCAGAGAGGATAACCTCTACAGAGTCCTTAGCGTCATCGTTAGCAGGGATGATGTAGTCGATATTCTTAGGATCAGAGTTTGTATCTACGATACCGAATACAGGGATACCAAGACGCTGTGCCTCCTTAACGGCGATGTGCTCCTTCATTACGTCGATAACGAAGAGTGCGCTAGGAAGACGGGTCAAGTCTGCGATAGAACCGAGGTTCTTCTCCAACTTAGCGCGCTGGCGGCTGATCTGAAGCAACTCACGCTTAGAGAGGTTAGAGAATGTACCATCGTTCATCAACTTATCGATGTTTGCCATTTTCTTAACAGCCTTACGGATTGTAGGGAAGTTAGTGAGCATACCACCTGGCCAACGCTCAATAACGTAAGGCATATTTACTGAAGCAGCTTTCTCAGCTACTACGTCCTTAGCTTGTTTTTTAGTAGCGACAAACAGGATTTTCTTACCTGACTTGGCGATTCCCTTGAGTACCTCAGCAGCCTCGTCGATCTTAGCTACAGTCTTGTTGAGGTCGATAATATGAATACCGTTACGCTCCATGAAGATGTAAGGAGCCATTGCTGGATTCCACTTGCGACGGAGGTGTCCGAAGTGGCAACCTGCCTGAAGTAACTGGTCAAAATTTGTTCTTGACATTGTCTTTTCTTGTTTAATTGTTGTTTACTTTCTTTTGAATTCTTGTTAGAATCAGTCGATGAGTAGTCCCCGATTATTTGGAATCTCACCGATTTAGATACTAAACTTAGTTCAGCTATATATAACCAATATATATAATAATGTATAATACTGATTAACGCTTGCTGAACTGGAAGCGACGACGAGCCTTTGGCTGACCTGGCTTCTTACGCTCTACAGCACGTGAGTCACGTGTCATGAAGCC
>FR893191.1 GCA_000436035.1 Prevotella sp. CAG:732 | reverse complement strand
AAGCGTTTGTCTTCAAGTTTATCTCAGTACCTGCCAAGTGGATCAAGACATCAAGGCGATATGTACTGAATATCTATACCTGTAACAATGCTTACTCAGATGTATTCCAGACTGATTTTGGATAACGTCTTCAACTTATGGGTATGATACAGCGTATTGTCTCAAGTCGCATTGTGGGGTAAGGGGAAGAAATGGCTTGTCACGAGAAATACTGCATTCAAAAAATAATGAAGTAAGCTTGATAGGCTTATGAAGCTTACTTCATGTTTTTTGTGGATTTTTGCCAAATTCTATAAAAAAATATATATGGATGATGGACTTTTCAGAAATAATTCGTATTTTTGTACCAGATATCCATATTTGCAATCTTTATAACAATCATTATTATTATGCTAATTGGTACAATTATAATCCTTGTTGTTACAGCCGCTTTCTTTGTGGCTGGTAAGTTGCGCTCCGATCTGGTGGCGCTTTGTTCATTATTGGCTTTGCTTATTTTCCAGATATTGACTCCTGAGGAAGCCTTGTCGGGCTTCTCCAACTCGGTGGTCATCATGATGGTAGGACTCTTCGTGGTGGGAGGAGCCATTGTGCAGACGGGATTGGCAAAGATGATCAGTCGAAAAGTATTGAAACTGGCAGGTACGAGCGAGTTGAGACTCTTCCTATTAGTGATGTTGGTAACAGCGGTCATCGGTGCCTTCGTCAGCAATACTGGAACGGTGGCTTTGATGCTGCCTATCGTGGTGAGCATGGCGGTGAATGCCGGGAGCAGTCCACGCAGATTGCTGATGCCTTTGGCTTTTGCCAGCAGTATGGGCGGTATGATGACGCTGATTGGTACGCCGCCCAACTTGATTATTCAGGATACCTTGGTGCAGGCTGGTTATCCTGCACTCTCTTTCTTCTCCTTCTTGCCAGTTGGTGTGGTTTGTCTCTTGGTGGGTGTCTTAGTGCTGATACCGCTGAGCCGTTGGTTCTTGTCACCTAAGCAGAAAGAGAATGCCGCCCAGGAGTCGGGCAAGAGCTTGAAGCAGTTGGTCAAGGAATATGGACTGACCAACAATCTTTTCCGCTTGAAGTTGTCGGATGGATGTAAGGCGATAGGCAAGACGGTCATCGACCTCGATGTATATCGTCAATATGGTATCAACATCTTGGAAATCCGCCGAGACAATGGTTCGCAGCATCGTTTCTTGCGTACGGTAAGCCAACAGGTGGCTTCGTCGGAGGCATTGTTGGAAGCAGATGACGTGCTCTATGTCTCTGGGGATGCAAGTGAGATTCAGCGATTGGCGACCGACTTCGGTTTCACGATGCTGGATTCAAGTTATACGGAGGCAGGAAAGGGTAATCAAGAAAGTGAAAACTCTGTCAAGAAATCCAATGATAGAAGTCCTTCTCTTGATTTCTATGATATAGGTATCGCCGAAATCTTGTTGATGCCTTCTGCTTCGCTTGTCGGAAGAATGGTGAAGGAGACAGGATTCCGCAAAAAATATAACGTGAACATCTTGGGTATTCGCCGCAAGAACGAGTATCTCTTGCACAATCTCGGTGATGTGAAATTGCATAGTGGTGATGCCCTCTTGGTGCAAGGCGACTGGAAGGACATCGCCCGACTGGAGCATGAGGATACCGAGTGGGTGGTATTGGGACAGCCATTGAAGCAAGCCGAAAAGGTAACCTTGGATTACAAGGCTCCAGTGGCAGGTGCCATCATGCTCTTGATGGTGGCTTTGATGGTATTCGATTGGATTCCGGTAGCTCCAGTTACGGCTGTGATGATAGCTGGAGTGCTGATGGTGCTTACGGGATGCTTCCGCAGTGTGGAGGCTGCCTACAAGACTATCAACTGGGAAACCATCGTGCTCTTTGCCGCCATGCTTCCGATGTCTCATGCGCTGGAGAAGACGGGTGCTTCGGCTTGGCTCTCTGATGCCTTGGTACAGTGTATGGGTGGCAGCGGACCAATCCTCATGTTGGCAGGTGTGTATTTTGCCACTTCGTTGATGACGATGTTTATCAGCAATACGGTTACGGCGGTGTTGATGGCTCCGATAGCCTTGCATAGTGCCTTGCAGATAGGGGTGAGTCCTGTGCCGTATCTCTTTGCGGTAACGGTAGCGGCAAGTATGTGTTTCGCCTCACCGTTCTCAACACCGCCAAATGCGTTGGTGATGCCGGCAGGTCAATACACCTTTATGGATTATATCAAGGTGGGATTGCCGTTGCAGATTATTATGGGATTGGTGATGATAGCCGTTCTTCCACTATTATTTCCCTTTTAAATAGGTGTTATTCTCATTTTGATTTGGCGTTCTGAGAAAAAAGAAGTACTTTTGCGGTCGTTTAAGTAAAAATACGATTAAGTAAGAATCAAAAACAGAATGCAATATGGAACAGACATTGAATCATTTTGAGAATGCGGCGTTTTCAGCTACTGCATGTGATATGGAGGGAACCATCGTCTATCAGAACGCTTTGTCTATCAAGCGTAAGGGAGATGTGAGAGGTAAGAGTGTGGTATCAAGTAGCAGGTGGCGAGATGTCGGGACTCTTGGAAATCATCATCGACTTGCCAGAGGGTTATCCTACATTCGATAGAGACAAGGAGAAGTTGAAAAAGTAATGAAGAAATTATTTTTGTAGATAAGAAAATGGAATATATGTCACAACAAGGCTACGATGAGTTGGTAGCCGAACTGGAACATTTGGAGAAGGTGGAATTGCCTGCCGTGCGTGATGCCATCGCTGAGGCTCGCGACAAGGGTGACTTGAGTGAGAACTTCGAGTATCATGCCGCCAAGCGTGAGCAAGGCAGATTGTTGGGTAGAATCAGTTTCAAGCGCAAGGTGCTGGAGAATGCGAGAGTCATCGACAAGTCTCGCCTCAAGAGTGATACCGTGGGCTTGTTGAGTCAGGTGGAGATTACCAATCTCGCCAATAAGTTTAAGATGACTTACACCATCGTGAGTCCTCACGAGTCGAATATCCATGAGGGTAAGATTTCTATCAAGTCGCCTATAGCCCAGGCACTTTTGGGCAAGAAGTCAGGGGATGTGGTGGAGGTCAGAGTGCCTGCTGGTAAGCTGAACTTGCGCATCGAGAGCGTGAAATTATAAAGGAAAATATGAACAAGGATAGGGAAACTGCAAAGAAATATCTTCAGCAAGCTCTTGAAGGAGACTTGATGGCGATGCGCAAGGGTTTGAGTATGCCAAAAAGTGTTTTTTTGTTATGATTCTATGTTTGTTACTTCACCTCAGTCAACTTGCCTGTCTGTGAGTCGATGATATACCCATGCAGGTTCACATCCTTTGGCACCAAAGGATGGTTACGGATGGTATTAACTGTGTTTCTTACGGAATCCTCTGTATCGTGGAAACCCTCCAGCCAATGGTCCAAGTCGATGCCACAGAGACCAATGGTGTCGATGACATCTTGATGGATGCCTCTTTTTAGCATGAGTTCTTTCATTTGGGCACCATTCATGTGACAAGCTCCACAGTTGGAGTGGGCGATGACCATGATTTCCTCCACGCCCAGCTCATAGATGGCAACCAAAAGGCTGCGCATGGCTGAATCGAAAGGACTGATGACCAATCCTCCAGCGTTTTTAATCAACTTGGCATCGCCATTCTTCAAGCCCAATGCCGCTGGCAGAAGCTCCGTAAGGCGAGTATCCATACATGAGAGAATGGCTAATTTCTTATCAGGATACTTACTGGTAAGATATTTCTCATAGCCCTTGTTGGCTACAAACTGCTCATTATATTTGATGATTTCTTCTATAATCATAATGCTATATTTTAATCTGTTGTTACTGTTCGTAGATACAAAGGTACGCTTTTTGATTGAGAATACGTCATGCCATTCGTCATTTTTTGTGATTTGTAACATTTTTGGTGAATGAAAATGAAAAGAATGAAGCCTTTATAGGTTAAAATAGTAAAATATTTGATAGAAAACCAATGGAATGTTGGTTTATTATCAAAATATTTACTATTTTTGTAATAATAAAAAGTAATAAAGAGAAAATATGATTTCATTTGAAAGTGATTATAACAACGGTATGTTGCCTGAGATTATAGAGAATCTCAGCAAAACGAATGATGACAAGACATCGGGATATGGATTCGACCCATACAGCGAATCTGCCAAGAAAAAGATACGCAAGGCGATTGGCAATGAAGAGGCTGATGTATATTTCCTGATTGGTGGCACACAAACCAATACCACAGTCATCGACTCCCTCCTCTTGGGATGCGAAGGAGTCATTTGTGTAGAGACAGGACATATCGAGGTGCATGAGTCGGGGGCGGTGGAAGCCTTCGGTCACAAAGTGCTGACCATCCCTTCTGCTGACAGCAAGTTGAAGGCAGCAGACTTGGCTGATTACATGGAAACCTTCTTGGGTGACGAGACCCATCCTCACATGGTTCAGCCAGGTATGGTCTATATCTCCTTGCCTACTGAACTGGGTATGGTCTATACTCAGCAAGAACTTGCCGACCTCTACGCCACTTGCCAGAAATATCAGTTGCGCCTCTTCATAGATGGTGCTCGACTGGGATATGGCTTGATGTCGGAGGCTTGCGAGTACGATCTCCCATACGTGGCAGAGCATTGCGATGTATTCTATATCGGTGGAACCAAGGTGGGGGCTATGTTTGGTGAAGCTGTGGTGTTCTCTGGAATGAAAGCACCGAAGTATTTCTTTACCAATGTGAAACGACACGGAGCTTTGCTGGCAAAGGGAAGAATGCTTGGCATCCAGTTTGACACCCTCTTCACGGATGAGTTGTATTTCAAGATTTCCAAGCATGCCATCAATATGGCTGCTGGCATTCGCAAGATATTTGCCAAGCACAATATACCATTGGCTTACGATTCGCCAACAAACCAACAGTTTGTCATCCTCTCGCCAACTCTTTATCAAGCCCTCTCCAAGCTTGTTGCTTTCGAGATTTGGGAGAAGAAAAATGAGCAAGAGATAGTATGCCGATTTGTGACAAGTTGGGCTACGAAAGAGGAGGAATTAGAGGAATTGGACAAGGCTATAGAGAAATGTATGGCTTAGAATCTAACATAAAGAATGGAGGAATCCCTAAGCGCATCTTGTTGATTACCTTGCGGATGATGCCAGTGATGCTGTCTTCTTTCTCCGGTACCTATCGTGCCTTGATAGCTACGGTAGGCAAAATCTATATGTCGCATCGTAATATGAGATTATACTCTCTTCGTGCAGCTTTTAGCTTTGGCAGGTGCCGTGGCTGCAAGTGGTGTAGGCAAGTACATTCTCCAATCATCATAGGCGACTCCTCTCGGCCGCTATAGACGCTTATGGTGAAGGAGGGTGAAGGGTGGTGAAGGGTTTTCATCCCAATTCATTTCTGTTTTTTAGTTGTGTGAAAATAAGTGCAAAAATTTGGCAGTCTCAATTATTCATTGTACTTTTGCCGACATAACCAAAAATGACTTATGAATCAATTTACTAAGATTATTGCAGCCCAGCTCAAGTTGAAAGAGCAGGCTGTGGAGAATACATTGGCGTTGTTGGAGGAGGGATGCACCATCCCTTTCATCTCTCGTTATCGTAAGGAGAAAACCGGCAACATGGACGAGGTGAGCATCGAAGCTATCGCTCAAGCCAATGAGAAACTGAAGGAGATGGCGAAACGAAAGGAAACCATCCTCAAGACCATCGATGAACAAGGCAAACTGACCGATGCGCTCAAGAAACGTATCGAGGACTGTTGGGATGCCACCGAACTGGAAGACATCTATCTGCCTTATAAGCCGAAACGCAGAACTCGTGCCCAGATAGCTCGTGAACAGGGCTTGGAACCCTTGGCTCAAATCCTCCTCTTGCAGCGTGAGCGCAACATCATGCAGGCTGCCAAGAGGTTTGTGGGCGACAAGGTGGCTGATGTGGATGCCGCTATTCAGGGCGCCAAGGACATTATCGCCGAGACTGTGAGCGAGAATGAGGAGAGCCGCAATGCCATCCGTGGTGAGTTCCGTCGTGGTGCCATCATCACCTCCAAGGTGGTGGCGAAGAAGAAGGACGAGGAAGAGGCGCAACGCTTCTCTGATTACTTCGACTTCTCTGAGCCTTTGAAGCGTTGCAGTTCCCATCGCTTGTTGGCGATGCGTCGTGGTGAGGTAGCGGGCATCTTGCGTGTTAGCATCTCTGCCGATGACGAGCAGTGTACGGATAAGTTGAAACGCCATTATGTACATGGATATGGTGAGAGCCAGACCTTGGTGGGCGAGGCTGTAGATGATGCCTTCAAGCGTCTGCTGAAGCCAAGCATCGAGACCGAGTTTGCGGCATTGAGCAAGCAGAAGGCGGATGAGGAGGCCATCGTGGTCTTTGCCGACAACTTGCGACAGCTTCTCTTGGCAGCCCCTCTCGGACAGAAGCGAGTGATGGCTGTTGACCCTGGTTTCGCCAATGGTTGCAAGACCGCTTGCTTGGATGCGCAGGGCAACCTTATCCATCACGAAATCGTCTTCCCTCATCCTCCTCGCAGCAAGCGAATGGAGGCAACCGCTGCCATCAAGCGTATGGTGCGCCAATATCAGGTGGAGGCGATGGCTGTGGGCAATGGTACGGCGAGCCGTGAGACCAGCGACTGGCTCCATGAGATAGAGTTCGATCATCCTGTGGATATCTATGTGGTGAGCGAGGATGGAGCTTCCATCTATTCAGCCTCCAAGATAGCCCGTGATGAGTTCCCAGACGAGGATGTCACCGTACGTGGTGCCGTGAGCATCGGTCGTCGATTGATGGACCCATTGGCGGAGTTGGTGAAGATAGATCCGAAGAGCATCGGTGTCGGTCAGTATCAGCATGATGTCGATCAGACCCAGTTGAAGAAGAGCCTCGATACCGTGGTGATGAGTTGTGTGAACTCGGTGGGTGTCAACTTGAACACTGCCTCTCAGCATCTCTTGACCTACGTGAGTGGTTTGGGACCTACCTTGGCGAAGAACATCGTGGAGTATCGTCGTGAGAATGGTGCCTTTGCTTCCCGTGCCCAGTTGAAGAAGGTGCCTCGCTTGGGGCCATCAGCTTTCGAGCAGTGTGCCGGCTTCCTTCGCATCCCTGGAGCCAAGAATCCGCTCGACAACAGTGCCGTGCATCCTGAGCGTTATGCCTTGGTGGAGACGATGGCAAAGGACCAAGGTGTGACTGTGAAGCAACTCGTGGAGGACAAGGCCCTGCAGAAGAAGATAGACGTGAAGAAGTATGTGACAGCCGAGGTGGGTATGCCTACCTTGACCGACATCATGGCTGAGCTTGACAAGCCGGGCTTGGATCCTCGTGGAGAGGTGGAGAAGTTTGAGTTTGATGCGAGCATCAAGACGATGGAGGATTTGCAGGTGGGCATGGTGGTGCCAGGTATCGTGACCAACATCACCAAGTTTGGCGCCTTTGTCGATATAGGCGTCCACCAGGATGGTCTGGTCCATGTCTCCCAGATGTCCAATCGCTACATCAACGACCCTAGCGAGATGGTTAAGCTCCATGAGCACGTGATGGTACGTGTCGCCGAGGTCGATTTGAAACGCAAGCGCATCGCCTTGTCGATGAAGGGAGTGAAGTAACTCCATTGTCTCCTTGTGATAGCAATAAGGAATGTGATTTATGGCATTCGTCATCTGCACCTTAGGCAGTTTTTGCGTAATGGGCTTGAATAAATGTAAGTCATTATATATTGTGATAAAATCAAGAAGAAAGCTCTCTTGGAAGGGCTTTCTTCTTTTAGACCAATTCTAAATTACCTACATCTAGGTATTGTGTGTTTTTTGATTTCATCGTAACTTTGCAGCCGATAAGGAAGGGGTATTGTTGCCCCTATAAAACTAAGAAGCTGTTTAAAAGATGAGAAAGAGAATTCTATCAATACTTTCAATCGTTATTTTGTTTTCATGGGCTGCTATGGCAGTTCCTGCATATTCCGGCAAGATGAAAGTAAGGCAAGGCGATGGTTCTTGGCTTACAATAACTCTGCGAGGAGATGAATACGCTCATGTGGCTTTGACCATTGATGGCTATCCCGTGGCTTGGAATCAGGCTTCTTCTTCATACGAATATGCCAAATATATAGGAGAGGATTGGGTCCCTAGTGGTGTTGTGGCTTCAGACCCAGAGTTGAGGGATGAAGCTACGACAAGTTATCTTAAAGATATAAATAAAGAAGGTAATATTGGTGAAAAACTAGCCCAAAATAGAACTCAGAGATTGAAGGCTTTAAAATCGATTAAGCCACAGAATTTAATTAAACGTACCCGCATTAGTGATGTGCCGACAATAGGAAAACAAAAAGCATTGGTTCTGTTGGTGGAGTTTAGTGACCGAAAATTCTCCATGCAAAATCCACAGGCGTTTTACAAAGACTTGCTTAATAAAGATGGGTATTATAATGAGTTTGGTGCCAATGGTAGCGCTCGTGATTTTTATATAGCGAGTTCGAATGGTAACTATCTACCCGATTTTGATGTCTATGGTCCAATACAGGTAACACGTTCTTCTACCTATTATGGAGTAGGTGGCGGAACGCAGAATGTACCAAGTATGATAGTGGAAGCCATCAAGAAAGCTGACGAATTTGTGGATTTCTCGCAGTATGATACCGATGGTGATGGATATGTGGATAACGTTTATGTTTTTTATGCTGGTTATGGGCAAGCTGATTCTCATTATGCCAATACGATTTGGCCGCATTCATACAATTTGGAAAACGCCGGTAAGGCAGTTAGCTTGGATGGTAAAATCATTAGTCAATATGCTTGTAGCCAAGAAATCAATGGGCAGACTGACAATCCTGTTGGTATAGGTACTTTTGTCCATGAGTTTGGGCATGTCTTGGGGTTGGCTGACCATTATGACACCAAAGGCGACAATTATAGTTTGGGAGATTGGGATACTATGTCTTCTGGTTCTTATACCAATAATCAGAATACGCCTCCTTTGTTTTCTGCCTTTGAGCGAGCTGAGTTGGGGTGGTTGAATTATACTTCTCTTGATGCTGATGGCAAGGATGTGTATTCTTTGAAGTCCTTGGCCCAGGAAAACAAGGCTTATCGTGTAGCAGTCCCAAACAGTTCCCATGAATATTTTATATTGGAAAATAGACAAAATGAAGGATGGGACAAGTATTTGCCTGGACATGGAATGCTCGTTTGGCATGTGGATATGGATGAGGCTGTTTGGCGTCGGAATGAACTGAATGTGGATGCAAACCACCCACATCTTTATATAGTGCCAGCAGATTCTGTTGATTCTTATGGAACAATGGATGGTGATGCTTTTCCTGGAACGAAAGAAGTAAAACAAGCTTGGTTTAATGACTGGAATCAAAACTATGTCTTTGGATTTGATGCTCTGGAAGAAATGAATGGTCTTGTCAGTTTTGCAATGGCAGGTTCGAAAATTGAATTGGAAACGCCGTCTGGCTTGAAGGTGACGGAACTCTTAGGAAAGTCTGCTAAGCTTTCTTGGGAGACTGTAACCAAAGCTTCTTTTTACCAATTGGAACTATGGCAAGACTCTCATTTGGTAAAGTCTTGGCAAACCAATGATGCCTCTCCTGTCATCCTCAAAGATTTAGTGCCTGAGACATCTTATGAATTGCGCATTTCTGCCGGAATGGCACAGTTCTCTTCTGGGGTAGCTTGCCTTCAGTTTACCACTTTGCCATTGCAATTTGTAGAAAAGAAAGTTGTTCTTTGTCAACCGGCTCATTTGACAGAGAGTTCCATTACTGCCCGATGGAACCAGTTGGAAGGCAGTGATAACTATCTTGTTTCCTTGTTTGAGCATCAAATGACTGGAACGGGAAGTGAGAGTTGCAACTTTGATGATGCAGCGGAAAGCCTTCCATCAGGGTGGACGACTAGTTGTGGCAATTATGTGGATAACATTTACGGGCAAGCACCTTATGCTTTGAAGATGACGAAAGATCTGGATTATCTTCTAATGAGGCATCATGGTGTAAAGTTCACTCATTTGAAATTTTGGCTTTATTCTTATCATGACAAAAATCAATTCACCATTGAACAGGCTATTGGTGGCAAATGGCAGGTAGCTCAGACGATTGATACCAAGAGAAGTGAACCAAAGTACGTGGAAATGGACTTGGAACAGGCGGATTCTGTTCGCATCATCGCTAATATCTATAAGTATCTTTCGCTGATAGATGATGTGTCAGTCGATTATATCTGTGATGAAATGCACCCAATTGCAGGAAAAACGTGCATCAACGTGGGAAAACGGCAAGAATATACTTTTGATGGTTTGGAGAAAGGAAAAACGTATAGTTATGCGGTTGTGGCGAGAAATGCTTTTGGTGAGGAAACGCAGCAAACGGATTTCATGACTGTAACCTTGGATGACGAGACGATAGCAAATGGGATTCATGAGGTGAAGAAAAATGGGACTGTGGCAGTCCCTGAGGTTTATGACTTGCATGGAAATTTATATCATGGAACAAACTTGCCAAAGGGTATTTATGTGGTAAAAAAAGGTAATCAAACTCGTAAAATAATAGTACATTGATGAAAGTATTTAAATATATTCTCTTATGTTTGACTTCTTGTGGGGCTATGAGTGGATATGCTCAAAACGCCAAGAATAAGGTGGTTGAAAAAGATTCTCTCTTGTCAAAAACACAGGAAATTGGCGAAGTTGTGGTAACGGCGCAGGAGTCTCGTGGCTTGTCAGCTGCTTCTGTCATAGAAAAACATGCCATGGAGCATTTGCAACCTTCTAGTTTCTCTGACATCTTGGAATTGCTGCCTGGTGGTCGCTCACACGATCCTGATTTGAATTCCCCCAATACCATACGCCTTCGTGAGGCTGGCAGTCCCTCTGGATATACAACGACTTCCTTGGGTACTAGTTTTGTTGTGGATGGGGCACCTATCAGTACCAATGCTAATATGCAATTTGTGGCTGGAGCCTGGGACGAGGCTACCACTTCGAGAGAAAACATGAATGCGGGTGTGGACATGCGTAGCATCTCTACCGATGATATAGAGAAAGTGGAGGTTGTACGTGGCATTCCTTCTGTGGAATATGGTGACTTGACTAGTGGTCTTGTCAAAATTGAACGCAAAAAAGGTGGCAATGATTGGAATGCTCGTCTGAAAGCTGATATGGGAAGCAAATTGTTTTATCTTGCGAAAGGCTTTGAGTGGACACCCCATGAGATGACGCTCAACCTAAGTGTGGATTATCTAAATGCCAAGGCAGACCCTAGAAATCGACTTGAGAATTATAAGAGATTGACTTTTTCTGCTCGTTTGGGTAAAACTTGGACAACAGGTAGGCATCAACTATCTTTGTTCTCCAATTTAGACTATACGGGTTCTTTTGATAATGATAAGGTTGATCCAGACTTAAATAATCAGGCGGAGGATGCCTATAAGTCTCAATACAATAAGGTAGGCTTTAATGTTAAACTGGACTTGTCGCCTCTCAAGCGAACTTGGTTTAAGACGTTCAATCTGATGCTATCTTCTTCTTATGAGGATAATTTGATAGAGCGTTCTAAATTGGTGCAGTTGACTCGTCAGTCGGTAGCAGCGACTTCTATGGTTGCAGGAGAACATGATGGAGTCGTCTTGCCTTATAAGTATCAGGCATATCATAATGTGGATGGAAAGCCTTTCTATTTCTTCGCTAAATTGAATGGTAAGTTTCAGATTCCGTCAGATGTGATTTCTAATACTCTGCTCTTGGGAATGGATTGGAATTTGGATAAGAACTTTGGTAAAGGACAGGTTTATGATATGGAACGTCCTCTCTATGCCACATCAATGTCTTTGCGTCCTCGTTCGCTTTCCTCAATACCTTCTAACCAACAGTGGGCTTTGTATGCAGAAGAACGTCTCACACTACCTTTTGCAGGTCATTCATTGGAAGTTGTAGGTGGTATTCGTGGCACCCAAATGTTGAATTTGGCTGAAGGCTTTCGGATGAAAGGTAAGTTCTATTGGGATCCTCGTGTCAATGTTGGCTTGACATTCCCAAAGTTTATGGTGGGTAATAGAATTTCTTTTGTCCGCATATCGGGAGGCGTGGGAGAACATACGAAGTTCCCTACAATGGATCAGCTGTACCCAGACCCAGTGTATCTGGATTTGACTCAGTTGAACTATTATCATGCGAATGCTGCGTATCGTAGGGTAAATATCATGACATACGTGATAGATCCTACCAACAAGAACTTGACTCCAGCTCGTAATCTGAAATGGGAGGTGAGCACGGATGTAAATATAGGTGGCAATCGTCTTTCGGTAACCTTGTTTAGGGAAAACATGACATCAGGTTTCCGTAGTCAAAGCTATTATGCTCCATATACATATAAATGGTATGATACTTCTGGAATTGATGCAGATGCGCTTGTCGGTCCACCTTCGTTGGATGGATTGCCATACGAACTGAGAAAGGAGTTGATGGGATATAGCTATTATACTAATGGAAGTCAAACCTTGAAGAGGGGAGTGGAATATACATTCTCTTCTCGTCGCATAGAGAAGTTGATGACTCGTCTTACCATCAATGGTGCTTGGTTCAGGACGACTTATCGTAATTCCATGGTGGAGACCTATCGCCCTAGTGCAGTTATTGGCAACAAGCAGATACAGTATGTGGGATATTACAAAAATGATGGGGGAAGCATGAATGAAATGCTGAATACAAACTTTACCCTCGACACGGATATTCCTAGATTGAAGCTCGGATTTTCGATTTCAGCGCAATGTTTATGGTACACCATGAAGCAAAATACTGAGGTAAGTAATTATCCAACGAGTTATATGGACAATGATGGTGTGATGCATGATTGGAAGGAGGGAGACGAGAACGACTTGTATTTAAAGTATTTGGTAAGAACTTACTCTGCTGGTTATTACGCATTGTCACGTGTTCCTTTTTCGATGAATGTGAACTTCAAAGTGACAAAGAAACTCTTTGCCGACAGATTGAACATCGCTTTGTTCTGCAATAAATTATTGGACTATACACCAGAATATGAAGTCAATGGAGTGACCATCCGTAGGCATGTAACTCCTTATTTTGGATTAGAAATGAATGTGAAGATATGAGAAAAATATTGATGTTGTTGATGGTTATGGGGAGCTTGTTGCTTTCTTCTTGCCATCAAGATGAAGACGAGATATTTACCAATGCCAACATTGTGTTGCAAGGTGAATCGGGTATTAAAATCGAAAGAGTACAGGGTACAATAAACCTGACCAACTTGAACACCAAGCAAGTGGTGACTGCCTCCGATTTTGATGGAAATGTAGCTCATGTGAATCTCTTGCGTGGTTCCTATACCATATTGATAGAAGGAAGCATACAATATAAAGATGCACAGGGTATGACACAGGTAAAGATGTTTCGGGCAAGCACGGATTATGCAGGTCTGGAAAAGAAACAGAGCAATGAGATTTATCTCGATATAATATGGATGTAAATATGAAGACAAGGTATATTTTGATGATTTTTTCCTTGGCATGTGCCTTGGGGATGCAAGCATCAGCCAGAGATACGGCTAGGGTGGAGCATCATTCGCTTTGGAACCAGGTGGAACTTGCTTCTGCTTGCCAAAATCCAGCCATTCATGGTGTTGCTTATTTGCATTCCTATTCAGAGTTGTATATACAATTAGATCATTTGCACCAGACGGCACCTTTTGTCCAAGAAAAGGGAACGGGCTTCTTGCTAGGGGAAGCTAAGGTGGAAACTTTCTTAAAACTCAACAACCGCTCATCTGTGTGGGGGGCGGCTTCTTATATGACGGGCAAACAATACAAGGTGAGATGGAATTCTACCTCTGATTACGACTTGTTGTATCCTTACATCTTGGCAGACACATTGGGGGGTGATACGAAAAGAGAGTGTTATTCGTTTCATGGAGGTTATTCCACTCGTTTGAACCAAATATTGTTGGGTGCTGAGGCTCTTTTTAGAGCCGAACATGAATATCGGGATGTAGATCCTAGAATGCGAGGTGTCGTAACGGATTTGACGGTGAAATTAGGAAGTGGCTATGAGACATTGGGTTATCGCTATGCTCTTGGAGTTGATGTCAATGTATATAAGCAGACTAATGATGTTGATTTCTACCGAGAACTGGGTGTTATCCCTGAATATCAGATGACAGGGTTGGGAACAGAATACAGCCGCTTCTCTGGTGATAAGCGCACCTTGTATTATAAAGGTGGAGGATTTGGCTTGATGCTGTCGGCCGACCCATTGAGAAATAACGGCGTGTATGGACGTGCAAAAGTTTGGAACAGACAATACAAACGAATGGTTGCTGATTTAAATTCAACGCCTATTACTCAGCTTTTTGTTGATGCCGCAGATATAACGGTGGGATGGAAACGAAAAGGAAGGCATCTCTTGTCGTTGGATGGCAACTTCCTTTTGGTTAAACGAAGTGGAGATGAGAATATCATAGGTAAGTCTTCTTCGCAGTATTATCCCGTGATAGGCAAGTTGACCATGTATAAGAATACGCAGTTGGATGTAAATCTTAAGGTGCTGTATGGTTTGAATGCCCCTGTTAATACCTGGAATGTGCAAGCTAAGGCGGGGGTGTTGAGCAATAAGGAGAACTATGTCTATCCTGAAAGAAAGATGGATGATACGAAAGTGTATGGTTCTGTGGAGGGACAATGGATGAAGATGCTCAACAAGCAGTTGGGACTAACGGTGAGCATAGACGCTAGTTATTATGCCAATGTAGATGATCATATCTTGATGCCCTTTGCCAACATGACTGCTTCTTTTGCAGACATGATTCGGTATAAGTATCGCTTTGCAAAGGCTGATTATACACTCTTTGATGCCAAACTGAGAGCCGACTATGTGCTTCCTCATTCTCAGATAGGACTTTTTGCGGAGGTTGCTGGAGGAATGGCATTTTGTTCCGAAAAAGAGCACCAGACCCATATTCATGTAGCTTTGGGCATTAGTTTTTAGAAATAACAAAAAAATATATTATTAATTAAACACAGTATTAAAATGAAAAAGTATTTCTTGTTGAGCATGATGATGCTCATGATGATGACAATGTCGTTCACTTCTTGTGGAGATGATGACAAGGTGATTACCACTCCTGTATCCTTAAGCATCGACATGCCATTAGGATTGGAGAACGTGGTACTTTCCAACGCCAAGGCTACCTTTACAAATGTGGCTTCTAATGAGACTTATAGTGTGGAGCAATTTGTGAATAATAATGGTTCTTTTACTGCTTCTGTTGCTGATGTTCCAGAAGGTACCTATAATGTGCAGGTAACTGGTGACTTGAGCTTTACAAAGGATGGTGTTGCTGGTACGAGTAAAATCGACCAGAAAAGCGAGAATGTCAGTGTGAAGTCGGGAAGTGCCAATGTCAAGGTGGCTGTCAGTACATTCAACGCTAAGGGTGGTTTCGTTATTTCGGAGATATTCTTTGCTGGTACAAAGACCCCTGAGGGCAAGCAATATTCTGATGACCAGTATATCATTATCTCAAACAACTCTGACGTCACTCTTTATGCCGATAGTATCGCCGTATTGGAATCTACATTCCTAACTGTAACTAAGTATGATTATGACCCAGACATCATGAACGAGGCTATGACTGCAGATGCCATCTATATGATTCCTGGTACAGGCAAGGATGTTGCTGTTGAACCAGGCAAGTCTCTTGTCTTGGCAATCAATGCTAAGAATCATACGGAGGCAAACCCTTCTTCTACAGATTTGAGCAAGGCTGATTTTGAGTTTTATGATGAGAGTGCGAACACTCGTTTCCAGGACGATGATAATCCTAATGTACCAAATCTTGATAAGTGGTTCTGCTATACCAACACTTATTTCAGTTTCCATAATCGTGGTTTCAAATCATTTGCTATTGCTCGTATGCATGGTGACAAGGAGAAGTATTTGGAGGAGAATACTTATGCAGCCAACTATGTAATGGAAGTGGCTGGCAATGCTTATCCTATGACTAATAAAAATTGTGTAAAAGTTGCCAACTCTTGGATATTGGATGCTGTCAATTTGAGTATTAAGTCTATGTGGCAATGGAATGTGGTAACTGCTAGTCTTGATGCAGGTTGGGCACATTGTGGCGAAGTTGACCGCGATGAGAACCGCTATGGCAAATCTGTTATTCGTAAGAAGGATTCTGATGGCAAGTGGATTGATACCAACAACTCTACCAATGATTTTGAATCTGATGCTCCTGCATCTTTGTTACAGAAATAACTTAAAATACGATTGATTTATGAAGAAACAATTTCTTGGTCTGTTCCTTCTCGTTGCAATCCCTGTATCGCTCTCTGCCCAGAACGTGGTGCAGGATGCGTCTATCCGACAGGGTAAGTTGAAGAACGGACTCACTTATTATATCCGTCATAACGACAAGGAGGCGGGACTCGCCGACTTCTATATTGCCCAGCGTGTAGGCTCCATCTTGGAAGAACCTCGCCAGCGTGGCTTGGCTCACTTCTTGGAACACATGGCTTTCAATGGTACCAAGCACTTCCCTGGCAAGGGCAAGAAACTCGGCATCGTGCCTTGGTGCGAGACCATCGGCGTGAAGTTTGGTGCCAACCTCAATGCTTATACCTCTGTCGATCAGACGGTATATCATATCGGTTCCGCTCCCATCAAACGTGAGGGCATCATCGACTCCTGTCTCTTGGTGCTCAACGACTGGAGCCAGTTCATCCTCCTCGAAGACAAGGAGATAGACAAGGAACGTGGCATCATCCACGAGGAGTGGCGCAACCGACGCACGGGTATGGCGATGCAGCGCATGATGGAGAACGTGATGCCAAAGATATACAAGGGAACCAAGTATGAGGACTGTCTTCCTATCGGAAATATGGACATCGTCGATCACTTCCCTTACAAGGACTTGCGCGATTACTACCAAAAGTGGTATCGCCCAGACCTTCAGGCTATCGTCGTGGTGGGTGACTTCAATGTGGAACAAATGGAGCAGAAAATCCAAAAACTCTTTGGCAAGATCAAGACGCACAAGAATCCTGCCGAGCGCATCTACTATCCTGTGACAGACAACGACAAGATGATTGTTGCCATCGAGAAGGACAAGGAACAGCCTATCATCCTCGGTCATCTCTACATAAAGAGCGAGACGACTCCTGATAGCGAGAAAAACTCAGTGAAATATCAGCGCGAGGACTACATCAGTGGCTTGATTACCTATATGCTCAATGGCCGTCTATCGGAGAAGAAGCAGGTGGCTAATCCGCCTTTTATGAGTTCGACGGTGAAGAATGGCGAGTTCTTCGTGTCTCGTACCAAGGATGCCTTCAGCTTGAGCATCAGTTGCAAGCAAGACAATGTGTTGGGAGGTATCTCTGTCGCAGTGGGAGAGGTGGAGCGTGCTCGCCAGCATGGTTTCACGGCAAGCGAGTTGGAGCGTGCCAAGAAACTCTATCTCAATGCTGCCGAAAGACAGTTGAAGATGGAGAAGGACTACAAGAACTCCCACTATGTGAGCCTGTGTGTGAACAACTTTTTGGAGGGCGAACCAATCCTGACTCCTGCTTACAACTTGCAGTTGATCAAGCAGTTTGATGGTGAGGTGAATCTCGATGAGGTGAACAAACAGGTGGGTGAAATCATCACCGACAAGAACCAGGTGTTTATCATGTATGGTCCAGACAAGGAAGGCTTTGTCATTCCGTCGGAGTCGGAAATCGAGAGTACAGTGTTGGCTGCCCAGCAGAAGCAATATGATGCTTATCAGGAAGAGGAAGTGCCTCAAACCTTGATGGCTACCTTGCCTGCTCCTGGCAAGATCGTTTCGGAGAAGCCATACGGCAAGTTTGGCATGACCGAGATTACCTTGAGCAATGGCATGAAGGTGTATGTGAAGCCTACTGATTTCCAGGCAGACCAAGTGACGATGAGCATGAGGGGCGAGGGCGGAACTTCCGTCTATGGCGACAAGGATATTCCTAACTTCTCTTTCCTGACCAGTGCTGTTGCTGAGGCTGGTGTGGGCGATTTCTCAGCCACCCGTCTTCGCAAGGCTTTGGCAGGTAAGTCATTGAAAGTAGCTCCTGCTATCAATAGCGAGGGACAACGCATCACGGGAACCTCTTCTGTGAAGGACTTGGAAACGATGCTTCAGTTGACTCACCTCTATTTCACCTCTCCACGAAAGGACAGTGTGGCTTTCGAGGGAATGATGAATCGTACGCTTTCCTTGCTCAAGAATCGCAACGCCAGTTCGAAGGTGGTTTATAACGACTCGCTGTCGGCTGTGCTTTACGACCACAATGTGCGTATGGCTCCTGTCACCAAGGAGATTGCGGAGAAGGCAGACTATAACCGCATCCTCGAAATCTATCGTGAGCGTTTCAGCGATGCCAGCAACTTCAAGACCGTCTTCATCGGCAAAATCGATATGTCGCAACTCCGTCCATTGCTCTGCCAGTATCTCGCCACTCTTCCGGCTACCCACATGGCGGAGAAGACCAACAAGGCGAATGTGGCTCAAATCGTGAAGAAGAACGAGGTGGTGAAGTTCGTTCGCAAACAGGAGACTCCGCTTGCCAACGTGAGTGTTTTCGTGACAGGCAATGTGCCTTTCTCGCCAAAGAATGACTTGACCTTGGATATGTTGACTCGTGTCTTGCAGATAGCCTATACCGACTCTGTGCGTGAGGAGAAGGGCGGAACATACGGCGTGAGTGTCAGCTTCTCATTGGAGAAGGAAGAGGATCCAAATGCCTTGGTTCGCATCTCTTATAAGGCAGACCCAAAGCGATATGACGAGCTGAATCCGATTATCTACAAGCAGTTGCAGAACATCGCCGATAATGGTCCTGTGGCTAGTAGCATGGATAAGGTGAAGAAGTACCTGAAGAAGCAATACGGTCAGATGGCGATTACCAATGATTATTGGAGTTATGTCATCTGGCATGAGTTGGATGATGAGGCTGACTTCGACAAGGATTACTGCAAGATGGTGGATGCCATCAGTGGTGAGGATGTTCAGAAGATGGCGAAGTTGCTGTTGCAGCAGAAGCAGCGCATCGAAGTGACGATGCTGTCAGAATAGAGTTTCCTTTATGGAAAATAGAATAAAACCTAAAAAGCAATGTACTTGCATCGCTTTTTAGGTTTTTCTTTTTACCTTTGCAGTCCTAAGATGGAAGTAGATGAAATCGTGTTTTCTACTAGGAATAATAATAGGAATAGAAATGATGGATAAGAATAGTATAGAGAAGAGTGGCATTAGCCAAGACTGTATCGAGTCGGCGTATTGCTTCATTCACCAGAAGTTACGTGTGTATGAGTTTTCCAACAATCCTACGCAGCGAGATGACATCGAGTATGCCATCAGCCAGTATGTGGAGGGGATGAATCCTGTTTTGTATCAGCTTCTTGCCGATGGTCGCAAGGATTTCTTGCTCGACCACACGAGGTTTGAGGAGGATATGCGTATGGCGCAAGATAGTTTGGAAAAATGCCTTTAAATTTCAAAGAGCCCTCTACTTGTATGGTTGAAGTACTCCGTCTCGCTTTTTGACCTCACATCTCACGGTTTCTTCGTAATGGCTTGTGTATTAAACTGTTGTGGGCGTGTGGTGTGAGCATTGGCACCTCACTCACACCACACGACACCACACTGATTAAAAATCCATATATTTTTAACCACCAAAAATGGAGGATTCTATACTCGCCAAATGTGAGTGAGGTGGAGTGAGGTGTGAGTGAGGTGTCTGTGCTCACACTACACAGCATATAAATATCTGTCAATCAGCTAGATGCGTATGTCTAAGTGCGGTGTGAGGTAGAAAATGGAATCTGTCTTCCCACATGAATACTTCTAGGTAGCTAGTACAGACTGTCTGCCTAGGGCAGTCACGCTGTTTGCCTAGAGCAGTCAGGCTGTTCGCCTATGACAGTCTGGGTGGTGTCCTTGATGTTAGTGTCAAATCGAGTTCCTTCTTTCTCAACATCTGTTCCTATCATATCGTACAATTGCTTTCGTATATCTTTGAGTAGTTTTTACAATAAGACCGTCTTGGGTCATACGTACGAGAATACGACCTATTTTTCTCAATTTCTCATCGTGGGTGTTACTAGAAGGGAACACTTGTTATAGTCCTTCATATACATCTTTACGCCAAAAGCTCATATCTCCAGCGTTATGAGCTAGTTGGAGTAATAACTTTTGAATGCTATTTTCTTGAAGATCTTTCTCCTTAGTAATTGCGATAATGGAGCTGTGGTCCCTTGCGTCCTCGTTTGCAAAAGAACAAACGGACTGGCACACCATCCAACTTAACGTCCATTGTACAATAGGTACAGCGAAG
>FR893190.1:612-818 GCA_000436035.1 Prevotella sp. CAG:732 | reverse complement strand
ATATACTCAAAAGCCCAGCTTGCACGCACAAAATGCAAGCTGGGCTATATTTCATTATCCACACAGATAGTCAAAAAGCGTCTATGTCATTTTTGAATTTTCTACTATCTTTGATTTCTTTCACAAGTTCATCGGCAGACATTCTATAGTCATTATCTCGCCATACGCCATAAAAATGGAAAGCAGATTTCTTCATCATAACAATA
>FR893190.1:0-569 GCA_000436035.1 Prevotella sp. CAG:732 | reverse complement strand
AAACAGGAACTTTAATCTCTGCATTTTTAGAGCGCTCCATCATTCGATGAATCGCATTCTTGAGATTTGCAGGTATGACCGTAGTAGCTTTATGATTACTATCCTCAGCCATCTCTACAAAACGTTCTGCCATTTCGCCAGTAAGAACTGGAATTGTTTTGATTGCTATTGCCATTATTATCTCCTATTCTTTTAAAAACGCTCCAAATATAGCGTTTTTCATTAAAGGACAAAATTTCTTAGCGACTTTTTTCAAAAAACGCTCGATTTTAATACCAAAAGCAAAAATGGTCTTGATTGAGAGGTCTCACTAAGCGAATCCATATTGCGACCGCCTACGATTTCTGAACAAAATGAAGCATGAACCCTGACTGCAACCTTATAGCGTTAATATAGTGTTAAAAAGCATGTATAACATACTATATATCAATCTTTTATTATTTTCGCGCACGCTATTAATACATAGTTCTTGATATACTAACTTCATCATCATGCCGAAGCATGAAGTTTGAGCGACTAAAGTTCATGCAACATTCATAGTCCAAAATGACTCAATTCTTTCTCATTTT
>FR893189.1 GCA_000436035.1 Prevotella sp. CAG:732 | reverse complement strand
GCCTTATCATAAGCGAGGAACAAACCTGTTGACTCAACTACGTACTCAGCACCAACCTCGTCCCACTTCAAGTTCTCAGGATCACGCTCAGCAGTAACACGGATGTGGTTACCGTTAACGATCAACTCGCTCTTCTCAACGTCAGCCTCGATAGTACCGTCGAAATGACCGTGCATTGTATCATACTTCAACATGTAAGCCATGTAATCAACTGGGCACAAATCATTGATAGCTACTACCTGTACTTCCTTTGCGTTCTCAGCCTCAACTGTAGAACGGAATACGAAACGACCGATACGGCCAAATCCGTTAATACCAATCTTAATCATTGTTCTTTAATATTTAAATTAATGGTTTAAAAATATTACTATTTCAAAGCCTTCAAGCGTGTCTCGACTGCTGAAACATTCAAAAAACATCGCTTTCGAGCATTTTTTCTTCTTTTCGAGCGCAAAGTTACTAATTTTTTTCTAACTTTGCACACGAAATGAGTATTAAATAAGTTAAAAAAGAATAGCAGACGTTTAATATCGCACACAAAAAAGAGTTAAACCCGCTAGACTGACAACTCTATATTGCAAAATTCATTTGTTGAATAGAGTCGTTTGACTGGCAAACAAAAGTAATTGCAATACTCAGATGGTCTTATATACCTTATTATATATATAGGGAAATAGACCTAAGAAATGAATCAAGTAAGTATTATCTTTAAAACAACATTAATTATAAAAAAAACAAAAAAGTAAAAGTATGAGTAAATTTCTGAATGAATTCAAGGAATTCGCCATGCGCGGCAATGTGCTTGACATGGCAGTCGGTGTCATCATCGGTGGTGCATTCGGCAAAATCGTTAGTTCCGTAGTCGATGATGTCATCATGCCTCCTATCGGTTGGCTTATCGGCGGTGTCAATTTCTCCGACCTGAAGATTACCCTCCCTACCGTCAACGTAGCGGGCGAGGAACTTAAGGCTGCTACCATCAACTATGGAAACTTCCTTCAGACTTGCCTTGACTTCCTGATTGTAGCGTTCTGTATCTTCATGCTCATCAAGGTAGTCAATAAGATTGCCAAGAAGAAAGAGGAACCTAAGGAGCCAGAGGCACCTAAGGCACCAGAACCAAGCAATGAGGAGAAGCTTCTCACTGAGATTCGCGACTTGCTGAAGAACCAGGCAAAATAGCGCATAGGCACGCCTATCAAAACCCATTATCGGAGGCGACACAAGGCATGGGAATATTTGGCTACCTAGCCCTTCAGGAAGACAGACGTGGACAACTATGGATTACCACCTTGAAGAATGCCACTTGCTATCAACCTTCCACAGGAGCCGTGCTGATGAACAGTCTCGTATCATCAAGCCAGAACGAATGGAACCGCCAGTACTTTGACAATTCCATCTGCCTTTCTCCCGATGGCAACATCATCCTCAGCGACATCATCATGAGCAAGATGTCGGGATATGACTTCTGCAAGACGTTGATTTGTGCAGTATTTATAACAACTTTTATGTTATGGGGATACTTCACCCAACAGGCAGCATCTAAGTCTTTTGCGTAAACTTTGCGTTGATTTTTGCGTAAACATTCCTTATTGCCCAAATGTTTATATACTTTTGCAAGTTGATTGCGGCACATTTTGCAGGTATATCATATAAATACGTAATTAACAGAAAAGAGTATGAAAAAGAATTTGATGATTTTGGCAGTTGCTGCTCTCGCAGCTCTTACTTCTTGCACAGGCAAGAAGACTGCCCACAGTGAGGTGGATAAGGATTCTACAGATATGGCTGGTTACACAACCACCGAGGACAGCAATAATGTGGACTTGGCTTCTGTTGCCGGAACATACGAGGGTACTTTCCCATCGGCAGACAGTCCAGGCATAAAGACGGTGCTCACCATTAATGCAGACAGCACCTATCAGTTACAGCAGGATTACATTGACCGCAAGAACGGACATGACGAGGCAAGCGGCACTTTCCAAGTGCTTGACAATAATGTCCTGATGCTGGTGCGCCCTTCAAGTGGTGAGCATACCTTTTACAAGGTGAAGGATGCCAACAGTATTGTATTGACAGATTCTGTTGGTAATGAGGCTGAGGGTGAGACTGCCAAGTTCTATGTGCTGAAGAAAAAGTAACGGAAATGCATAAAAATACTTGGTTTGGGATTATTCAATATATGGTGTAGTCAACTATCATAACTGAAGATAACAATCCCTTTTTGTAATAGCCAGAAATATTTACAATATGTCCCATCTCTATTTTTTCTTTTATCGGATATTCATTCTTTACAACTAATGAAACATAGTTTCCCTCTAATGGGAATAATAAAGACGGAGGTGATCTGTAAGAAGATGACAATGAATAAAAAAGAACTTGATGCACGAGTTCAACGTGCAGTAGATAATTTTATGGAGGGCTATGGATGTTGCCAATCTGTGGTGGCAGCATTCGCCGATCTCTATGGAGTGAGTGACGAACTTGCCAAGCGCATCGGTGCCGGATTCGGTGGCGGCGTTGGTAGGATGAGGATGATGTGCGGTGCTGTCTCTGGCATCGTCACCTTGGTGGGTTTAGACTGTGGACAGACCGAGGGGGATGACCGAGAGGGCAAGTCGGCTTGCTACAAAGTAGTGCAGGAGTTGCTCGCCAAGTCGAAAGAGCAGAATGGCTCCCTCATCTGTGCCGAGATTCTTGGTTTGAAAGGTTATGAGAAGGCCCACTCCAGCTACGAGGCCTCCCCACGCACTGCCGAATATTACAAATCTCGTCCCTGTGCCGCCAAGGTAGAGAGTGCCGCGAGAATCTTCGCTGAATATCTGCAAAAGAAGCAAAGTAACGAGGATGCCTAGGCTTTTCGTTGCGACCCCTCTATTTGTTAAACGCTATTTTTGTGCATATCTAGCCAATACTGGCATCTAGTGTTTGGACTAGGTTTGCACATTGCGTGGCATTTGTCAAACGATTGTATGGCATATGTCGAGTGATTGCGTGACATATGCCATACGATTGCCCGACATATGTGACGCGTTCATCAGGATGCAGTTTTTCCACCGCCAAGCATAGGAGTTATTGCTGATACAAACGAAAGCGAAGAATGATACGAATGAGAGGGAGAACTACCACAAACGAGTGGCATCCTCTAGTTGAAGCAAGAAACGTTTGGCTTCAACTCCACCAGCATAGCCTGTAAGTGTTCCATCGCTCCCCAATACTCGATGGCAAGGAAGAAAAATAGAAAGAGGATTCGAGCCGATAGCTTGGGCTACGGCACGCACTGACTTGGGATTACCAATGCGACGAGCTATATCCATATAGCTCACAGTAGAACCATAAGAAATAGCCATCAAGGCTTGCCATACTCGCTTTTGGAAGTCTGTGCCCACCAGCAGCAAAGGAACATCAAATGACTTTCGCTCGCCAGAGAAATATTCTCTTAACTCTTGCCTTGCTCTCTGAATGGCAAGGTGGTCATGGTTGGAGAACTCATACCCCGCCCCTAACAACCGTTTGATTCGATTGTCGTTTTGAGACCTATGCTTATTACACTTCCAATCACAAAGACACAGTTTGTTATCAAAAGCCCCCAACAGAATTTCGCCTATAGGAGTATCGACCTCTTGTAGAATAACCCCACCTTTCTTTTTCTTATCTAACATACGGCTACCGCTTTTAATAGTCGCGTTTACATCTAATGAAGTACAAAGATAATAATAAATACCTGTTGGCGGAATTAATTTAGTGCATA
>FR893188.1 GCA_000436035.1 Prevotella sp. CAG:732 | reverse complement strand
TTAAATACGTTAAATCTTACGTTTTTCGTATCTAATCAGAATCCATACGGTCACTTTTCTACCGTTTAGAGCATATAATACTGATAATCAACTAATAATAGATACTATATTTGTACTCCACTATTACGCAGCCAAACTTGAAGGTGTATTCGAACTCTACTGGAAAATTTAGTTTCCCTGTATATGCAAAGTTATCATAATAGTTCACCTTCTTCCACTTTTGAGAAAGGTGATTGGTAATGTCAAAGATGGCGAGGGCAAAATTAGACTTTCCTGATCCATTCGGCCCATAGATGATACCATTTTTAATGACACCATCTTTCACAGCAAATGTATTGAACGAGTAATTGCTTGGTTTGGACAAATGTCATTTGTGTCACTTTTTGGGAATGCGCCCTTGTGTCGGTTCAAATATCATCGGTGGAGTATGGTCTTTACCGATGTCCTTTTAAGTCCTATTTATCATAACGCTGCATATTAGGTAAGAGTGGAGGGATTAATTTGAGGATAAAAAGCACTATCTGTATAGGCAAAACATGGAGCCATGAGCTCCTTGTCCCTCATAGTCTGCAACTAGTGGCAGCTGGCAGCATAGCAAATTGATGGCATCGTCATCCAAGTACTCGGCGAGTTCCAGAAGAAAGCCTGAGTCATTGGCGTGCAAGTCCCAGATGTCATAGCCACAAGCATTAACCGCAGTGGTTATGACATCCTGTAATTGCCAAATCTCTGTGTAGTCATTCATTGTTGCCATTTTATATGCAAAGGTACAAATATATGGTTAAATACGCAAATCATTTAGACTAATTTTTCTGTAAAAGCATAATTCTCTTTTCAATTTCGTTCGCCAAAAGTGTAACAAATCACAAAAATGACGAATAGCATGATGTATTCTCAATCAAAAAGCTTACCTTTGTATCTACAAAAGTATCTGCAAAATGTGTAAAGATAGCTTTGACATAGTGATGTTCCCTGTAGATGGTCGCATTGGCAATGGATATACACGAGGCGCAAGGCAGTTTGTCGACCAGTTCCATGTGGGCTTGTTTGTTCCCATGCACTTTGTGGCGAGTGGCTTCAAGAGTGCATGGAGAATGAAGGAGTTTACAGATGCCAAGATAATTATTTGTATTACTTTTGCATAAGATAGGCTGCACTCGGCCTTTTGGAAACGAACTTTCATGTCCCATGTTTGCGCTATCTTCGCATCAAATTATCTACTTCCCACGATCTAGTGAGAGGGGAAGCCTCAACAACTAAAAACGTAAAACGATGGAAATGAGAACTTACACAAAATCGGAATTGGCAAGGCTCTACTTCCCCATGCTGGACGCAGATCTCGCCATGAGAAAACTGCGCCGATGGATCAAGCAGAACCCTGCACTGGATGAGGCTCTCTCGCTCTGCCACGTCAGCAAGAACGCCGACTTCTACAGTCGCAAGCAGGTGAGCCTCATCGTAGAATATTTCGATGAGCCGTAACACCGCCCATCCGATAACCATATCCCCCTACCCCTTGGATAGGCAATGACCAAACAACTTTGCCGCATCCAGGCAAGGGCAATCCTTTGGCGTAGTGCCAGGCAAGTCACGATGTCCCACGATCTCTGCTTCAGGAAAAAGTTGGTGCAACTCCACGAAGAGAGCCTCCAATCGTTCGTATTGCGCAGCGGTGAGCGTGTTGGCAGATTTGCCATTCTCATCAAGACCGCCCTCGTAACAGATGCCGATGGAGCAACGATTGTAAGGTCGGGCATGCGCCCCCACCTCCAGGAGACGACGATGTTGCGTCATCGTTCCGTCACGGCGGATATAGAAGTGATAGCCAATGGTACGGAAGCCACGATCCTTGTGGTCGCGCATCATCTGCTCCACGGTATAACTTCGATTACACCTCGTGGCAGAACAATGGAGCACGAGGAAGCGAACGGAGAATGGCGACTGCATCCACTCGCCGTCTTCCATGCGAGCAAGGAGGGCACGCTCGCTGCGTGCTACCTCCTCGCCTATCGATAAAGGAAAATGACCAGTAATCATCAGATAGAAATTTTTAATTCTTAATTACAACAAGAGCTGACTCCCAGAGCGGTGAGTGCGGCAATGATGGCTTGCACGATGGCATTGAGGATGCTCACCCAAGTAATCTTGGAAGGGGAAGTGGCTGCATCTTGATTAACTTTAAACAGTTTCATAAGGCAATGATTTTAAGGATGAAAAATGATATTCATAAGCCGTTGTCCCTTCATTGCCCTTAGTCAAACTCCTTTGGAACGTCGGTGCCGGAGTCAGAGGTGGAACCGCCGCTAGGGGTACTGCCTGTATCAGAGCCAGATCCGCCGCTTGGATTGCTGCCAGTTCCTGAGCTGGATCCGCCACCCTCCTGGGTGTTGTCCTTTTGGTCGGTAGAGCCAGCACCCGGTTTCAGTGGAGTGCCGCCATCGCCATCCTTCTCACTGTTGGTGCTGACCATCTTCTCGATGTCCTTCAACGAAGCATCAAGGTTGAGCTTGGCACGGGTCAACTCACCAGTGGCTCTGGCACGAAGCTTCACGCTCTCGATATTCTTCTGCACACTGAACTCAGCCTTGGTAGCAGCACCCGCCTTGTTGACGATGCCGAGTGTGAAGATGGCGAGATCGTCTATCTTGACTGCTTTTCCATCCAAGACAAGTTGTTTGATGCACTTCACCATGTCGGTGAGCATACCCTTCACCTGACCAGCCGAGAAACCCGTGTTGTGCTCAGCCATCATCACGGCAAGTTCTGCGATGCCCATGGTTTGCAAGATGACCGGCAACGCATAGTAGTTGCCATAGGCTTCCTTCATCTCAGGGTTGTTGTTTTTCTGCAATTTAAATAACATCATAGTAGTATAGATTTAAGGTTAACAAATCGAGGCCAACCTTTCTGATTGGCGATGCAAAGTTATGATATAGTTTTCATACCGAGGTGCCCAGATGGTCGCCATGTGCCGAAGTTGGTAGCACAAATCCACAGGTGGTTTTACGGTTTGGCAAATAATTGCGGAAAAGCTTGCGAGTTTCAAATTAATGTAGTAACTTCGCCGATGAAAGTATATCAACAGATGCTCATCTAAACATAAAAAACAGAAAAGCCATGCCTAAGAAACTTTACACATCCGTCCCCCCACGTTATGAGGTTTGCCTTCACGCCGATTGCCCGAAGGCTGATGTCTGCTTGCATCAGATAGCCTATCAGAAATTGCTTTCAGAGCAAACGTTCCTGCACATTATTAATCCTAAGATGTGCAAGAAGAACGCTCGCTGCCCATTCTATCGCAACAGTACTCCCATGAGGTATGCTAGGGGATTCACTAATTTTCAGAAACACATGTATCCCGACCAGTATGCGGCGTTCTCCTCGATGCTAAAGAGCGAGTTTGGGCGCACCCTTTACTTTGAGCGAAGAAGGGGCGCAAGGGTGCTATCTCCCACCGAACAGACATTGATAATCAAATCCTTACAAGAAGTTGGCGTGAAAGAAAAACTGGAGTTTGATGGCTATGAAGATGTCATCAATTGGTATGACTGATTTCCTCTCAGTACTTCTCAAAAGTACTCCCTACAGCGTACTCCAGTTTTCCATACTAAGTACTGGAGTATTCCAAGGTGTGTACTGGAGTATTCCATACTATGTACTGGGAGGGAAAATCTGCCTAGTAATGGTGGAACTATGATGATAGCTTGTTGGCAGGCGTATTTTGACAGTATATACCCTCTTGCAAACATCCTCATTAGTTATATCATGTTAAAGAATTATCAAACACGACTTCTTTCTCAAAATAAATCATTATATTTGCATGAATTACAAAACGTGAATGTCAGCGAAATTATAAATTTCGACTAATTTAGAAGGACATGGGAAAATTCAACGAAGCAACGAGATGCTTAAACTCAACTTGTTGCTCAATGGTTTGGTTTCTTCACTTGACCATGCCATCCAAGGTGACACATTGGTTGCTCCTTATCACAAAAGTGACGATGGTCAAAGCCTTCGTCAATTCGACTTCGTGGTAAGTAACCCTCCTTTCAAGATGGACTTTAGTGATACCAGAGAAAAGATAGCCGCCTTTCCAACCCGTTTCTGGGCTGGTGTGCCAAAGGTACCTGCCAAGAAAAAAGATAGCATGGCGATATATACTTGCTTCATTCAGCATGTTATCAACTCGCTGAAGGAAAATTCAGGTAAGGGAGCTATCGTCATCCCTACAGGATTCATCACTGCCAAGAGTGGCATCGAGAACAAAATATTGAAACACATTGTTGACAAAAAGATTGTATATGGTTGCGTTTCCATGCCAAGCAATGTGTTCGCCAATACAGGTACCAACGTATCCGTACTATTCTTTGACGATTCTAAGAAGAACGACAAGGTAGTTCTGATTGATGCCAGCAAACTAGGTGAAGAATACAAGGACAGCAACGGCTTGAAGAAAGTTCGTCTGCGTGATGATGAGATAGATAAGATTGTCAATACATTCCAAAATAAGGAAGCTGTAGATGACTTCTCCGTTACAGTCACATACGACGAAATCAAGGAAAAAGGTTATAGTCTCTCAGCCGGTCAATATTTCGACATCAAGATTGATTATGTTGATATTACTGAAGAGGAGTTCAATAAGCGAATGAGCGATTACAAGAATACGTTGGCACAACAATTTGAGGAAAGTCATCATTTGGAGAATGAGATTATGAAGCAATTGGGTAGCCTCAGCTTCAATAATAATGCAGGAAAAGAATAATTGCGTATGGATAAGTCAATAAATATATTAGACCAAGACTATTCTCTTTGGATACAAGACCTCAGCAAACGCTATCGTAGAAGCCAGGTCAAGGCATCCATTAAGGTAAATGTCGAGATGCTCAAATTCTATTGGAGTTTGGGCAGGGACATTGTTGCCATGAAAGCAGAGAGCCGTTGGGGAAGTAAGTTCTTTAAAAATCTTAGCAAGGACTTGAAAGAAGCTAACCAGAAAGCAACTTGTTTTTCTGAAGGTAATTTAAAGTACATGAAGAATTTTTACTGCATGTATCAGCCTTATTTTGAAATTGGTCAGCAAGTTGCTGACCAATTTCAAAACGGAAAAAATACTCAACAACTTGTTGAGCAAAATTCTAAAAATAAATTTGGTCAGCAAGTTGCTGACCAAATTTGGAAAGATATAATATCTATTCCTTGGGGACATCACATGTTGCTCATAGACAAGTTTTTATCTAATCCAGAAAAAGCCTTGTTTTACGTCCATCAAACAGTGGAGAATGGATGGAGCCGCAATATGCTGCTCAACTTCATCGGTACCAGATTATACGAGCGACAAGGCAAGGCTTTGACTAATTTCAAACAAGCTTTGCCTAGTGAGGATAGTGATTTAGCACAAGAACTGACAAAAGACCCATACTGTTTTGGATTCACAGGAATTACCAAGCCATACAATGAACGAATTCTAAAAGATGCATTACTCAACAATATCACCACGTTTCTAACCGAACTCGGCACTGGTTTTGCGTATGTAGGCAAAGAATATCGTTTAAAGATTGGCAAAAAAGAAAATTTTATCGACTTGCTTTTCTACAATCTCAACTTATCCTGCTACATCGTGATAGAAGTCAAGATTGGCACATTCACCTTTGCCGATGTAGGTCAGTTAGGTGGCTATGTTGTGGCTTGCAATCACATTCTTCGCAAGGATGGACGAGATAATCCGACCATCGGCTTGCTCATCTGCAAGGAGAAAGACCGCATTCAGGCACAATATGCTCTTGAATCAAGCAGCCAACCTATCGCCATTTCAGAATATGACTTGGAAAAATTCTATCCCGAAAAGTTGGAAGGAACAATGCCTACGATAGAAGAGATAGAGGCCAAACTGAGCAAGAAATAAAATTTGGCAAGTACAACTTGCCAAATTTCAGATACGTAACATAAATAGAAAAATGGAATTGAAGAAATATAAATTAAGCGACATCGCAAAAATAGAAATTAGCGGAGTTGATAAAAAGACAAAAGAAGGATGTTGACGTTTATCATAATTGGGCTATCACAAATAGTCTGTATGATAACTTTATGTGTGCTTCTGCAAAGGAAGCTGAAATTGCCAAGTGTTCAATAAGTGGCAATCACTAAAGATAGTGAAACAAGAGATGACATTAGCAAGATTTTCAAAGATCTCTCGTGCTTACAGCGTATAGCTGCTTAGC
>FR893187.1 GCA_000436035.1 Prevotella sp. CAG:732 | reverse complement strand
ATTTTACGAAGATTACCATCGGTCTTGCCTCTCCTGAGGAGATCTTGGAAAATTCGTATGGTGAGGTTACAAAGCCTGAAACCATCAATTATCGTACATACAAGCCTGAACGTGATGGTTTGTTCTGCGAGCGCATTTTCGGTCCTACCAAGGACTACGAGTGCGCCTGCGGAAAGTACAAGCGCATCCGTTATAAGGGAATCGTTTGTGATCGTTGTGGTGTTGAGGTAACAGAGAAGAAAGTTCGTCGTGAGCGTGCTGGTCATATCGAACTTGTTGTTCCTGTAGCTCATATCTGGTACTTCCGTTCTCTTCCAAATAAGATTGGTTACTTGTTGGGTATGCCAACCAAGAAATTGGATGCTGTCATTTATTATGAGAAGTACGTAGTCATTCAACCTGGCGCTATGGAGGGTAAAACCGATGCCGATGGCTTGGAAATGAATGGCTCTCATAAACTCGATCTCTTGACAGAGGATGAGTATATTGACATCATTGATAATCAGATTAGTCCTGACAATGATAGATTGTCAGATGATGACCCAAATAAGTTCATCGCTAAGATGGGTGCAGAGGCAATCTATGAGTTGCTTCAGAAAATTGATCTCGATAGCTTGTCTTATGAACTCCGTGACCATGCAAACAATGACTCAAGCCAGCAGCGTAAGACTGAAGCTTTGAAACGTTTGCAGGTAGTGGAAGGCTTCCGTGCAAGCAAGGGCATCAACAAGCCAGAGTGGATGATCATGAAGATTATTCCTGTGACTCCTCCTGAGCTTCGTCCTTTGGTTCCATTGGATGGTGGACGTTTCGCTACATCTGACTTGAACGACCTTTATCGTCGTGTTATTATCCGTAATAACCGTTTGAAAAGATTGGTTGAGATCAAGGCTCCTGAGGTTATTCTTCGTAATGAGAAGCGTATGTTGCAGGAGGCTGTTGACAGCTTGTTCGACAATTCTCGTAAGAGCTCTGCCGTTAAGAGCGAGAGCAATCGTCCTTTGAAGTCTCTCTCTGACTCATTGAAGGGTAAGCAAGGTCGTTTCCGTCAGAACTTGTTGGGTAAGCGTGTTGACTATTCTGCTCGTTCTGTAATCGTCGTTGGTCCAGAGTTGAAGATGGGTGAGTGCGGTCTTCCTAAGTTGATGGCTGCAGAGCTTTACAAACCATTTATCATTCGTAAGTTGATTGAGCGTGGTATCGTAAAGACAGTGAAGAGCGCCAAGAAGATTGTTGATCGTCGTGAACCTGTGATTTGGGACATCTTGGAGAACGTGATGAAGGGTCACCCTGTCATGTTGAACCGTGCCCCTACACTTCACCGACTCGGTATTCAGGCATTTCAGCCAAAGATGATCGAGGGTAAGGCTATCCAGTTGCACCCATTGGCTTGTACAGCGTTCAATGCCGACTTTGATGGTGACCAGATGGCTGTTCACCTTCCTTTGAGCAATGAGGCTGTATTGGAGGCACAGATCTTGATGCTTCAGAGCCATAACATCTTGAACCCTGCCAATGGTGCGCCTATCACCGTGCCTTCTCAAGATATGGTGCTTGGTCTTTACTATATTACCAAGATTCGCCCAGGTGCTAAGGGTGAGGGATTGACATTCTATGGTCCAGAAGAGGCTTTGATTGCACGTAATGAAGGACGTTGCGATTTGCACTCTTTGGTAAAGGTTGTTGTCAATGATGTTGTTGACGGAAAGCCTGTGAAGCACATGGTTGAAACTTCTGTAGGTCGTGTGATTGTCAACCAAATTATCCCTGATGAGGTAGGATTCTTCAATGATGTCATTTCAAAGAAGACTCTTCGTGGTTTGATCTCTGACGTAATCAAGGTTGTTGGTATGGCTGAGGCATGTGAATTCCTCGATGGTATCAAGAACTTGGGTTATCGAATGGCATACGTAGCAGGTTTGTCATTCAACCTTGGCGATATCATCATCCCACCAGAGAAGGAAGCTATCGTGGCCAAGGGTCAGAAGGAGATTGAGGAAATCACCAACAACTATAATATGGGTTTCATTACCAATAAGGAGCGTTACAACCAGGTAATCGATACTTGGACTCACGTGAACACCGATCTTGGTAATATCTTGATGAAGGAGATGACTGAGGCTGACCAGGGCTTCAATGCCGTATATATGATGCTTGACTCTGGAGCCCGTGGTTCTAAGGACCAGATTAAGCAGTTGTCTGGTATGCGTGGTTTGATGGCTAAGCCTCAGAAGGCTGGTGCTGAAGGTGCGCAGATTATCGAGAACCCTATCCTTTCCAACTTTAAGGAGGGTATGTCTGTGTTGGAGTACTTCATTGCTTCTCACGGTGCTCGTAAGGGTCTTGCTGATACCGCTATGAAGACTGCCGATGCTGGTTATTTGACTCGTCGTCTTGTTGACGTTTCTCATGACGTGATCATCACGGAGGAGGATTGTGGTACCTTGCGTGGCTTGGTTTGCACAGCTTTGAAGAATGGCGATGAGGTTATTTCTTCATTATATGAGCGTATCTTGGGTCGTGTATCTGTACATGATGTTATCCATCCAACAACTGGCGAGTTGATTGTTGCTGCTGGTGAGGAAATCACTGAGCCAAAGGCTAAGGCAATCGAAAATTCTCCGATCGAGAGTGTTGAGATTCGTTCTGTTCTTACTTGCGAGAGCAAGAAGGGTGTCTGCATGAAGTGTTATGGACGTAACTTGGCTACTGCTCGTATGGTTCAGCTCGGTGAGGCTGTCGGTGTCATCGCCGCTCAGGCTATCGGTGAGCCTGGTACTCAGTTGACTCTTCGTACATTCCACGCTGGTGGTATTGCTTCTAATGCTGCAGCAAATGCTAAGATTGAGGCAAAGAACAAGGCACGTATCGAGTTTGATGAGTTGAGCACCGTTCCTTTTGTAGAAGAGGATGAAGAAGGCAATGACGTGAAGTGCGAGAAGGTAGTAAGCCACTTGGCTGAAATCCGTTTCGTTGATCCTAATACAAACATTGTATTATCTACATTGAATGTGCCTTATGGTTCTTCTCTTTATCATAAAGAGGGCGAAGTTGTAGAAAAGGGTACGGTTATTGCAAAGTGGGACCCATTCAATGCTGTTATCGTCAGCCAATATGCTGGTACCTTGAAGTTCAATGATGTACAGCGTGATATGACATATCGTGCAGAGGTCGATGAAACTACTGGCTTGGAGGAAAAGATTATCACAGACTCTAAGAATAAGGCTATGGTTCCTTCTTGTGATGTTGTAGATGCCAATGGTGAAGTGTTGGGTACTTATAACTTCCCTGTAGGTGGACACTTGGCTGTAGAGGATGGTCAGACGATCAAGACTGGTGAGGTGTTGGTTAAGATTCCTCGTGCTGTAGGTGGCGCTGGTGATATCACTGGTGGTCTTCCACGTGTAACTGAGCTTCTTGAGGCTCGTAACCCATCTAATCCTGCAGTCGTATCTGAAATCGATGGTGAGGTAACTATGGGTAAGGTAAAGCGTGGTAACCGTGAGATAATCGTAACTTCCAAGACGGGTGATCAGAAGAAGTATCTTGTATCTCTTTCTAAGCAGATTTTGGTACAGGAGCACGATGCAGTTCGAGCAGGTACCCCATTGTCGGATGGTAGTGTAACTCCAAGTGACATTCTTGCAATTATGGGTCCTACTGCGGTACAGGAGTATATCGTAAACCAGATTCAGGACGTATATCGTCTTCAGGGTGTGGCTATCAATGATAAGCACTTTGAGGTTGTCGTTCGTCAGATGATGCGTAAGGTACGTATTGATGATCCTGGAGATACTACATTCTTGGAGCAAGAACTTGTGGATAAACTTGACTTTACTGAGGAGAATGATCGTATTTGGGGTAAAAAGGTAGTTACCGACGCTGGTGACAGTGAGAACTTGAAACCTGGTCAGATAGTCACAGCTCGTAAACTTCGTGATGAGAACTCTAGTTTGAAACGACGTGACTTGAAACTTGTACAGGTTCGTGACGCCGTTCCTGCAACATCTACCCAGATGCTTCAGGGTATTACTCGTGCAGCCCTTGGAACAAAGAGCTTTATGAGTGCTGCATCATTCCAGGAAACTACAAAGGTCTTGAATGAGGCTGCTATCCGTGGTAAGGTAGATTACCTCGAGGGAATGAAGGAAAATGTTATCTGCGGTCATTTGATTCCTGCTGGTACCGGTCTTCGTCAATGGGAGAAACTCATAGTAGGTTCAAAGGAAGAGTATGAGCGTATGCAAGCAAATCGTAAGAACGTGTTGGATTATGCAGATTCACCAATGGGTGAATAAGCACATAGACACATTATTATATTTAAAAGCCATAGGTGAAAAATCATCTATGGCTTTTATGTTTGTTTGCTTTTTCATTTTTCAAAGTTAGTAATATCTTTGTTATAATTTAATGTTTTCTTTTATCTCAAAATTATGAATTTGAGGTAAAATCAATTATCAAGACAAAATAAGTATTAAAAGATTTGCTAGTTTCTTTAATTTTTTGTAAGTTTGCACCATCATTAATGTTTTACCTTATAAACTTAAATGAATATGGAAGATAATAACAAAAAAAAAGAACAGGGTCAGTTCCAGATGGGAATAGACCCAATCGTAGTACAAGGAACATATTCTAACCTTGCTCTCATTACTCATTCTAGTTCAGATGTCATCCTCGATTTTGCGTGTGTACTTCCAGGTATGCCACAACCTCAAATTAAGAGTCGAGTTATTATGGCACCAGAACATGCAAAGCGACTTTTGCAGGCATTGCAAGATAACATTGCCAACTATGAGCAGACTTTTGGAAAAATTCGCCTCAGTGAAGAAATGAACCAACCATTGGCTCCTTTTACAATTCCAAAAGGTAAAGCTTAAATAGAATATATGCTTCACTAAAACTAGATTAACAACTAAAAGTTCTCTGTTTTTTAATGAAAGTTTGTATCGGTAGGTTATATTTTGTTAAAAATCATACTTAAGCAAAAAATGCTTTTTATTTATTTAGGTAATTTCACGAAAAAGTCGTAACTTTGCACCCCGAAAAAGCCCTTGGATATAGTGGCTTTGTGGAAATTAGATAATAACAAAATAATATATAAATTTAAAAAGTAAAATTATGCCTACTATTTCACAGTTAGTAAGAAAAGGCAGACGAGTTTTGGTTGACAAGAGCAAGTCACCAGCTTTGGATTCATGTCCTCAGCGTCGTGGTGTGTGTGTCCGTGTCTATACAACAACTCCAAAGAAGCCTAATTCGGCAATGCGTAAAGTTGCCCGTGTTCGTTTGACAAACTCTAAGGAGGTTAACTCTTACATCCCAGGAGAGGGTCATAACTTGCAAGAGCACTCAATCGTGTTGGTTCGCGGTGGTCGTGTAAAGGACCTTCCTGGTGTACGTTATCACATTGTTCGTGGTACTCTTGATACCGCAGGTGTTGCAAACCGTACACAGCGTCGTTCAAAGTACGGTGCTAAACGTCCAAAGGCTAAGAAGTAATTCTTAATTTCCGCACAAAGACAATGTTAAACCGAAAATTCACGGTCGGAGAAGGTCGAGAATTACGGTGTTTATTCTAAAACAAACGTTTTGCTGGAGAAGTAACAGGTTGAGTAAACGCTCGGGTGCGGGTGTTGAAGAACAATGAAACAGCCCCATGCAGAATTTTAATTTTTCAATTCAAAAATGAGAAAAGCAAAACCAAAGAAGCGTGTGATCCTTCCAGATCCAGTCTTCAATGACCAAAAGGTCTCTAAGTTCGTAAATCATTTGATGTATGATGGTAAGAAGAGTACATCTTATGAGATTTTCTACAATGCACTTGATACAGTAAAGGCTAAGATGGCTAACGAGGAAAAGTCTGCTCTTGAAATTTGGAAGCAAGCTCTCGATAACATCACTCCTCAGGTTGAGGTAAAGAGCCGTCGTATTGGTGGTGCAACCTTCCAGGTTCCTACAGAAATTCGTCCTGATCGTAAGGAAAGCATCTCTATGAAGAATCTTATCGCTTTCGCTCGTAAACGCGGTGGTAAGACTATGGCAGATAAGTTGGCTGCTGAGATTATGGATGCTTACAATAACCAGGGTGGTGCTTTCAAGCGTAAGGAAGATATGCATCGTATGGCCGAGGCTAACCGTGCATTTGCTCACTTCAGATTCTAATTTAATTAAATAGGTAAAAAGAAAATGGCAAATCGCGATTTACATTTGACACGTAACATCGGTATCATGGCTCACATTGATGCCGGTAAGACAACAACTTCTGAGCGTATCTTGTTCTATACAGGTAAAACTCATAAGATAGGTGAGGTTCACGATGGTGCTGCTACCATGGACTGGATGGCACAGGAGCAGGAGCGTGGTATCACTATTACTTCTGCTGCTACAACTTGTAATTGGAACTACCTTGGTAAATCTTACAAGATTAACTTGATCGATACTCCGGGACACGTTGACTTCACCGCAGAGGTTGAGCGTTCGCTTCGTGTACTTGATGGTGCAGTTGCAACATATTCTGCTGCTGATGGTGTGCAGCCACAGTCTGAGACTGTATGGCGTCAAGCTGATAAGTATAATGTTCCTCGTATCGGTTATGTAAACAAGATGGACCGTTCTGGTGCAGACTTCTTCGAGACTGTACAGCAGATGAAGGATATCTTGGGTGCTAATCCAATTGCTATCCAGATTCCTATCGGCGCAGAGGAGAACTTCAAGGGTGTCGTTGACTTGATCAAGATGAAGGCTATCCTTTGGCACGATGAGACAATGGGCGCTGAATATGATGTAGAAGAGATTCCTGCAGATTTGGCTGACGAGGCTGCTGAGTGGCGTGAGAAGTTGGTTGAAGGTGCTGCAAACTTCGATGATGAGGTTATGGAACTCTATCTCGATGGCAAGGATATTCCTGAGGAGATGCTTCTTGCTGCTATCCGTAAGGGATGCTGCGCTATGGAATGCTGCCCAATGTTGCTCGGTTCTTCTTACAAGAACAAGGGTGTTCAGCCATTGCTTGACTATGTATGTGCATTCTTGCCTTCACCAATGGATACTCCAAATATTGTTGGTACAAACCCCGAAACTGACGAAGAAGAGGATCGTAAGCCATCTGAGGATGAGCCAACATCTGCTCTTGCATTTAAGATTGCAACTGACCCATTCATGGGCCGCTTGGTGTTCTTCCGTGTTTACTCTGGTAAGGTTGTTGCAGGTTCTTATGTTTACAACCCACGTTCTGGCAAGCGCGAGCGTATCAGCCGTTTGTTCCAAATGAACTCTAAGCAGGAAATCCCAATGGAGTCTATCGACGCTGGTGATATCGGTGCAGGTGTAGGTTTCAAGGATATTCGCACTGGTGATACACTCTGTGATGAGGATCATCCAATCGTTTTGGAGTCTATGACATTCCCTGACACTGTGATCTCTATCGCCGTTGAGCCTAAGAGCCAGGCTGACATCGCTAAGATGGATAATGGTCTCGCTAAGTTGGCTGAGGAGGATCCAACCTTCACAGTTCGTACAGACGAGCAGAGCGGTCAGACAATCATCTCTGGTATGGGTGAGCTCCACTTGGA
>FR893186.1 GCA_000436035.1 Prevotella sp. CAG:732 | reverse complement strand
TCTCTCGTGCTTACAGCGTATAGCTGCTTAGCACATTATTGAATTATTAACGAACTATTGCTTTATCAAAGTTCACATAGAGCTTTTGACCTGGACTGCAAGAAATACTGAGCTTTGAATCGATTTCAGTCCAACTGTTAAGCATATTACCATCACGCCAGTAAATTACACCATCCTTGATACTGAACTCTGTTTGCCACCACTGCGCATCAGGAACAGTCACAAAGGCGCGAAGCTCGCCGCTAGTTGTAAATGCAGGAGATTCCCAAATACCAGAAGCATCAGCAGGTGCTGTCAACAAGAAGTCTGGCTGAGCATCGAAGCCATATTTAGCATCTACAGCTGCACCACAAATTGTAGCTTCAGCCTTCTCGAAATTCAAGGTATATTCCACAACATTCTTAATGTCATTGACAGAAGCCTTGATATAAACAAGATACCAACCTGCATTAGCAACCTTGACATTGTCATTCTCACCAGCAGTAACTCCAGCACTGATATTATCATTGACAGAGCTAAAGCTAGAATAGCCCATAGAATACTCACCACTATTCAAGGCACACTTGAACTCAGCTCCTGCAGGGAAGTAAGCCAAAGTGAAATACTGACCAGACAAGCTATATGGCTTAGCCATTTTCTTCCAGGAGCTCCAAGAATCCTGAATGGAGGAACCTACGATGAACAGATTCTCAGGAACCTTTGCTTTCTCTGCTTTATATTCAGCCAACACACTAGGCAATTCGATGACATTGGAGAAACTTTCACCAGTGCCAGTGTTGTCTAAGATGGCACGCAAGCGAAGATAGATAGGCATTGGTGTTGCATCAGGGAACTTGGTGTCAGGATTAGCTTCCGTGAAGAGTTTTACGATAGAGTCGTTCAACTCATTGGTAGCCACATTCATGCTGGCGGTGGTAAACGAAGAGCCTAATTCCTTAAAATTACCCGTTCCGTTCTTAAACTGAGGATCGATGGCTACTTGTACGAAATAACGAGTAACATAAGGCACACCGCCATAGTTTGGTTGGTTACATGTAAGCTGCAAACCTTCTGAACTCGACAAATCGTATGTATTATTAGCTGCATTTGCAGGCACATTCAGCACAAAGCCATCCTTGGCATGGCTAGTGTCCAACGTTGGATTGCTATCAATATCCTTGTCACATGAGGTGAAGCCAAGGGCAATCATTGCCAACAAGGAGAGCAACCAACCTTTATTAAGCATTATCTTTTTCATTGTCATAATCATTAATTATTCATATTTAGGGTTCTGATGCATATTAGGGTTATTGCTTCTATCCTTCGAAGGAATAGGATAGACATTAAAGTGCTTATCTACAGATGCTCCCTTGGAAACACCACCCTTGAAATCCCAAATGTACTTGTTGCCTGCAAACTTCTCAAATCTGACAAGGTCACTGCGTCGGCGTCCCTCCATATAGAATTCCTTACCCCATTCATTAAGCAACACATCCAGATTGACAGCAGAGACTTGTGCAGCATGAGCGCGGTTACGCAACTCATTGATGTCTTCCTTGTCTTGTGTGCCATTAAGGCGATACTTGGCTTCCGCACGTGTCAGATAAATCTCTGCAAGGCGGAACAAAGGTATGTCTGTGTCAGAGAATTTTCCATCAGAAGGAGTAGAATTATCAGAACGTGAATTTTGCCACTTCACGACAGAGAGACCATTTGTGAAACCAGAGATTTGATCTGTTGTCAATGTTCTGAATCCTCCACCTACACCAGCATACAGTAATGCACGGTCGTCATTAGCGATTCTGATGATGTTCTTAGTACTACCGCCCAAAGCTTCGTCGGCAGCGATGACCTCAGCCTCTGTCATCTTGGTTGGGTCAGAAGCTGCTCCAGCGTCTGCGAATGTTTTGCCTTTAGTATATGCCTCATAGTCCTTTTTATATTCCTTTGTTTCACTAAGCATCTTGGCTAAGTTTTTAGCATCATTGTTGTTCTCGATGTCAAGGAAACGAGTTGCAAGAGCCTTACGAGCAAAGTTGCAGCTCCACATGTCGGATGTACCTGCGTATGGCATTCCACTGACACGCATACTATTAATCAAATAAGAAGAACCTGCATAGGCCTCAGTCTTCTTACCATCCTGACGAATAGGGAAGATGATTTCCTTCATCGCCTGCTCGTTGTAGTCATTGTCACCCATGAACAACTGCTCATAGCCAGAATGACCATTCTTTGCTTCACGACAAAGTTCGTATTTACCTGCGTTGTCGACGAGAATCTTGTCGCAATAATCAATCGCCTTTTGGTAGTCCTTTATCTGACCATCGGTATAAACTTCAGAGTTAAGAGCCAAGCGAGCATGGAGCGCGTATGCAGCACCACGATCGGCGCGACCAAAGTTTGCCTTGTTGTTAAAAGCACCTACTTCTGCTAGTTCTGGCTCTATTTCTGTCAATTCCTGGTCAAGCCAGCTATACAAATCGACACCAGCTTTCTCTTCTGGCAAAACTTCTGGGTTATATACCAGTTTGAAAGGTGCCTTATGGAACAAATCGAGGAAATACCAATAGTGCAAAGCACGAAGGAATCTCACCTCAGCTCTATACTTTTTGTAGTCATCACCTTCTCTGGTTTCTGTCTCGGAAAGATATTGGTTGAAAAGAGTGATATCATATGCCAAACGCTGATAAGCCCAGTTGACACGATCGCTAGCTGCCGTCCAAGCGATGTTGGTGAGAGCTGGAATGTCATTGTCATTCTGCCAAGCCCAAATACATTCGTCAGAGCAAAGTTCCTGGAGATTGAAGGTGGTACGGTAAAAACCGGTCTCGCCTTCATCTGCACTGATGTCCGGCTTACCGGCAGGACCAGCTTGTCCCGTAAGTCCCAATGTGGCATATTGCTTTGCCAACAATTCCATATCGTCATAGGTCGTCTTTGACTGCGGATCAATTGAGGATATATTCAATTCATCTGAGCAAGAGGCCAATCCCAAAGAGAATAGACCTACGACCGCCATATTCATAAATATATTTTTCATAATGCTATATTCCTGTTAAGTTTAAATATTAAGACTGAGACCTAGCTGGAAACTCATTGGACGTGGGTATGGATTCTTATCGATACCATCAGCCACCTCTGGATCTAGGCCCTTGTACTTTGTGATAATGAATGGGTTTTGTACAGTGAAGAACACACGTCCTGAACAATGAGGTGTGTGAGTATATTTCACCAATGGTCCGAAAGTATAACCCAATGTGATATTGGAGCACTTCAAGTAGGAAGCATTCTGCACAAAGTAATCACTTCGATAGTTGATGTTACCATACGTACCAAGAGCTGTCCATCCTAATTCTACAGCCTCCGGTGTTGAGTTTCTCCAAGCACTGTTGGAGAACAAACCACTGGCACTAATCTGTGCTTTGTTAGACAAGAAGTCATAATATACATAGTTGCCAAGAGAAGCATGGAAGGAAGCACTCAAGTCCCAGTTCTTGTAAAGGAACTTAGTGGTGAGACCCATGATGACATTAGGCGCAGGACTCTTGTAATAGTAGCCATCAGACAAGTCTATCTTGCCATCAGCATTTCTATCAACAAACTGTCCCTCGATAGGTTTTCCATTCTCATCGTAAACTTGCTGGTAAACGAAGAATGAGTTGACTGGTTTGCCTACCTTGTTTCTTTGGATGACCGTGTTGTTACCTCTTGAGATGGAAGAGCCTGTATCAACATAATCTGCATAACCTGCAGACAACTCGGTAATCTCATTATGGTTCCATCCTACGTTATAGGTTACATCCCATGTAAAGTCCTTTGTGACAATAGGCTTTACGTCAAATGCCAACTCCAAGCCATAGTTTTTCAAGGAGCCAATATTTTGAAGCTGCAAGTCGCCAGGTACCGTACCAGCAGGAACAGGAACGGTAGCCAATAGGTCGGTGGTCTCGCGATAATAGCCATCAACATTGAAACCAAAACGTCCGTTCAAGGCTGTAAAATCCAAACCTGCATTATATGATGTGGTCTTTTCCCAAGTCAAGTCCTTGTTATAGTTGCTAGGACGGTTGGTGTAATGGTAGGTATCACCGAAAGGATATTGGGCATAAGAGTTACTACGCACATAGAGAGGCATATAGTAGAAATCGTCGATACCATTCTGCTGACCTGTCTTACCCCATCCCAAACGAAGTTTCAACTCGTCAATCCAAGTGATATTCTTCATGAATGGCTCATTGTTGATTTTCCAAGCCAAGGCAGCTGCTGGGAAGTAGCCCCATTTCTTTCCCTTGCTGAAACGTGAAGAACCATCAGCACGGAATGAAACCGTAAGCAAGTAGCGGTCAAGCAACGTATAGTTCAAACGGCTCAAATAAGAGACTAAGCTGTTATGAGTTGCCCAGGCAGACTCAGAACGCAAGGTTGGACTGTTAGCTACTCCTGTTATCTGATCTGTTCCCTGACCTTCAGAATAACCACTGCGATGGTAGTGGCTTTGCTCTGCGCCAGCCATAATGTCAATGTCATGGGCGCCGAACTTGTGGCCATATTCCAGATAAGCATTGCCTACAATGCTGTACTTTCTGTACTTTGTTATACCATGCCAGCCAAAGTAATTATTAGTAAATGACTCGTTGGCGATGTCGTCTTTTTGGGTGGATTCCGTATGCTGGGCACCAAGACTAGCATGTATATGCAAGTCTTCGAATCCGTGGATTTTATAGTCCATCTCTACGTTGCCAGAGTAGTCGTTAGATCTTGCACCTATATGCTTCTGATTCAGTAAAGCCACTGGGTTTTTAGGTGCATAGGAGTTTGGAACCTTTGCCCATGTCTTGTCAGCAATAGGACTATCGCCTGGTTTGTCGACTAAAGTTTGGTAATAGCCGCCAGTATATCTAGCATCAGCCCCTGTGATATATACAGGATGTGTCGGATCCATAGACAATGCACCATCTATGGCACCACTTGCGTCAGCATAACGATCTTCCTCATACATGTATTTGGCTGCAATATTGAAGTTCAAATGGTCATTGAGGAATGAAGGAGCCAAGTTGGCTGATACATTTCCACGGTGCATCCAGCTAGTCTTTACAATACCATTTGCATCATTGAAGCCTACGCTTACACGGTATGGCATATTTTTGAGACCACCCGTCAGACTAACACTGTGATTTGTAGAAATAGATGTGCGGAAAATCTCGTTTTGCCAGTCTGTATCCGCATTGCCCAAAGAAGAAGCGTCAAGTCCACTAATAGAATTGACCAGTTCCTTATACTCTGCTGCATTGAGGACATCATATTTCTTCTGAATCGTAGAAACGGTTACATCGCCATTATAAGATACCTTGACACCTTGATTCTTGCGACCTTTCTTGGTTGTAATGATGATGACACCATTAGAAGCGCGAGAACCATAGATGGCTGTTGCCGAAGCATCCTTCAACACAGTGAAACTCTCGATGTCGTTAGGGTTAATCATCGCCAAGATGTTACTCATACCATTGGCGGTGCTATTGTCGATAGGCAGACCATCAATGACATACAAAGGGTCGTTGCTAGCTGAAAGAGAGGCACCACCACGGATACGAATCTGCGCACCTGCTCCTGGTGTACCACCAGCAGTCTGTACATCAACACCAGCAACCTTGCCTACCAACATGTCTGATGCGTTGTTGGTAATACCTTTAGAAAGCTCATCAGGTTTGATGGCTGTAACCGAACCCGTCAAGTCGTTTTTCTTTGCACGACCATAACCGATGACAACAACCTCATTCAAGGCTTTCTCATCATCTGCCATGGTAATAACCATGTTCTTGGATGCTTGTACGGTCTTAGGATTCATACCTAGATAGGTAATAGTTAGATTAGTACCAGGAGCTGCATCGACAGAGAAGTTACCATCCATGTCGGTAATGCCCACAGCCTTACCGTTCACTGTAATGGTAGCACCCATGACAGGCTCACCAGAAGCATCTTTCACTTGTCCCTTAATGGCATTTGACTGCGCAAAGGAACTTGCTGTCAGAAGAAGACCACTTGCAAGGGTCAACGCTCTGAGAGGCAATTTAAATTTTACCTGCTTCATCATTTTGCTTGATCTTTAAGTGTGCAAAATGCCCTATCCATTTTATATTTTGGCAGATGACGTACCTAATTCTGTACCTAAATCTTGTCTAGCAAATTGACCGTCTCAACTTTTTTTTTATTTACGACCTCAGCATACACTTGTGTTGTCTTGATATTTTGATGTCCCAACAACTTGCTTGTCGTGTATAAGTCTGCTCCCATGGTTAGTAATGCCGTAGCAAATGTATGGCGAGCGACGTGGAAAGTGATGTTCTTCTCCAATCCAGCTTCTTTTGCCCATTGTTTTATCTGGTAATTGATGGTGAAGTATGAAGGCAGGCAAAATACAAGGTCGTCCAATTTCGCATTGCCTTTGCTAGGCATCCATGCCAAAGCATTTTCAGCCAAAGGTATTGTTACCACTTGTTTGGTCTTTATCATTTTCTTGCTTATGCAGATGCCATCAGTTTCTTTTCTAATATCCGACCATTTGAGTGTCTTGACGTCGCTTACTCTCAAACCACAAAAACAAGCAAAAAGAAAAGCCTTCTTTACTGCTGCATTCTTGCAAGGTGTACGTATCAGTGTCTTGATTTCCTCAATATTGAGATGAGGACGATTACTATCGTTCTTGCAAACAAGTTTTTTCTCTTCTTTCTTCAACAGACGATTGGGATTCTCAGAAATGATTCCTTCACGTACAGCCTCGTTCAACGCAGTAACAAACGAATTGAAATAAAGACGAGCTGTTCCCTTGGCAAGTTTTTTCTGATGATGCTGTCCTCGTTTAGGTATTTCGAAGCCAATGGTCATCGCATTGGCAAGATAAGTCACAAAACCTTCACAGAAAGTTTTATCCAACTGGCTCATTTTGACAGTCTCTCCCTTATATATTATAAGGTGTAGCATCGTATTGTGGATGGTGGCTGCATTGCTTCCGCTTTGCCCTTGCGCACTTTTTCTTTCTGCATACGTCTGCATCCAGTCTTTCAAAGGCATGTCCCTAACCGCTTTTTTCTTGATGCCAACTTTCTCATTCATGTACTCTTTGATTCGCTCACATTTCATGAGTGAAGCAACTTGCAAGGCTTGGTTGTTTCTTTCTTTTGCACTTTTATCTTTACCTTTCTTGTCATCAATAAGAAACAAGCCGTCCAATTTCTCATAGACATACCCTTTGCTTTGGGTATGGGCAATGTATCTCCTAAGATAGAGTGCCTTGTTACCATTTTTGAGAGGCTTTGCCCATATCTTGATGGGTTCCTTTGCTCTTGTCATTGTTTTTTTGTTTACCATATCTACTACTGTTTTATCACTATTATAATTCCATTAAAATGGCATTATTTTAAGACCTCTAAATTAAAGTACCTAAAAATGTACCTAACGCAAACACTATGCAAACGTTTGCGCATGCGAAACATCGTTTTTAACTCAAAAAAAGGAACAAGTGAACGCAAAAGAAGTTACTTTTGCACACAGATAGAAGAAATGACAGCGAAATGTCGTTCCTACCTTATTAATAATAGAGACCTAACGACCGACTGGATGTTGTACCTGACTAGCAAATAACGACTTAACTAGAAAGATAAAACTTATCTGGAACGCCAAAAGGCTATCAAATAAGAGTGGAAAATAGCTAAGCTAAAATCAATAATTATTAACATAAACTTAAAGATCAAGCAAAATGATGAAGCAGGTAAAATTTAAATTGCCTCTCAGAGCGTTGACCCTTGCAAGTGGTCTTCTTCTGACAGCAAGTTCCTTTGCGCAGTCAAATGCCATTAAGGGACAAGTGAAAGATGCTTCTGGTGA
>FR893185.1 GCA_000436035.1 Prevotella sp. CAG:732 | reverse complement strand
TTTAGAGCTTTATGTTAAAAAAAATAACTCGTAGTTTTAACCCAAAAATAAACACGGACAAATTGAATTTGTCCGTGTTTATTTTTTCTTCTTTTTTAGTCTTGTGTCGGATAAATCAAGTTCTCTTCCTTGATGACATTGAGTACCTCTTCGAGATATTTCTTCGACTCATACTTTGCCATCGGAAGGTCGTGGAGCAAGTAGTTGCCACAGTCCTTGGCTGCCTGACCAGGAATCTCGCCCTCGAAGTCGGCGATAAACTGGAAGGTGCGCTTCATCAGTTCCACGATGTCCTTGCTCTCTAGGTCGCCACGTATCAAGAGGTAGTTGCCAGTGAGGCATCCCATAGGTCCCCAATAGATGATGCGATCCTTCCACTCCTCGTCATTGCGGAGGTAAGTGGCGGCAAGGTGCTCGATGGTGTGGATGGCACCGTTGTGGAGACAAGGCTCCTGGTTAGGCACTTTCATACGGATGTCGAAAGTGGTGACGACTTCTCCGCCCACCTCGTCCTTGCGACTGACGTAGATGCCACGGAGCAACTTGTTATGATTGATGGTAAAACTTGGAATCTTGTTCATAATATAATATGTTAGAGGCTTTCGAGGAAAGCCTTGGTTACGTTGAAAGAACCTTCTGCCATCTTCGCCCAAAAGTCGAAGTACATCTGAGCTTTGGTGTCTTTGAGAGGCACGTCGCTGATGATGCGGAAGGAGATGAAAGGAGTCTTGTAGATGTGACAGGTCTGAGCGATGGAACAGCTCTCCATATCCACAGCCATGGCATGAGGAAAGTGCTCCAGGATGCCACGCATCTTCTCCTTGCTATCCACAAACCATTCGCCGCTCACAATCTGACCGGCATGAATCTTAGGGTGCTGGTTGTCGGGCAAGTCGTTGATGGCAAGTGCCTTCTCCACATACTCCTGAGGAGTCTTGAAGGTGGCAGGCATACCGAGTATCTGCCCGAACTCGCACTCGTCACCACAATAAGCATCATGATATACGCATTCGGTGGCAACCACCACCTCAGTCACGTTGAGGTTGATGTCGGCACCACCAGCCACGCCCGAAGAGATGATGAGGTCGGGATGATAGTTGTCGATCATCTCCACGGCACCGATGGTACTGTTCACCTTGCCGATGCCACACTGTTGCATCACCACCTCGTTGTCGCCTATCTTGCCGATGACGAAGTCCTTGAAGTTCTTTCGCTCAGTTTGTGACTCGCCGAGCAAAGTCTTGAGTTGCGTGAACTCCTTGTCCATCGCAACGATAATTCCTATTTTCATTGATAATCTTATTACTTTTTCGTTTGCAAAATTACAAAATAATATCTTGTTAGGCAAAAAAGTGAAGAAATATTTTGATGTGTCTGCGATTTATGGTAACTTTGCCGTCAGTTTTGGGTACTATTCAGTTTACGATATGTCGGCAACACTTACATATAAGGAGATTTTTTAACTTCTAACGAAGCGATAACTTCTCTAACTTCTTTAACTTCTAATTCCTCTAACTTCCCCTTAAATTTCCCATTCTCATCGCATAATATGCAAAAATAACTTTTTTTATTTTGTGATTTCTTCATTTCTCATTATCTTTGCAACCAAAATATAAACGTTTATAAGAATAATGAAAGTATTGAAGAAGTATCTGCTGGATATTCTGGCAGTAGTTTTGTTTGCGATCGTATCCTTCGTCTATTTCATGCCTGCCGATATGGATGGACGAATCTTGTTCCGTCACGATGCCTCTGCTGGCAAGGGACTGGGACACGAGAAGGAACTCTTCCAGCAACAAACCGGTGAGGTGTCCCGCTGGACCAACTCCGTTTTCGGCGGTATGCCTACCTACCAGATGTCACCATCCTACGAGAGCGGTGCCGTCTTGAAACAGGCTGTCAATGCCTATCATCTTTGGTTGCCCGACTATGTTTGGTATGTCTTTGCATACCTCCTGGGATTCTATATCTTGTTGAGAGCCTTCAACTTCCGTCAGTCCTTGGCGGCGCTTGGCTCCATCATTTGGGCATTCTCCTCCTATTTCTTTATCATCATTGCCGCAGGACATATCTGGAAGGTGATGGCTTTGGCTTATCTTCCTCCAATGATTGCGGGTATCGTGCTGGCTTATCGAGGCAAATATCTGTGGGGCTTGCTTGTGACGGCGATTTTCGCTGCCTTCGAGGTGAACGCCAACCACGTGCAGATGACATACTATTACCTCTTCATCATCTTCTTCATGGTCATCGCCTTCTTGGTCGATGCCATCAAGCAGAAGCAGATGGCTCGCTTCGGCAAGGCTACGGCGGTGTGCATCGTGGGTGCAGCCATCGGTATCAGCTTGAATCTCAGCAACCTCTATCATACTTGGCAGTATGGGCAGGAGACGATGCGTGGCAAGAGTGAACTCGTGAAGAAGAATGCTGCCAACCAGACCAGCAGCGGTCTCGACCGTGACTATATCACCCAGTGGAGCTATGGCATCGACGAGACTTGGACGCTCTTGATTCCTGATGCCAAGGGAGGTGCTTCCGTGCCATTGTCACAGAACGCCAAGGCGATGGAGAAGGCTGACCCTAACTTCGTGCAGATTTATCAACAGCTCGGACAGTACTGGGGCAACCAGCCTGGTACGAGCGGACCTGTCTATGTGGGAGCATTCGTTTGCATGCTCTTTATCCTCGGCTTGTTTATCGTCAAGGGACCGATGAAGTGGGCATTGCTCGCTGCCACCATCTTGAGCATCTTGCTCTCTTGGGGTAGAAACTTCATGCCGTTCACCAATTTCTTCTTGGATTACATGCCGATGTATGCCAAGTTCCGAACGGTGGCTTCCATCCTCGTCATCGCTGAGTTCACCATCCCATTGCTGGCGATGATGGCTTTGAAGAAGATAGTGGATGAACCTGAGATATTGACCATCAAGAAGAAGTTCGTATATGCCAGCTTCGGTTTGACAGCAGGCTTCTGCTTGTTGTTTGCCATCATGCCGGGTGTCTTCTTCCCAGACTTCGTTTCGGTACAGGAGTTGCAGGCTCTGCAACAGTTGCCTGCCGAATACCAAGGTCCTATTATCAGCAATCTGACCGAGATTCGCAAGGGCATCTTCACATCCGATTGCTGGCGTTCCTTCTGGATCATCGTCATCGGTTGTGTCTTCCTCTTGCTTTACAAAATGAAGAAACTCGGTGCCGAATTTATGATTGCAGGCATCGCCGTGCTCTGCTTGGTGGATATGTGGATGGTCAACAAGCGTTATCTCTATGATGAGATGTTTGTGGATAAGTTCCAGCGTGATGCACCTCAGCAGATGACAGAGACCGACAAGCTCATCCTCCGCGACAAGAGCCTCGACTATCGTGTGCTCAATCTCGCATCCAATACCTTCAATGAGAACGAGACTTCTTACTATCACAAGAGCATCGGCGGCTATCACCCTGCAAAGCTTCGTCGCTACCAGGAGATGATAGACGCTTACATCGCTCCTGAGATGCAGAAGACGATGAAGGCGGTGGCTGAGGCTGGTGGTGATATGACCAAGGTGAATGGCGACAGCATCTTCCCTGTCTTGAACATGCTGAATACCAAGTACTTCATCTTCCCATTGCAGGGTGGACAGACCGTTCCGGTGCAGAACCCATACGCTTATGGCAACGCTTGGTTTGTGGATAAGGTGACTTATGCCAACAATGCCAACGAGGAAATTGACGAGGTGGGCAAGTTGAACCTTCGCCATGAGGCGGTGGCTGATGCCAAGTTCAAGGAACAACTCGGACAGAGCGTGCCACAAGACGATACTTCGATGGTGAAGATGATACAATATAAGCCAAACAACCTCACTTACGAGGTGAAGTCTAGCAAGGGCGGTGTCATTGTCTTCTCTGAGATTTACTATCCTGGTTGGACGGCAACTGTAGATGGACAGCCAGCTGAGCTTGGCAGAGTGAACTACATCCTTCGTGCCTTGAATGTGAAGGCAGGCAGCCACAAGGTGGTACTCGACTTCCATCCTTCATCTCTCAAGAAGACTGAGACCGTAGCCTACATCGGTTACGTCGTCCTCTTGCTCCTCTTGGTTGTAGGAATTGGAGTAGAATGGAAAAAGAAAAAAGCAGAATGATGGATTTTAGAACGGAAGTGAAAGTAGGGAAGGGCGCCATCAAATTGTTGCCTTCCCATCGAATGCTCTTCGTAGGCAGTTGCTTTGCCGACAACTTGGGCAAGCGTTTCGTGGAGAATCGCTTCCGGGCAGTCGTCAATCCCTACGGAGTGATGTATAATCCTACGAGCGTCTTCCACTCGGTGGAGCGATACCTCAAGGGTGATGCGTTCACCCAGGGTGAGAATCTGCCGAAGGAGGAACGTCGTCCCGATGTCGCCTTCTTCACGCTAGGCACCAACCATGTCTATATCTTGAAGGAGACAGGCGAGGTGGTGGATAACTGCCAGAAGCGTCCGCAACGCCTCTTCGAGGAGAAGGAGTTGACGGTAGGTGAGTGCGTGGTCGAACTCTCCAAGGCTGTTTGGGCTTTGGTGGATGTGGGCATCCAGCGCATCATCGTCACGGTGAGTCCAATCCGCTATGCGAAGTATGGATTCCATGAAAGTCAACTCTCCAAGGCTACGCTTCTCTTGGCTGCCGACCTTCTCTGTCAGCGATTCCCAGAGCTGGTGAGCTATTTCCCTGCCTACGAGATTGTGAATGATGAGCTGAGAGACTATCGTTTCTACAAGGAAGATATGCTCCATCCGAGCGACCAGGCGGTGGAATACATTTGGCAGAAGTTCCGAGGGGCTTACTTCGACAAGACTGCCGAACAGTTCCTCGCCGAATGGCAGCCCATCAAGGAGGCACTCGCTCACAAGCCTTTCCATCCCGACAGTGATGAGACGAAGCTTTTCCAAGCGCAGACGGAAGAGAGGCTGAAGGCTTTCGAGGAGAAGTATCATCTCTCATAGAAACTCTCGATGAGACATTTCATCCCAAGGATGAATCATATATAGAATATTTTAAAAGTTAAGATAATGACTTATACTATTGAAAAGGTAACCACACTGATAGGTGCGCGTCGCTATGGAGACAAGGATACGAACATCGGTTTCATCCTGACCGATAGCCGTTCGCTCTGTTTCCCAGAGGAGACTCTGTTCTTCGCTCTCAAGTCAGAGCGAAATGACGGTCACAACTACATCCCAGAGTTGTATCGCCGTGGTGTCAGAAATTTCGTAGTAACTAATGTGCCTAAGGGCTATGCCTCCGACTATCCTGAGGCCAACTTCCTCAAGGTGGTCAACACGTTGGAGGCTTTGCAGCGTTTGGCTGAGCGTCATCGTGATGAGTTCAATATCCCTATTGTCGGCATCACGGGTTCCAATGGCAAGACGATGCTCAAGGAGTGGCTCTACCAGTTGCTCTCTCCATCCATGTTTGTCACTCGCAGCCCACGCAGCTACAATTCCCAAATAGGTGTGCCTTTGTCTGTCTGGTTGATGAACGAGCAGACCGATGTGGGTGTCTTCGAGGCTGGTATCAGTCAGCCGGGCGAGATGCTTGCCCTTCGTGACATCATCCAGCCTACCATCGCCGTGCTTACTTACTTGGGTTCTGCCCATCAGGAAAACTTCGAGTCTTTGGAGGCGAAGTGCCGTGAGAAGATCATCCTCTTCCATGATGCTGAGACCATCGTCTATAATGGCGATGATGAGATAGTAAGCAAGGTGGTGGGCGAGTACCACGACTATAAGGGCGAGAAACTCTATTGGTCGCAGAAGGATGCTGAGGCTCCTTTCTTCATCAAGAACATCGAGAAGAAGAACGACCTCACCATCGTCACCTATATATATAAAGGTGAGGAAGACAGCTATTCGCTTCCTTTCATTGATGAGGCTTCTGTCACCAACTCCATCATCAGTGCCGTCGTCTCTCGTAAGCTCGGTCTCTCTGCCGAGGATGTGGATAAGCGAATGTCTCTCTTGGAGCCAGTGGCGATGCGATTGGAGGTGAAGGAAGGTCAGCATGGTTGTACCTTGATCAATGATAGTTACAACTCCGACATCAATTCCCTTGATATTGCCCTCGATTTCATGAGCCGCCGTCCCGACCACAAGGGGCGTCGCCATACCTTGATATTGAGCGACATCTTCCAGAGTGGTGAGACTCCAACCGACTTATATAAAGAGGTGTCCGACCTTTGCCGCAAGCGTGGCGTCGTCAAGTTCATCGGCGTGGGTCCTCAGCTCTATGAGCAGAGCGATGAAATTCAGATTTCCGAAAAGTTCTTCTTCCGCAATGTGGAGGAGTTTATCGATAGCGAGGTGTTCAAGAGCCTTCGCGACGAGGTTATCCTCTTGAAGGGTGCTCGCCAGTTTGGTTTCGACCAGTTGACCGAACTTTTGGTGAAGAAGGTACACGAGACGACCTTGGAGGTCAACCTCAATGCCGTGGTAGCCAACCTCAACTATTATCGTTCTTTCATGAAGCCAGAGACCAAGTTGGTTTGTATGATCAAGGCAGATGGTTACGGCGCAGGAGCGGTAGAGATTGCCAAGACCTTGCAAGACCATCGTGTCGATTACTTGGCTGTGGCTGTTGCCGATGAGGGCGTCACCCTTCGCAAGAGTGGTATCACCAGCAACATTATGATTATGAACCCAGAGATGACTGCCTTCAAGACCATGTTTGATTACGACTTGGAGCCAGAGGTTTATTCTTTCCGCATCCTCGATGCCTTGATTAAGGCAGCAGAGAAGGAGGGTATCACTGGCTTCCCTGTTCACATCAAGTTGGATACAGGTATGCACCGTCTTGGTTTCGACCCAGAGAATGATATGGAGGAGTTGATTGGCAAGTTGAAGCATCAGAATGCCATCATCCCTCGTTCCGTCTTCTCTCACTTCGTGGGAAGCGATGACGATAGCTTCGATGCCTTCTCTGCACATCAGTTTGAGTTGTTCGACAAGGGCAGCAAGCAGTTGCAGGCAGCCTTCGACCACAAGATATTACGCCATATCTGCAATTCGGCAGGTATCGAGCACTTCCCAGAGCGCCAGTTGGATATGTGCCGCTTGGGTCTCGGTCTCTACGGCATCAACTCTCGCAACAACGAGACCATCAACTGCGTGAGCACCTTGAAGACCACCATCCTCCAGATGCACAATATCAAGGCTGGTGAGAGCGTGGGTTATTCTCGCAAGACCATCTTGGATAAGGACAGTGTCATAGCCGCCATCCCTATCGGTTATGCCGATGGCTTGAACCGTCACTTGGGCAATCGCCATGCTTACTGCTTGGTGAATGGTCAGAAGGCGGAATATGTGGGCAACATCTGTATGGATGTAGCGATGATCGATGTCACTGGCATCGACTGCCATGAGGGTGATTCCGTCGAGATTTTCGGTGAGAACCTCCCAGTCCAGACATTGAGCGACATCCTCGATACCATTCCTTACGAGGTGCTGACTACCATCAGTAACCGTGTGAAGAGGGTATATTATCAGGATTAATATCAGGTTGATTTATATTTGAAGCCCGTCCCTAAGTAGGTGTAAAATACCACTTAGGGATGGGCTTCAATTTTATAAGTCGTCCCTAAGTGGGTGTAAAAAGGTACTTAGGGACGAGTTATAATTTGTGAAAAAGTTGCTTTTGTCGGATAAATTTCCTAACTTTGCAACCATAAAAGAAATATAAACGGTTATGGCACAGGAAATTATCGGAAGAAAACAAGAAATGAAACAGCTGGCTCTTTGCTCTTCGTCTGGCAAAGCTGAGTTTGTTGCAGTGTATGGAAGAAGACGTGTGGGTAAAACATTCCTCATTCGTCAGTACTTCCATGACGACTTTGATTTCTATATCACGGGGCTTTATAAAGGAACGATGAAAGACCAACTCCGTAATTTTGCCGAGCAACTTCAGTCAAAGTCGAAAGGCTTTGTTGCAATCCCACACGATTGGCATGAGGCTTTTGCTATGTTGCGTACCTATTTGGAAGGGTTGAAAAAGAAAACAGCTACTATTTTCTTCGATGAGTTGCCATGGCTAGATACTCCTCGTTCCAAGTTTGTGCAGGAACTCGATTATTTTTGGAATAGCTGGGGAGCACAACAAGACTATTTGAAGTTTTATGTATGTGGTTCGGCGGCGACGTGGATGATCAAGAACTTAATAGGGGCAAAGGGTGGTTTGCATAATCGTCTCACTTGTTCGATGCGTCTGTTGCCATTCACTTTGGCAGAAACAGAGCAATATCTCAGAAGCAAGCAGATAGAGTGGGAGCGCTATACCATCATAGAGTGTTATGCTATTTTCGGTGGAATTCCTTATTATTTGAGCCAATTACATGAGGATGAAAGTTTAACTCAGAATGTGGATCGTCTTCTTTTCTCCATGACCGGTATGCTGAAGGATGAATACAGTTTCGTGTTCCGCTCTCTGTTTGAGGACTACCCTAAATATTATAAGGTGGTGGAGTTATTGGCAAAGAAGCGTCGAGGAATGTCACGTGAGGAAATCATGACTGCATTGAAGCTTCCAAAGGGAGGCACCCTGAGTGATGCTTTGACCAATCTGCAAAACTGTGACTTTATTCGTAAGTATCATAGTTTTGGAAAGAAACAACGTGATGCCATCTATCAGTTGACAGACTTGTTTACACTTTTCTACCATACATTTATGGCAAATGAGGCTGGAGGTGACGAACATGCTTGGAGCAATATGCTGGATAATCCTAAACGAGTAGCTTGGATGGGTTACGCTTTTGAACAGGTTTGTATGCTTCATATTCCTCAAATAAAGAAAGCATTGGGCATCAGTGGAATGCTGACGGAGGCTTCTTCATGGATGGGAAGCGATGGAGTAGAAAAGGGGCAGATTGATTTGGTGATAGACCGTAGGGATAGGGTGGTAAACTTATGTGAGATGAAGTTTTCTACCGGACCATTCGATATTACCAAGGCTTATAGCGAGAAGTTGCGTAATCGCATGTCTCTTTTCCGTAGTGTCACCAAGACGACCAAGTCGCTTGCCAATACATTTGTCACAACCTACGGAGTGAAGAATGGCAAGTATAGTGGCATAGTTAGTAGTCAAGCCACGATGGACGATTTGTTTGTGGAATGAAAAATAAAATACCCTCTTACCATACATAGGTTTGAGGGTATTTTACTTGTAGGAATTGTATGTTTCCTCTCCCATTCTTTATGCACGATATGTTTCATTAGTGTACTTCTCGTTAATTTTATCTTTAAAATATATTAAAATATTAGCCGATTTCTTGCAGCGTATTGCCATATTTACTACTTTTGCAGTCGTAAAAATACAGTTTTGAGCGTTTTGCTCATCACAAATGTGAAGATTTGCAAAATATAAACCTAGCATATTTCTAAAACATATATATAATATATAAGTATTAAGTAAAATTTAAGTAAAAGATGAAAAAGGTTCTATTTACAAGCATATTGTTGCTTTCCGCCGTTTCGTTCGGAGGTAATATCTATGCACAAGACCCAGCTGGTGGTAACGCCCCTGAAGTTACTGCTCGTAGCGCAACTCAGCCTTGGGTGAAGTTTACGGCTGATGGTAATACTTTGACCATTTCTGGTCAAGGTGACTTAACTTCGTACACAACTACAGATCGGTCAGCCAAGGTATTCACTGACAAGGCTGTAGGTTTTGTGTTTACCGATGCAGATGGCAAAACGCCAGTTGTAGCAGGTGACTCATATAATGCTGGTAAGACTTATTATCATGCAACATATAAATATACTGAGGTTTGGAAAGATCAGCCTGTAGCTTGGAATACTCCTTATTTCGGCAATGTTGACGTAAAAAGAAGCTGGAAGGATAATAAGAAGGCAAATCTTTATATGGCAACTATAGATGCATATAATAAAAATGTAACTGTAGGTAATAAAGTTAGTGATAATGTAAATTGGGATCAGGAAATTTTTGGAGGTAATTGGAACTATACGGAAATTGATGGTAAAAAATACGTAAAAGTAGTAGAAGTTACAGGAGAGGTTCCTACTTCTTCTGTGTCTTTTGATAATCTTCAGACTAGTGGCATAAAACTTATTGAAGTATCGGAATTGCAATCTGATTTTATCAATACTAAAGTTACTTATCAGATTAAAGATAAGTTGTCTTTGTTCTTGTCTTCTGATGGAGGTAAAACATTTAAGGGTTTGACTTCTGGAATTAATTATAAGTGGACATCTGGCGATGTTTTCTATCAGGGTACTGCGAGTTATGCTGCAATCAAAGACAACAATGCGTTCTTTGATAAGCATACTGACTATGTCCAAGCTGATAATACAGAGATTTCTTTTAAAGAACTTCTGAGACGCAAGATATTGGAAGGTGTATCAGTGTATGATTACAATGCAAAAACAGAAGTTGGTGTTAGCTCTTACACAACAGTTAAGTTTGTTAATAACGGCTCTGATCCTTTGTTGATTGACGCTGACGTAGTGCGTGAAATTTTGTATCCTACATCTAATGGTATGTTTACAACAAATGTCACAACTACTAAGCTAGATCTTGGGGAGGCAACTTTGAATGAGTTGAATGCTGACATATTTATACCATCACCTGGCGAGTCTTACAAGTGTCATCAACTTGCGTTGAATGATATAACTTTCCCTAAAACAAAATTGAAAAGTGTATATGGTGAAAGTACAAAGCATGATGAGAATAAGATGGTTTTGCCAGCACAATTGTTGTCTAATATTACTCGTTATATTAAGACAGTATCTATCCCTGAAGGATATGATCGAATAGCAGATGGTGCTTTTTCAAATGAAAATGCACAAAGCGTGTTGGAAAATGTCAACCTGCCAAAAGGTTTGACTCTTATTGGAAAGAATGCTTTCCAAAACTGCAATTATATCAAGAGCATCGAATTGAATGAAGGCTTGGAAAATATTGGCGATAGTGCTTTTTTGGGAACTACACTTGGGACAGTTAAATTCCCATCTTCATTGAAGATTATCAATGACTGTGCTTTTGCTAATTGCCATATTTACAATTTGAAGTTCAATGCCGGACTCAAATATATTGGTAATTCTGCATTTGCATTGTCTAATAAACATACAGAGGAAGTATTGGAAATTCCTGCTAGTGTGATTTATATAGGTCCTTATGCCTTTTATTTCCGCCAATATCAGGATGTGTATTTCTATGGGGAAAAGGCACCTTTAATGCCATTGGGATCATATAAACTAGATACTAGTATTAAGGATTTGGGAACAGCTTTCCCTCAGCAAACATTGAATGGAAATAATGGCTTTGATCCATTACCTAAGGAAGGTGAGGAAATAACAGGTGACGACACAAGTTCTGGCTATGCTAACCGTGAAAATTACAAAAGTCATGGCGTTTACTTGTGTATGCTTCATTATCCTAAAGAGTTGAGTGATGAAAATCGTGATACCTATACTGATATCACTAGAGTGTACAAGACTCATAGAACTGCTGATGGTAAGTTTATTGCTACTGACACTGGTACAGATGAAGCTACAGACAAAGTCGGTACAGAAGAAAAGGATGAGATACTTAATGCAGGTCTTTGCCATTCCTGTAAGAAAGTTACATGGGGATATGCTGATACATATTTGGGAGAGCAATATATTTGGCCTAGCCATTCTCAATTCAATAGAGCATATTGTACAGCATCACATAGCGTTAAATGGGATGGCGTAACTCCTGTTACTTGCGACTTGTCTGCAGAAGAAATTGCTGCACTAAAGTATGCTGGATATGATACAAGTGAACAAAACTTGAATGAACTTAAAAAGATTGCTCACATGGGTACTCGCCAGTTCGTCCTTGCTAATGCAGATGCCTTTGTGGATGACAAGCCGGAAGAGGAGCCTGAGTATCCTGTAGATGTTAAGGGTGGTGAATGGTGGACACTCTGCTTGCCTTTCAATATGACAAAGGCAATGGTAGATGAAACATTCGGTAAAGATACGCAGGTTTGTCTGTTTGACAGAGTGTGTCGTCAAGTAAATAGAAATACAAAGAAAAATCGTATTGTACTCTATTTCACCCAGAATGTTTATAAGCATAAGACAGAGCCAAAGAATGCTGATGGTTATTGGAACTTCAACGAGAAAGCTTCTGCGCCAACTGATGACGAAATTGTCATCTATGCACATGAATCTTATATGATTCACCCAACCAAGACTGGTGAGGATGCGGTATTCGCCGTAAAGAATTACCAACCTGTTGTTGGTAACCCTACGCCAACTGTTGTTATGGGTAAAAACGAATACACTGGTGAAAGTGACACTCCTGACAATGTGCCTTATCGCTATGTTGGTAACTATTTGGAAAATGTCGATACGCAGGTTGCTAGTCAGTCAGATACACAAACTGCTACTCAGGCATTGACAGAGGTCAAGGTACCTAAGTTTAGCTATGTATATGCTAGTGATGGCAAAGAAACTAAATTCTGGTTCTTAACATCTGACGATATGACTTGGAAGCCTAATAAGTGTGTTGTGCAGACCAATACTCGTGGTGATGGTCAAAATGATTACGAAGAATTCTTTGATTACACTGTATCTTCTGCAAAGCAATCTTCATTCTTTGGTGAGGACTTCATTGATACGCCAACTTCAATTGATGATGAAATGGTGATTATCGCTGGTGAAGGCAGTGATGCACCTGTTTATAGTCTTGATGGTACTTTGGTAAATACTACAGGCGACTTGACAGGTCTTCCTAAGGGTGTTTATATCAAGGGTGGCAAGAAGTATGTAGTTAAGTAAAAAACGTACGATTAAAGATGAAATTTAAAATGAAAAGAAAATATATAATTCCAGAAATGAATGTAGAATCATTTTCTGCTTCTTCAAGTATTCTTGCAGGATCTCCCAATCCGACAGGAAAAGGTGAATATAACGTAGGAGGAGAAGGTCAAGGTGGAACAACAGGAGGTGGTATTTCAGGCTCTGGTGGAGGTGGTTTGATACAGCATTCAAAGCAATTTGATGCTTGGTCATCATGGGACGAGTAAATTGAACCTTAAACACAGATAAATTATTTTTTACTTATTATTGAGTGGTTGCATTTATATATTTTGGTATAGATTTGTAATTACATAAAGAATGAGGGAGCACGTCGTGAGACATGCTCCCTTTTCTTCTTATTATGTGGCTAGAATGAAGCTAAATCGAAATATAGTGGAAGGGTATCATTATTGTTGGTAACACGCTGCAACAAGGTTGTTATATGGTATAATCTTTCAAACTACCTAGTTGAGCTTCAACAATGAATTCGCGTACCAAAGACTTCAAATCTTCATCAGGCAAATCTAGTTGTTGAAGAGGTCCATTCTTCGGATATATATCCAAGAATACAACTATCTCATCAGTTTTTGAAACTAGATAAATCAAGCGAAAACCATCTTTGCGAGATAGGTGTTGTTTCTTATCTGGCAACCGCAACTTTATGATAATCAGTTCGCCTTCAAGTAATATCATATCGTTGTTTTGTCGTACCTGTTCTATAGGTTTGCCAGAAAACTCTCGTTGGATTTCATTTTCCACATTGGTGTAAACATGACGCTTTACTTTTAGCAATCTACTCAGATGGGAGCGAAATGTACTAATTGTCTTATAATTAATCATGGGCTATATTCTTTAAAGCCAAACTCGCATCTGATAATAGTGAAGACCACTCTTGATCTTTTGGCGCCTTTACTTTGTAATTTTGGATGTCATTGCTCAACTCTTTTAGTGCGGAGTAATTCTTTTTTAATTTTTCAACCTCTATTGACATAGAAGCCTCTTTTGTCATTTGCTTGCAAGATGTATATAACATTTTGAGAGCCCCTAACATTGAAATTAATTGTTTGCCAAAAACATGGTAATCATGTTCGGTTATAGAGTTGCATTGACTATATAGGAAGACATAAAATGAATCCAAGTCACGATTTAGACTTCGAAGTTGTTTTATGCCATACTCATTGGGAACCAAAGCCTCTAAACTATGTTTGTAAGACCTTGTCCCTAATTTAACTATATTATGTGATATAATAGTCGTCTGACACATAGAAATGTAATTTAATGTTATTGCATTACAAAAATACAACTATTTCTTGATAATCATATTGGAATCAATAACATTTTATACTATTTTAAACATTGCCTAAATTAGCCGGATTTCTGTTTCCTGAGAAAACTATGCCGGATAACCTACATCCTACACTATGATTAACTTATATACTTAGACTCAAACACTTTTTCTATGAAGTTTACAGCCTTTTTCTATCGAATAACAATCTTTTGGGTGTGAGAGAATTTGCCTGTGCTCACCTTCAAGAGGTAGATGCCTTTGTTAGCATTGCCAGTATTGATAGAGATGGTGTTGCCATTGCTATTGTTGGAAGCAATCACTTTGCCATCCATATTATATAAGGTGGCAGACATAGTGGTGGCACCTGCTTGGTAAGCCTCGTAAGTGCCATTGGCAATCTGGCGAATCAAGAAACTCTTTTCCTCTGGAGTCTTGATGAGTGTCGTCTCATTCTCATTGAGGATATACATCAAACCGGCGTATGCGTCAATCTTGCCAGCTCCAGCTTGTCTTCCCTCGTCGATGAAATGGTTGTCCTCGTTGCAAGCCTTGTCATTGATGGCGGTCTTCATTGCAATCTCCTTGATCTCTTGGTGAGTCAACAATGGGTTGGCTTCAAGCCAAAGGGCTGCGACACCTGCCATATAAGGAGAAGACATGGAAGTTCCCATCTTGCTGCAGAAAGGAACACTTGCAGTTCCATCTGTTACGGTTCTTGTAAGAGAGGTGTTGACTGTCTCATATCTGTTGGCTGCTGATTCGATGTAGGCACCTGGGGCACAGATGTGTGGGAGGTCTTCACCTGTATAAGTTGTACCGAAGCTAGATGAAGAGAGAATATCGTTGGTAGTACAGCCATAGGCAGTCTTGTAGTTGCCATAGATGGTTCTTGTACCGGACTTAAAGGTAGCGGATTCTTTGGAAACGTATGCTCCTACGATAATTGTCTCTTCGCCACATGCCTCATTGAGGATGGAACCATTGCCCGTGAAGTTCTCGTTCCAACCGGCTGTCTTTGTGTAGTAAGGACATGAGGCACCGCTATAAGTTGCTAGTTCTTGTCCAGCTTCGCCTTTGATAACATATCCGATGAGATAACCTGACTTTACGTTTGTCGCATCGTCACTCTTGATGCTGTACCCTTTCAAACCATCGTGGATGGTTTCTTCGGCTGCATAAATATGACCAGACAAGTAATCATCACTGACGATTACATTTTGTGCAGTGCCATTTATGATAATAGGATATGTGGCATACACTTGTTTGGTCTTGAGTCTAATAATCACTAGATCCATATTGATAGGGGATGGATTGCTGGTAGTGATATACTGGTCGATGGTGTTGATGCTGGCTGTGGTGTTGTAGATAGCCTTCATTTCATCTTCATCACTCTCCAAAGTCTTCTTCTGAATAATCTGAAGGTTTGCTTGATTACCTGCCGACATACAAGCTACGATGTCGTATTGTTTGATAATTTCGTTAAGAGCCTGGGTATATACATCTGTTCCGTCATGAGGACCTACATTCTGTCCGAATGACATGTTGATAACGAGGCGCTCATTGTTCTTTTTGCAATACTCTCCTAAATATTTGAGGTATTCGAGGTTGCTTACTTCCATACTCACTGGTCCCATGGCAAGGTCGGCACCAGTGGCAACACCTTGCAATTGGAAGTTGCTACCCATATAGTTGCCTGCTGCAATGCCGGCTACATGAGTGGCGTGGCTGTTGTATTGATTGTCTGTAGTGAAATTGGCAATCTCCTCAGGGGTGGTGAGCAACTTGCCATTGGTGGTCTTGATAATCTTGAACCTGCTCTTGCCCTCAGCATCCAAGAACATAGGATGGTTAGGGTCGAATCCAGAGTCCAAGACACCTATCATGACTCCCTTGCCGGTATAAGTCTTGTTGTTGGAGGTGATGTTGTTGGCACGGTCGTCGGGTGCGGCACCGAAGAAGCCAAAGCCTTCATGGATGCGGTCAACGCCTGTCATGGCATTGGCTTGGTTGAGCATCAGCTCCATCTTACGTTGTGCAATGGAAATGCGCTCTACAGACTCTAGTTCTGCGAGAGCGGCGAGGTCGTCCATCGTGGTATGGACAATGGCGAAGCCAGAACAGAGGTCGCTGGCATCGAAGCCATGGGCAGTGAGTTCGGAGAGGTCGGCACCTTCTTGCAGTTTCACAACGGCGTTGATGTTGTTAGTGGTATTGGCTGCTGATATTCCCAAACTTTTTGCGCATGACGCATTTGCTGAAGCCGAAGTTTCTTCTTTCATCTGCTGAAGAGCCACACGGCTCATAGCATCTAGTTTTTGACCGCTCATGTTGGCACACACTGCCAGTGCGAGGCAGGTCATAATCAAATTCTTCATAGTTTTCTGGTATTAATAAATATAAGTAAAAGATGATTGTTGCCGCAAAGTTAACAAAATGGGTGGTAGGCATGGGGGATTATTTGATTTTTAGTGGGTAATAATTGCTGAAACTGCATATTTCATTAATATTGCTCCCCCCCTTGCCACCTTGGTGTTCGCACACAGCTTTTTCGTACAAAAAATAGAGGGAGCATCCCGCTCCCTCATCATATTAGCCTTCCGTGCTTTTCAAAGCGGTGATGGCATAGAGCGGAATGCAAGTCAGCTGCTCTTGCTCCTTGTAAGGAAGCATGGAGAGACGTACCGCCTTGAGTTCGGGGTTGGCTTTCAATAGATTGGTCAGCGAGTTGGCCTTTACATTGCCTTCTGCTTTCACCTCGATAGGGAGAATGTTGGCATTGTGCTGGATGACGAAGTCTAACTCCAGACGGGAATCGTCGGTCTTGTGATAGTATATAGGTTCGATGCCAAGACTCTTCATTTCCTGTAGTACATATTCCTCAGTCATACCTCCCTTGTATTCCGTAAATATTTGATTGTTGATGAGCACTTGCTTGGGCTCTGTCTTGACCATGGCTCCCAACAGTCCGATGTCAACGAGGTATAGTTTGAAAACTGAGAAGTCTTCATAGATGTCGAGAGGGAGCGCCGGCTTGGTGCAGCGTGACACCTTATATATAACGCCGGAATCGATGAGCCATTCTATGGCAATTTCGAAGTCCTTGGCTCTGGCACCTTGGCGTAGGGCACCATATATGAACTTCTTGTTGTCTTTGAATAGTTGGGCTGGAATGCTTTTCCAAACCAAGCGGATTCTCTCGATTTGTTCTTGTGGTGCATGCTTGGAAAAGTCTCGCTCATAACCTTTGAGTATTTCAAGTTGGATGCGTCTTACTTCTTTTAGAGACCCCGTTTTGACGTACTCCTTGACGGCTTCGGGCATTCCACCCACATAATAATATTGGCGCAGAAGGTTGACATACTTCTCGTGAAGAAGATTGGTTATCTCAAAGTTGTTGTCAGCAAGCATCTTGTATGATTGCAGTTCTCCTTTCGCCAACAAAAATTCCCCGAAACTCATAGGGTGCATGTCTATCTCGTTGACTTTTCCCACAGGAAAAGAAACTCCATGGTGGAGGGATATGCCAAGGAGAGAGCCTGCTACCGCAATATGATATTGTGGAGCATTCTCGCAGAAGTACTTTAAGGATTCGATGGCTTCTGGTATTTCTTGTACCTCATCTAGGATGATGAGTGTGTCGCCTGGTGTGATGTCTGTGCCAGTAAGTGCTTTGAGTCCCATGAGGATTCTTTCCACGTCGAAATCTTTCTTGAAGATTTGCTCTGCCAGTTCATTCTTCCTGCAAATGACATATGCTTCCTTGGCATATTCTCGTTTGGCAAACTCTCGTAAAGCCCAAGTCTTTCCTACTTGTCGAGCACCATTGATAATTAATGGCTTTCTGCCTTCTCTATTCTTCCACTCTGTAAGTTGTTGTAGTATAAGTCTTTCCATACTGCTTGTTACATTTTTCTGCACCTAAATGTGGTATATAACTACATTTATCTGCACGTGATTCGGTTGCAAAGATACATTTTTCCGCACATAAAATATTATTTCTCATACATTTTTCTGCACGAGGTTATACATTTTTAAGTAATATTCACTTAGTAAACGTACCTTATTTAAAGAAAAAAGCGTATTTTTGCACGGAATAAACTAGAAACAAATCAAAGGTGCGCTTTCAAGAAAGTGTATTATTAACTATTTCAAATTAAACAAACAACTATGGAACAAGTATTTAGCTATATCATCAGCCTCGGTGCCAGCGTGATGATGCCTATCATCTTCACCGTCATCGGCTTGTGTATTGGCATGAAATTCGGAAAGGCTCTCAAGTCTGGACTCTTCGTGGGAGTCGGATTTGTAGGACTCGGCGTGGTGACCGCCTTATTGACAACCAACTTCAATGACCCATTGAAGGCAATCTCCGACCTTTATCATTTGCAACTCAATGTCTTCGACATGGGATGGCCTGCTGCCGCTGCCGTGGCTTACAACACTGCTGTCGGTGCGCTCATCATCCCGATATGCTTGGGTGTCAACTTCTTGATGTTGATCACCAAGACCACCCGCACGGTCAACATCGACCTGTGGAACTACTGGCACTTCGCCTTCATCGGTGCGGTGGCTTACTTCGTGATGGGCGAGAGCCTCGTATGGGGTTACTTCGCTGCCATCGTCTGCTACATCATCACCTTGGTATGTGCCGACTTGACCGCAGAGAAGTTCCAGAAGTACTATGACCTCGATGGTATCTCCATCCCACAGCCATTCTGTCAGAGCTTCATGCCTTTTGCCATCGGCTTCAACAAGCTCTTGGATATGATTCCTGGTTTCTCCAAGCTCGACATCGATGCAGAGGGACTGAAGAAGAAGTTTGGTGTGCTCGGCGAGCCATTGGTGCTCGGTGTCATCGTGGGTGCCTTGATCGGTTGGGCTGCCCAGCTCGACATTAAGAAGATTCTCTTCCTCGGTGTCACCATGGGAGCCGTGATGGAATTGATTCCTCGCATCACCTCTTTATTTATAGATGGACTGAAGCCAATCTCTGAGAAGACACAGGAGTTGGTGAAGACCAAGTTTAATGGCAAGAAGGTACACATCGGTATGAGTCCTGCCTTGGTGATTGGTCATCCTACCACCTTGGTATGTTCTGTTATCTTGATACCTGTCATCTTGGCGATTGCCGTGTTCTTGCCAGGCAACCAGTTCTTGCCTTTGGCTTCTTTGGCAGGTATGTTCTATCTCTTCCCTATCATTTTGCCTTTCACCAAGGGTAATGTGGTGAAGACCCTCATCGTAGGTCTCGTGGCACTCATCATCGGTCTTTATTTCGTAACCGATATGGCACCCGACTTCACCATGGCAGCCAACCAGGTGTTTGCAGCCACAGGCGACAATGCCGCTCATATCCCTGACGGATTCTCAGGCGGTGCGCTCGACTTCGCTTCCTCTCTCTTCGGATGGGCTATCTATCGTGGCGTGAAACTCTCATACATCGGCATGGGTATCCTTGCCATCATCACCATCGCCTTGATGGTAATCAACCGCAAACGCATCGTGAGTGAAGAGAGAAGAACGAATACTATATTATAATAATGTGTAATTAATAAACAATACAATAATGAAGAAACTAACATTAATATTAGCAGCAATGGTATTAACAGCAAGTCAGGCTTTTGGCCAGTGTGGTAAGTGTGGATATGAGGTGAAGGCTGAGAACAGCTACACCAACTACAATGTACGTTATGCTAGCAACCCTATGGATGCCAAGCATTATACGACCGATCGTCTTCGTGGCGAGTTCGCTATCGAGAAGGTATTTGCTCCAGGCGAAATCAACTGGACCTACACCATGTTCGATCGTTTCTTGATTGGTGGCGCTGAGCCAACAACCGCTCCATTGAAGTTGACCTCTATCGCTCCTCTCTATACCGACAAGCCAAACGACCAGAAGAACTTGCTCGACAACCGTGAGTTGGGTATCATCAACATCGGTGGCGAGGGTACTGTGACTGTGGATGGCAAGAAGTATGTGCTCGGTTTCCAGGAGGCTCTCTACGTAGGTCGTGGTGCCAAGAACATCGAGGTAAGCAGCAAGGACGCTGCCAAGCCAGCTAAGTTCTATATGAACAGTGCTTGCGCTCATCAGACATTCCCTACCAAGAAGGTGACCTTGAAGGAGGCTAACAACATCAAGGCTGGTAGCTTGAAGGAGAGCAATGACCGTGTCATCCACCAGTTGATTATCGATGGCGTGGCAGGTGTTCGCACTTGTCAGTTGCAGATGGGTGTCACTGAGTTGAAGGAGGGTAGCGTATGGAACACCATGCCAGCTCACACTCACCTTCGTCGTATGGAGACCTACCTCTATTATAATGTACCAGAGGGACAGAAGATTCTTCACGTGATGGGCGAACCACAGGAGACACGTCCTATCTGGCTCAACAACGAGCAGGCAGTGATCTCTCCAGAGTGGTCTATCCACTGCGCAGCAGGTACCAGCAACTATACCTTCATCTGGGGTATGGCAGGCGAGAACCTCATCTACAATGACATGCAGGTAGTGAAGATTCCTACATTGGAGTAAAACATAGCATCACCTGGCTTGAGCGATCAAGCCAGGATTTGTGCGTTTTTAAAGATAAACAAATAAAAACTAAATACTAAAACAATGAATTCTATTACAACAAGTAAAATGTCCAACTTCCGTTGGGTGATTTGTGCGTTGCTTTTCATAGCGACCACAGTGAATTACATGGACCGTCAGGTTCTGTCGTTGACTTGGAAAGACTTCATCGCTCCAGAGTTCCACTGGACAGATGACCATTATGGTACGATCACGGGTCTTTTCTCCATCTTCTACGCCATCGCCAACCTCTTCGCTGGTAAGTTTGTCGATTGGATGGGCACCAAGAAGGGTTACCTCATCGCCATCTTCGTATGGAGTACCGGTGCAGTGATGCATGCAGGTTGCGGTTGGGTAGCCATGCAGATTGAGGGTTACGACTCTATCGAGGCACTCCGATTGGTACAGGCAGGTAGTGATGCCGCCGTTGCCATCGCCACCATCAGTGTATGGTTGTTCCTCTCTTGCCGCTTGATTCTCGCCGTGGGTGAGGCTGGTAACTTCCCAGCAGCCATCAAGGTGACAGCAGAGTACTTCCCTAAGAAAGACCGTGCTTTCTCTACCGCCATCTTCAACAGTGGTGCATCTGTAGGTGCCTTGGCAGCTCCAGCTACCATTCCATTGCTGGCTCGTGCCATGGGATGGGAGATGGCTTTCATCATCATCGGTGTACTCGGTTATGTATGGATGGGTCTTTGGATGTGGCTCTATGAGAAGCCAGCCAAGAGCAAGTTTGTCAACAATGCAGAGCTTACTTATATCAACCAGGACGAGGAAGTAGAAGAGGCTGCTCAACCAGCTGAGGCTGAGGAAGAGACTAATGAGAAGACCATTGGCTTCTTGAAGTGCTTCACTTATCGCCAGACTTGGTCATTCATCACTGGTAAGTTTATGACCGATGGTGTATGGTGGTTCTTCTTGTTCTGGGCTCCAGCTTACTTCTCTGATCAGTATGGTTACTCATCAGACTCCGGTATGGGTATCGCCCTCATCTTCACGCTCTATGCTATCGTGACTGTATTGAGTATCGGTGGTGGTTATTTGCCAACTTACTTTGTTGACAAGAAGGGTATGAATCCATATATCGGTCGTATGCGTGCGATGTTGATTTTCGCTTGCTTCCCATTGCTCGGTTTGATCGCTCAACCTATGGGTGAGATCAGTCCTTGGTGGCCAGCAATCATCATCGGTCTCTTGGGTGCAGGTCACCAGGCATGGTCAGCCAACTTGTATTCTACCATCGGTGATATGTTCCCTAAGTCAACCGTAGCTACCATCACAGGTATCGGTGCGATGGCAGGTGGTGTAGGTTCCTTCCTCATCAACAAGGGTTCCGGTATGCTCTTCACCTATGCTGAAGGTCAAGGTTCTGCCTTCTCTTTCATGGGCTTCGAGGGTAAGCCAGCCGGCTATATGATCATCTTCTGCATCTGTGCCGTAGCTTACTTGATCGGTTGGTGCATCATGAAGGCTTTGGTTCCTAAGTACAAGCCAATCGTAGTTGAGTAAAGTATTCGAGTGGATATAATCCCATTGTGGGTATAAATATAGAAAAAGGGTATGCCAAGTTGTTTGGCATACCCTTTTTAGTTATTGACGCTATTAGATATATTCTCCCTTCGCTTACACTTTTTCTTATAGGAACCCTTGGTTCTTCAGTTCATCAAGTAAGCCTTTGCTCATGGTCTCACAATCCTTCTTGGTGTATCGGATGTCGGTGAAGACTTGGGCTAGGGTCTCCACATTGTTGATGCGGACGAACTCCTTGTTCACTTCGAGGTTCTCTTTCTCGGCATAGAAGTCGTCAATCTTCTCTGGTGTATAGTCCTCGTATGCTTCTTGGTGGATGATGCTGCGGAGAGGCAGACGCTCGCTCAGGGCAGGTTGCTCGTCTGGCCATCCCAAGGTGATGGTGGCAACTGGCATCACGAGCTTTGGTAGCTTCAAGGTGTCGATAATCATCTTTGGCATATAGACGGTGGTGCCCAAGAAACAAGTGCCAAGACCTTCCTCCTCGGCGAGGTTGCAGAAAGTCTGGGTAAAGAGGAGAGCATCGGTGGCAGCATTCATGAATGAGAGAATGTTGTCGTAGCCAGGATGAGCCTTGCGGTTCTCTGCCCAAAGGGTGGTGCGGCGATAGTCGGCGCAGATGGTGAGCACGACTGGTGCCCCGGTTACCATCGGTTGATTGAAGTGGGCAGGAGCCAAAGCCTTCTTGCCTTCCTCGCTTCGGGTGATGACGACACTGTAGAGTTGGAGATTGCCCATGGTAGGGGTGCGCTCGGCTTCCTCCAAAAGGCGGTTGAGCAACTCGTCGCTTACCTCACGACTGGAATATTTGCGGATGGATGTTCTGTTCTGAATTGATTTCATATTGCGAAATGTTTAATTAAATTGCCTATTTCATTGCAAAGTTAAACAATCTTTTCCAAAAAAGTGGTACTTCCAGCCCTCTTTTTGTGAAATATCTACTAAAACGTTTCCTCATTTAGAAATAAAAGTTTAATTTTGCAGCAAATAACGAAACTTTTGATATGAATGATACTGAAAATATGACCTTTGAGAAGGCTTCTGAGGCTCTCGTCCAGGAGATGAAGGCGGGATTGGACCAGCTTCGTGCTCGCTTCGCGGGACAGACGGTCAACTGGTCGGGCTTGCAGGAGCGACTGACGAAAGTCATCTCCAATGGTGATGAAATTTTGTCTTGCCATCCTGAGGTTGTGGAAGTGCGACCTCGTGAGTTGGAATGCGATGTTGTGAGATTCCAAAACAACAAGGAGAAATGGGTGGCATTGGTCGGTCTGCTCAATGGGCATCCTTACGAAATCTTCACGGGATTGCAAGACGACGAGGAGGGCATCATGCTTCCGAAGTCGGTGACCAAGGGTAAAATCGTGAAGACCGTGCTCGGCGAGGGCAACAAGAGATATGATTTCCAGTTTGTCAACAAGCGTGGATATAAGATAACCGTCGAGGGATTGAGCGAGAAGTTCAACCCTGAGTATTGGAACTATGCCAAGTTGATTTCCGGTGTGCTCCGTTATCGCATGCCTATCAAGCACGTCATCAAGTTGGTCAGCCAGTTGCAGCTTACTTCCGAGAGCATCAACACTTGGAAGGTGGGCGTGGAGCGTGCGCTGAAGAACTATCTCAAGGACGATGAGAAGGTAAAATATGACGAAAGCTTGGCTAAGTTGGACAACGACGTGAAGGGTGAGGCTAGCAAGGAAATAGGAGAAGGCGTATGAAACTGAAAGAAAGTTACATCGTATTGCAAGACCTCCGCTTCCATGCCTATCATGGCGTATTGCCACAGGAGCGGCTCACTGGCAATGACTATGTGGTCAACTTGCGTATCGGGTACGACATCGGCGATGCGATGCTGAGCGATGATGTCAATGATACGCTCAATTATGCCGAGGTGTATCAACTCGTATCGCAAGAGATGGCAGTGCCCAGTGGCTTGATAGAGCATGTGGCAGGCAGAATCGGCGACCGCCTCTTCAGACTTTTCCCAAAGATAGAGAAGGTGGAGCTGAAAATCATCAAGCAAAACCCTCCGATGGGAGCGGATGGCGATGGAGCTGGCATTGAGGTTTGTCTCGTCAGAGCATAGAAGGCGTCTCGCCAAATCATAGATGCGAGCCTATCGCATCTTACTCATTCACTTAATAAATAATAAAACTTTATGGCAGTTGTAGGTTTTCTGCCTAGAAATGCTTAATTTTGCACTATCATAGATAAAGTATGTTGAAGAAGATCACTCTATTACTGGTTGCGTTCTTATTCTTGGCGGCAGGTATGTATGCTGCCAATCAGCGTTTTACACTTGTCATCGACGCCGGTCATGGTGGGCATGACGCTGGAGCCTTGGGCGCCAAGTCGAAGGAGAAAAACATCAATCTGAACGTAGCTTTGGCTTTCGGAAGATATGTGGAGCGCAATATGCCAGACGTGAGGGTGATCTATACTCGTACCACGGATGTCTTCATCCCATTGCATGATCGTGCCAATATCGCCAACAAGGCGAATGCCGACTTGTTCATCTCCGTGCATACCAATGCCTTGTCTGCCGGTAAGATAGCACGTGGCTTCGAGACCTACTCGCTGGGTATGCACCGTGCCAAGGACAACCTCGATGTGGCTATGCGAGAGAACTCTGTTATCTCGATGGAGAAAGGGTATCAGCAGACTTACCAAGGGTTCGACCCCAAGTCTTCGGAGAGCTATATCATCTTCGAGTTCATACAGGGCAAGAACATGGAGAGAAGTGTGGAAATCGCTCGCTCCATCCAAAACAGTGTGTGCCAGAATGCCAATCGCCCTGACAAGGGTGTGCATCAGGCTGGATTCTTGGTCTTGCGAGAAACCTCCATGCCAAGTTGCCTAATAGAGTTGGGTTTCATCACCACTCCTGACGAGGAAAACTTACTGAATGACGAGAGCAGAATCGATGATATTGCCAAGGCGATTTATGAGGGCTTCGCCAAGTACAAGAACAAGTACGACAAGCGAGTGACCATACCTTATCGCTCTCAGGCGAGTGAGGGGAATGACATTCCTTCCATCGTGCCGGATAGTTATAAAAGACCGGAGCGAAAGAGCACTCCTATGAGAAAGCAGGTAGTTGAGACTGCCCCTGCTAGAAAGCAGAAAGTGGATACAGCCCCAGCCAGAAAGCAGACGGTAGCACCTGTCAAGAAGCAAACTCCTGCTTCCGTGAAGTCGGATGCACCAATCTTCAAGGTACAAATCTTGGTGAGCAGCCGAGTGCTTCGCAAGGGGGACGCCCACTTCAAGGGCGAGGAAAACTACGACTCATACCAGGAGAGCGGTATGGTGAAATACACCATCGGTGCCTCTGCCAACTATAATGAGATCTATCAGTTGCGCAAGTCGCTGCTCGATAAGTTCCCTGAGGCTTTCATCATCGCCTTCAAGAATGGCAAGAAGTATGATGTGAACCAAGCCATCCGTGAGTTCAAGCAAAACAAGAATCGATAGAGCCTTGGTGCTCTTGCAAAATAAGAATCAATAGAATAAACGATACTAGAGAATGAAAATAACAAAGGAGATAAGGATAGCCTTGGTAGCTATCGTGGGTATTTTGGTGATGTACTTCGGAATCAACTTTCTGAAGGGCATCAATCTGTTTTCTTCCAACAACTACTATTACATGACGTTTGATGACATCCAGGGCTTGGGTGCCTCTACGCCTATCTATGCTGATGGTTACAAGGTGGGAACAGTGGATGCAATCGATTTCGACTATTCCAAGACTGGACCTATCAAGGTGAAGGCAGACATCGACCAGAACCTTCGTATCCCACAGGGTAGTCAGGCTGAGATTGTAAAGGACTTGATGGGCAACTTGCAAGTGAACCTCTTGCTGGCTAACAATCCTCGTGAGCGCATCGAGCCGGGTGGTATCATCCCAGGTGCAGTCAACGATGGTGCCTTGGGCAAAGTTTCTGCCATGGTACCTATCATCGAGAAGATGTTGCCTAAGTTGGATTCCATCCTTGCCAGCGTCAATGCCTTGTTGGCTGACCCTGCCTTGGCAGCTTCGCTTCACAATGTGCAGACCATCACCAGCAACCTCACGGTTTCTACACGAGAGTTGAACACCTTGATGAGCGGTCTCAACAAGCAAGTGCCAGGTATGATCAATCGTGCCAATGGTGTGCTCGACAATACCCATCGCTTGACCAACAATCTGGCTTCGCTCGATGTGCAAGGTACTTTGGATAAGGTCAACAAGACTTTGGACAATGCACAGGCATTCACCGAGAAGTTGAATAGCAACAAGGGTACCCTGGGCTTGTTGATGAACGATACACAGTTGTATGACAACATGAACGCTACCATGCGCAATGCCGACTCGCTGGTCATTGACCTTAAGCAGCATCCTAAGCGCTATGTCCATTTCTCTGTATTTGGCAAGAAGGACAAGTAAAAGGTGGTGCTTTTCTTCAAGAAGAATCAGCTAAAGGCGATACGCGCTTAAATAAAAATCGTCTAAATAAGATAGAGGAATGTTTCACGCCCTCGAAGCAACTTTCAAACTATTTGTTGATGAGTTGTTTCGAGGGTGTTACATAATTGTTTCACTGAAAATGCGAAAACGGAAGTATAGAAACGCTATCTTGTTTGTTTTCAGATAGTTAGTGGTATCTATGCTCTTCTTTGTGGAAAAGTGTGGATAACTTAATTAAAAGGTTGATACTTAGTGGCTTATGAGGCTTTATTAAAATATTATAAATGTCCCTATTTGGTATTCTCCCATTTATTTTGTAATTTTGCACACAAATCGGTGTTTTGCGCCGTTTACGCTTAAGAACAAATTAGAAATCATCTAGGATATATACAGTATGTTAGCAAGTCCTAAAGCTCTTTGGGACAATTGTCTTGCGCTCATCCGTGAGAATGTCTCTGAGCAACACTATAATACGTGGTTCAAGCCCATCGTCTTCGAGTCGTACAAGCCGGCTACGAAGACTTTGTTGGTGAGGGTTCCGAGTACCTTCTTCTATGAGTACTTGGAGGCAAACTTCGTGGACTTGTTGAGTAAGGTATTGCATCAAAATTTCGGTGATGGTATTCGTCTGACCTATCGTGTGGTAGTGGTGAAGGATGCCCCTGGTGGCACTACGCCGTTGCCTTTGGACAAGGAGGATGCCAGTGACATCAGTCCGAAGCTTCGTGACCCGGAACAGAATGCCGGAGCACAGGAGGCGCAGACGGAAGACATCGAGACACAACTCGACCCTAAGTTGACGTTCAACAACTATATGGAGGGCGAGAGCAATAAGTTGCCTCGTTCCGTAGGACTCTCTATCGCCGAGCATCCTAACACCACGCAGTTCAATCCGATGTTCATCTATGGTCCATCGGGTAGTGGAAAGACGCACTTGGTGAATGCCATCGGCGTGAAGGCGAAGCAGATGTATCCCCAGAAGCGAGTACTCTATGTGAGTGCCCGACTCTTCCAAACGCAATACACCGATGCCATCTTGCATAACTCTAGCAATGATTTCATCAACTTCTATCAGTCGATAGACATCTTGATAGTGGATGACATCCAGGACTGGGCAGGCAAGGCGAAGACTTTGAATACCTTCTTCCATATCTTCAATCATCTCTTCCGCAATGGAAAGCGTATCATCTTGGCGAGCGACCGCCCTCCAGTTGACTTGCAGGATGTGCCTGACCGCTTGCTCACCCGTTTCTCTTGTGGTTTGGTGGCTGAGCTGGAGAAGCCAAATATCCAACTCTGTGTGGATATCTTGAGCAACAAGATACGTCGTGACGGACTGAAGATTTCGAAGGATGTCATCACCTTCATCGCCCAGACTTGCAATGGAAGTGTGCGCGACTTGCAGGGAGCCATCAACGGATTGCTAGCTTATAGCATTGTATATAATAGTAATATTGACATCCGATTGGCAGAGCGTGTCATCAAAAGAGCCGTCAAAGTGGATGACAAACCTTTGACTATCGATGACATCGTGGAGAAGGTTTGTACGCATTACAATGTGACCACTGCTGCCGTCAACAGTAAGAGTCGTAAGCGTGAGTATGTGGTGGCTAGACAGGTGACGATGTACCTGGCACAGAAATATACCAAGATGCCAGCCTCCAGAATCGGCAAACTCGTTGGTAATCGAGATCATAGCACAGTTATCCACAGTTGTTCAAAAGTGGAAGAGCGCTTAAATATAGACCATGAGTTTAGCGATGAAATCATGAGTATTGAGAATTCATTTAAGTTGAAAGCATAAAAAAAGTCTTGCCCATTGGCAAGACTTTTTTTATGCTTTGTTATTTATCATTTGTTTCCACTTCCTATATCCAGCGATGGCGATGACCACGTAGAGTCCGTAGAGCAATGCCTTGAAAGGAATTCCTTTCACCACGTAAAGGTAGCAGCAAACGGCATCGACGATAATCCAGAAGAACCATTGCTCGATGTATTTGCGAGCCAACGCCCACAAACCCACAAAGCTCAACGCATTGGTGAAGCTGTCTTGCAGGGGCACCGTGGAATTGGTGAAGGTCACCAATATATAATAGGTGGCAGCCCAAGCCAGCAGGAAGCATACCAGGGTAGGGAGGTAGAGGCTCTTCTTCATATAGGTAATCGGAAGTTCCTTCGCTTCGCTATTCTTGCCCCATTTCCATACGGCATAACCATAGACGGCGGCAAGCGTGTAATACACTGCCATACCTGCATCGCCGTAGAGTCCATGGCTCCAATAGAGCCAGATGTCAAGCGCAGGCATGATGATACCGACCACCCAAAGCCAGATGCTGGCACGGTACTCCAACAGGATATAAACCAGTCCGAGTACCGTGGTGAAGATATCTAAACCATGTGATGTGATGAAATCCATCATATTGTTTGAGATTTTATCAGTCCTCTAGAGAATCCTAGAACTTCAATGTCAAGTGAGCCATGCAAGTGAAGCCTGCCATAGGGATATAGCTGAGGGCTGTCAAGCGATGGTCGTTGGTGTAGCCACCTTCCTCGTTGATAGCATTGTACCATACGAAGCCGCTAGGTGCATAGTGACGGTTGAAGACATTGTTGAAGTCCAAGCCAAGTGTTACTTGCTTGATGCCCAAAGCCTTCTTCACAGCACTGGTGTAGTTGAGGCTGAGGTCGCTCTGAGAGTAGCATGGAAGTGAACGATCCTTGCTCTCTGAGTTGTCCAGGTATTGGCTGCTGACGAAGTTGGTATGCCATGTAGCAGAGAAACCTGCATAGTGGAAGTCAACGAAACCATTCAAGATGGCTGATGGAGAGAATGACAAGGTGGAGTTGTCGTAGTGGTTGACACGAGTACCAGTATTGCTGCCCCAGTCTTCTACATACTCATCGAAGTCCTTGATCTTGTTCTTGCTCAATGCGGCATTGCCCTCGAAAGACAACCATGACAATGGTGCCCAACCAGCTGACAACTCCATACCCATACGATAAGAGTCCTTCACATTGGTGGTCAAAGCCTCACCAATCTCACTTTCCTGACCAGTCTGAACCAACTGGTTGTCGTAGCCCATGTAGTAGAAATTGGCACCTGCATGCCAGTTGCTACCCTGGTACTGATAACCGAACTCTACATCAAGCAACTTCTCCTGTTTAGGGAAAGGATAGTTGTAGTTGTCGGTGAAGTTGTTGCGCTCAGGCTCACGGTTGCTGTAAGCTACAGAAGCGTATGCCTTGTGACCATCCTTGGTGTAGCTGATACCTGCCTTAGGATTGAAGAAGTTGTACTTCTCGTTGATGTTCAACTCCTGGTTCTTGTATGTGCCATCTGTTTGCTCTACGAAACGGTCGTTGATACCATCGGTCTTGTACTCCACACGGCGATACTGCAAGTCGGCGAAGACATTCCAGTAGTCGGCAAAGCGATAAGAAGCCTTGATGAAGGCACTGTAGTCGTACTTGTGAGCGTCTGAGTCATAGTACTTGTACTGACCATCCTTGCCCAAGAACTTCTGCTCTGCACCTTGGTTGGCGATATAGGTGAGGTAGCCCCAGTGGCTGCCACGGAACTGCTGGAGGTTCAAGCCGCCGATGACATCCCAGTGCTCATCCTTGTAGTTGGTGTTATATACGATACCGTAAGTGTGCTGGGTCAAACCCTTCTTGCGCACGAAGTCAGAAAGTTCGACGGTATTGCCGTCTGCATCCTGGTAGATGAGACCAAACTTAGAGAACTTGCTGTTGCTCTTGAACTCCTTGTAGTAACCATATCCGTAGGTGTAGTGGAGGGCAATGTTGTGGCTCCAGTGGCTACCTGGTGTCCAAGTAGCGGAGAGGATGTTATGGTTCTGGTAGAAGTTATCGGTAGTCTTGTCCCAACGACGACCATCACGCATGGTGTAAGGGAGCACGGTGTAGCTGCCCTTGCCATTTCTGCTCAAGCCGGCAGTCAAGATGTTGAACTTGCCGAGGCCAGCCTCATACATATCCTTGTAAGTGCGGATGCCATCATCCATCAAGGTGAAGTTGGTGTCGTAGTCGCCACCGAGTACACCGCTCCATGCCTGACCGGTCTTCTCGAAGTTGCCGATGTTCTTGTAGCTGATCTTGAAGTTGTCGGCAAGCCAAGTCAAACCGCCATAGTAGGAACCAGAACGACCAGATGTACCGTCGATATAGCCATCGGTAGCTGTCTCGTGGTAAGCGCCATCAAAGATGAGGTGCTTGCCCATCAAACCGGTAGAGAAGCTCAAGCCTGTATTATAAGTATTGTAAGAACCGTATGAACCGGTGAGTTCTGCGGTAGGGATGAGGGAAGGGGCGGCTGTTGCCATAGAGATGCTACCACCGAAGGCACCATCACCATTGGTAGAAGAACCGACACCACGCTGTACCTGTACGCTACCCAAGAGAGCAGCATAGCTGTTCATGTTAGCCCAGAATACAGTTTGATCCTCAGGGGAGTTGAGTGCCACACCATCGAGTGTGACATTGATGCGACTGCCTGCCGCACCACGAATACGCATGTAGGAGGTACCAGTACCGAGACCGTTCTCACCCCAAGCCAAGATGCCAGGAGTACGAGAAAGGAGGAAAGGAAGTTCCTGACCCGTGCGAGAGAATTGCTGGAGTTCAGCTTTCTTGATGTTGGCTACAGCGTAAGGCGCATCCTTACTGGCACGTACAGCCTTTACTACTACTTCATTAAGATTCTGCACCTTGGTGGTGTCGAGCTTGGTTTGAGCCAAGGCAGCCTGACTTGCCAATGAGCAAGCAGCCACGCTCAGTGCGATTCCGCTAAATCTTTTCATTTAAAATTACCTAATTACAATCAATAAGGGGGAAGTTGCCGTAGTGTTCCTAACCAGCATTATCTGGTCTAGGTTCAATGGGTATGTTCTCAGCATCCGCAAAAGGCGGTAGCACCCCCCTTAGCTAGCAGTCTGTTAACCAAGGTGCAAAGTTACAACAAATTTGCGACTTAGCAAAATCTGAGGTCCGAAATTGTTAAATAGTGGTACTTTTCTTTAAGAAATCTCTCAGTTTCCACCTTTTTTTATATTTTTGCAACCATCAAAAGAAGAGTAACAACCTAAAACAGTAAATGATGGCAGTAATCATGCAACATTCGAAGAATATCCTTTTGAGTTCGGCGGCATCTACTCTGATGTTGCTCGTTCTTCCGTTACATTCCTATGCGCAGCATCGGAAGTTGCGACTTTCCGACTTGGATACCTTAGGTCTCTCCAGGTCGATGAGCATCGTGGAACCGGAACTGTTGAAGAAAGGTGTGGTCAACAACGCCTTGGATGCCTTGAATGGCAAGACGGCAGGTGTCAACGTGACGACCAATGGTCTCGACCGCATCGCCATGCTCAACAGTGTGCGAGTGCGTGGTACCACCTCCATCATGGGTGGCAACGACCCACTGGTCATCATCGATGGCGTTACCTCCGATGTGGCTACCCTTGCCACCATCTATCCTGCCGACATCGAGAGTTTCACGGTGCTGAAGAATGCCTCCGAGACCGCCCTCTATGGTTCTCGTGGTGCATCGGGTGTCATCCAGGTGACCACCAAGAAGGGTACGGGCAAGGGATTCCAAATCTCCTACGAGGGCAACTATGGCATCGAGGCGATGTACAAGAGTATGGAGATGCTGAATGCCGCCGAATATGTGGCTGCTGCCCAAAAGTATGGGTTGGAGTATAACGACAAGGGGTACGATACTGATTTCCATAAGGCGATGACCCGAACTGGCAATATCCAGAATCATTATCTTGCCTTCAGTGGCGGCAATCCGCAGAACAACTATCGTGCTTCCTTCGGATATATCGATCACAATACCATCATCCGTACCAAGGGCTATCGCAACTTGGTGGCGAAGATAGATGTCTCGCAGAAGGCGTTCCATAATCGTCTGACGGGTGACTTCGGTGTCTTCGGCTCTTCTTATAAGAACAATGACATCTTCGACTCGCAGATGCTTTTCTATTCTGCCGATGCTATGAATCCAACTTATCCTTATGAGCAGGAGAATGGCAGTTGGGTGAAGAATGGGGCTGCCTCGCAGGTGAATCCTCTAGGGGCTTTGCTCTATGAGCGCAATGATACGAAGAACATGAACTTCAATGCCCACTTGAAGGTGACGTATGACATCTTGAATCGACAGCGAGAGAATCAGGCTTCGGGGGCATTCTCTGAAAGCTTGAACGTGTCAGCCTTCGGTTCCTACTCCTATTCTTCAAACGAGAACAACCAGTTCTGTCCTACCTGGGTGTGGGCGCAGGGCAATCTCTATCGAGGGGAGTTCAAGAGTGAGGACTGGCTTGGCAATATCTCGCTGAACTATCAGCGCAGTTGGGGCGTCCATGGCTTGAAGGCGATGGTGGGTGCCGAGTATCAGAAGAACATCCGAAGTGGATTCTGGACTTCTGCCAAGGGTATCACCAACAATGACATGAACTATCATAATATCGGTGCTGCTGCCTCCCGACCATTCGGTGGAACGGACAGCAACTATGAGGACCCAGCCTTGGCTTCCGTGATGGGCAACATCGACTATACGTTGATGAACAAATATTCGCTCTCGCTCTCCATGCGTGGCGATGGTTCGTCGATGGTGGGCGATGACCATACTTGGGGTTTCTTCCCATCCATCTCTGCCTCTTGGGACATGAAGAAGGAGGCGTGGCTCATGGCTTGCCGAAATGTCTCCATGCTGAAACTTCGCACGGGGTATGGCCGTTCGGGCAATCTCGGCGGTATCTCTTCTTATACCACGATGAACCTCGTCAGACAGAATGGCATCGTGTCGGTGAACAGTTCGCCTACCGTGACGATGGGCATGATACGCAATAATAATCCCGACTTGAAGTGGGAGACTCGTTCCACTTGGAACATCGGTGGCGACCTCGGCTTGTGGAACAATCGACTGGTGCTCACTGCTGAGTATTACTATTCGAAGACCACGGATATGCTCTATGCCTACGATGTGCCAGTGCCGCCGTTTGCTTACGATAAGTTGCTTGCCAACATCGGTTCGATGTCCAACCAAGGTCTTGAGATCGGATTCTCCGTCACGGCGATAGCGAAGAAGGACATGGAACTCAACATCAATATGAACTTGGCTTGGCAGAAGAACAAGTTGCTCTCGCTGAGTGGCGAGTATGATGGCATGCAGATGTCGGCGGCGAAGGTTACGGCAATGGGCAGTTTGTCGGGCGCAGGTCAGCATGGTGGTTACAATAATGTCGTCTATCAGATAGTGGGTCAGCCTTTGGGTGTGTTCTATCTGCCTCATTGCAAGGGCATCGTGCCGGATGGCAATGGGCATTATCGTTATGACATCGAGGACTTGGACCAGAATGGAACCGTCGATTTGAGTGATGGCGGTGACAGATATATCGCTGGTCAGGCTACGCCAAAGGTGACGCTGGGCTCCAATATCAGTTTCCGTTATCGGGATTGGTATCTCTCGCTCCAGATGAATGGTGCTTTCGGTCATAAGATATTCAATGGCACTGGACTGGCTTATACCAATATGTCGAGTTTCCCAGACTACAATGTCTTGAAGGGGGCACCTGAGAAGAATATCGTCGATCAGAATGTGTCAGACTATTGGTTGGAGAAGGGCGACTACCTCAACTTTGAGTATCTCACCATCGGTTATGATATTCCTATCAAGAAAGGTGTCGTCCAGTCGCTCCGTGTGTCGGCGAGTGTCAACAATCTCGCCACCATTACTAGCTATAGTGGGTTGACACCTATGATCAACAGTTATGTGGTCAATAGCACGATGGGTATCGATGACAAGCGAACCTATCCACTATATCGCACGTATTCGATAGGACTGAGTGTGCAGTTTTAAGGGAAGAATTCAAATGTTTTTATATGAGACTTGATATGATGAAACGAGATAATAATAGAAGTGGTTCAATGAAGAGTAGTATGGTGAAGGCGAGAGCGTTGGCGGCTTGTTCATGGGCTGTAGGCTTGTTGATGTCATTGTCCTTTTCATCTTGTTTGGACGAGCATCCGAAGGATCAGTTGGATGCTGACAAGATATATGGTACGCCCTCTGATATCTATGTCAATGCCGTGGCATCACTCTATAATTATATAGGTGGAGCCAATGAGGGCGAGGGCATCCAAGGCACTTGCCGTGGCATCTATGACTATAATACCTTGACTACCGATGAGGCTATCATCCCAATACGTGGTGGTGACTGGTATGATGGTGGATTGTGGAATGCCATGTACCAACATAGATGGACGGCGGATGACGAACCGCTCTATGATACATGGAAGTACCTCTACAAGGTCATCGTGCTCTGCAACAACTCTATCGACATCATACACTCGAAGTCTTCTTCCGGGATGCAGTCGCCTATCTTGACCGATGAGCAGCGAAATGCTTATCTAGCAGAGGTGAGGGCTGTGAGAGCCTTGATGTATGATGAGGCAATGGATATGTTTGGTAGGGTTCCATTGGTCTTGTCGGAAATCGAAACACGTTATGCTATAACGGATGCAGGTAAGCAGAACGGCTCTCAAAACACTATCGGCAATCTCCCGACTCAGTCGAGTCGAAGCGAGGTCTTCCGCTTTGTCTTCGATGAGTTGCAGCAAGTGTTGCCTTATCTCCCTGACGAGCACAGCAACAAGGAGGGTAATTACTATGGCCGCATCACGCAGCCGGTCGTCAATTTCCTCTTGGCGAAGTTGGCACTCAATGCAGAGATTTATATGTATGATGACTGGACGAATGGCTATGCCCATCGACCTAGCGGAAAGGACATCATGTTTGATGTGCCAGCTGGGGATGGAAACTCGCTTGTGAATGGAGATACAGGAATGAACTCTCTCTCCAATGGCTTCTTGAAGAAGAATGCCTGGGAGACTTGCATCTACTATTGCAACCAACTCGCCAAGGAGGGCTATGCCCTAGAGGATGATTATGCCTTCAACTTCTCCACCCATAATGAGACCTCGAAGGAAAACATCTTTACTATACCGATGGATAAGAACATCTATACCAACCAGTTCCATTATCTCTTCCGCTCTTATCACTATACCCATGGTGGAGCCTTGGGATGGGGTAGTGAGAATGGTACTTGCGCCACGATTTCTACGATGAAGGCTAATCATTATGGCGAGGCAGACGAGGATGCCCGATGCAAGGTGAACTTCGTGGCTGGTGTGGTGAAGGTAGATGGCAAGGAACTGAAGGTGGACAATGGCAAGCCATTGGAATATCAGCCTTTCGAGGTGATGCAGAATCTCACCAACAGTCCTTACATCAAGACGGCGGGAGCGAGAATGGGAAAGTATGAGGTGGATCGTACTTCTTATATGGATGGCAAACTGCAGAGCAATGACATCGTTCTTTTCCGTTATGCAGATGCGCTCTTGATGAAGGCGGAGGCGAAGGTTCGCAACGGTGAGGATGGCAGTGCGGAACTCAATGCCGTTCGTGCTCGTGTGGGGATGCCTTCTCGTCCAGCTACCCTCGACAATATTCTGGAAGAACGATTATTGGAACTCGTTTGGGAAGGCTGTCGTCGCCAAGACCTCATCCGCTTCGGCAAGTTTACAGAAGCCTACGACCTCCGTGCCCCTCTCGATGGTGAGTCTTCCGGTTACACCACCGTCTTCCCGATACCTCAGAAGTGCAGGGACTTGAACAAGAATCTCCAGCAGAATCCGGGTTACTAATCTTTGGTCGTAATAGACGACCAGCCTTTGTCACTATAGACGACCGCCGCTAGTCGTAATAGACGACTAAGGCTTCCCTCCTTTTCCCTTTGGACTTCCTTTCTCCTTTTGGGGGAATGAACTTTACTCTTCCAAAGACTTGATTTGTTTCTTCGGTGTCACGCCGAGCGACTTCAGGCTTTCCACTCTTCTCATCACGTTGCCCGAACCCTCGTAGAGTTGCTTCTTCGCCTTGTCGTAGGTGGTGGAGAGGCGAGAGAGGACATCGCCGATGCTGGTGAAGGTGTCCTCGAAGCCTGCTACCTTGTCGTAGAGGTCGGCGGCGGTCTTCACGATCTTTTCCACATTCTTGTTCTGGCGATCGTATTGCCAGAGGTTGTAGGCGAGTTGGAGAGCCATCAGCAAGTTGCTAGGCGAGATGATGATGATCTTCTTCTGATAAGCATAGCGACTCAACTCCGGCTGTTGCTTCATGGCGGCGATGTAACTGGTCTCGTTAGGGATGAACATCAGCACAAAACCGATGGCATCATCCACCAACTTGCTGTAGTCTTTCTCTGCCAGTTCGTCGATGTGCTTGCGAACGCTCAGGGCGTGTGCTTTCATCAGTCTGTCTCGGTCGGCATCATTGTCAGCTGCCAAGGCATCGGTGTAAGCCGTGAGGGAAACCTTGGAGTCGATCACCACGCTTCTGCCCTCAGGGAATCGGACGATGACATCCGGACGGAAGTTCTTGCCATTCTCATCCTTGGTGTTCTCTTGGATGAAGAACTCCTCATCCTTGCGCAAACCACTGTTTTCGAGAATCGTCTCCAAGACCATCTCTCCCCAGTCGCCCTGCAACTTGCTGTCGCCCTTGAGCGCCTTGGTCAGGTTGGCGGCATCGGAACCAATCTTCGAGGTTTGCTCCTTGAGGGAGGTGACGGCTTGTTGCTGTTCCTGCTGGAAGAGCTTCATCGTAGCCTCGAAAGTGCTTTGCAGTTCCTTCTTGTTTACTTCGTTTTGGGTCTTGCTGTCTTCCACCGATTTCTTGAAGTCGGCAAATTGCTCCTTGATAGGTTTCAGAAGCTCGTCCATCTGCAGGCGGTTGTTCTCTTGGAGCGCAGACTGCTTGGCAGCGAGTTGCTCAGCGGCAGCCTTCTGCTGCTCGGCAGTCATTCGCTGCATCTCTTGTCGCAAAGCCTCCATCTTCTCCGCCCATTGACGGTCGTTCTCTTGTCTCATCTGAGCGGCGTATTGACGCTCGCTTGCCATCTGTTCCTTGAGGTTTTGCATCTCTGCTGCATGATGGCTTCGCTCGTTCATGAGGATGATTTCTTGGTTGTCTTTGAGAGCTTGCTTCTCGTTCTCAACTTGCAGTTGAACTTGCTCTATCTGTTTCTGCAACTGCTCATTCTCCGAAACTTTCACTTGATAGTTGGCGAGCAACTGAGCTTTCTCTTCGCTAGCACCCTTCGCTGTCAATAACTTTCCGACGACGAAACCGATAATCAGTCCGACGATAATTCCAATGATGATTTCCATATAATAGCTTTTATCTTTATCTGAAAAGTGGTATCTTTTCTCACTTTCAAGAACAAAGGTAATGCTTTTCTTTCAAAAGAAGAGCGTTTCTTGATGAAATTTGATATTTTTTACTATTTGAGTCTGCACATTTCGTAAATTTCGCATTTTCTATCTTTTTTCTTTTGTGATTTCGCAAATTCGTGTTATCTTTGCCGTTCAAAAGGAGATAGAATGTAATAAAACAAACATGAATACTCATTATATCCATTTGCACACCAATGCTTTCGTAAGACAGATATGGCTCTGTCTAGTTTTGTTGATACCTCACTCGATGATGGCAGCGACAGGCATCAGTCGCAATATGTTCATCCTCTCTAATGTCAATACCGAGCAAGGACTTTCCTCGGCTCGTGTCTATTCCATTATCCAGACGGAGGATGGGGCGATGTGGATCAGTACCAAGAGAGGAGTCGATAGATACAATGGGCGACAGATGCGCAACTATGTCTTGGCGACGGATATGCCCTACAGCGATGCTTGTGGTGGAAGAAACATCAAACTCTTGAAGGACGCCCACGCTAACATCTATGCCTACGACAACAAGGGAAAGGTCTATCTATATAATAAGATGAAAGATGCCTTCGTCTTGCAATTCAATCTCTTGAAGATACTCGGCGGTAGCTTGGTGCTCAATGACTTGCTCTTGGATTCGCACGGCAACTTCTGGATGGCATTGGACAGGGGCGTGTATATGATTCCTTCTGATGGCAACGATAGACAACCTTTGCCTGAGCCCACCAAGGGAAAGTATATTCTCAAGCATACGTATGTCAACCATCTCCAGTTTATCGGCCATCATCTCTTGATTGGTCTTCCGGATGGAGTCTTAGACTATTCCCTTACAAACCGACAGATGAGGCGGAAGGTGAAGGGCTGTTCGGTGCTCTCGTCCTATCACGATGTGGCGGCCCATCAGATATGGTTGGGTACCTTCCATTCCGGTGTCGTAGTGGTCGATGACCGCAACTGGCAACCCATCCTTGTGTCTCCTTCTTTGAGAGAGTTGCCGCTCGTCCCGGTGCGCTCCATCATCCCATACGACCATCACACCCTGCTGATGGCAGTCGATGGAGGAGGCGTGTATGCCTACGACCAGCTCTCCCGACAGCTCCATCTCTTGCTCAATACGGACGGACGCTCCGACAATGCCTTACAGGGCAATGGCGTCTATGCCTTGTGCCGAGACAAATGGGGCGACCTTTGGGTGGGTTCTTATTCGGGCGGCGTTGACTTGGCGATGCCGATGCAGCATACGCTTGAATTTGTGAAGCATGAGTACCTGAATCCGCAGTCGCTCATCGACAATAGCGTGAACGACATCTTGCAGAGCCGAGATGGCAAGATTTGGTATGCCACCGACAAGGGCGTGAGCGTGTATGACGAACAGGCGCATCTGTGGCACCACGGACTGAATGGGAAGGTGGCTCTCACCCTCTGTCAGACTCGAAGTGGCAGAATCTTGGTGGGCACCTACGGCAACGGTGTCTATGAGGTGAGCAGCAATGGCAATGCCACGCAGGTGTATAGCCTAGCCAATGGCAGTCTGAAGACCGACTATGTGTATAGTCTCTTCTGCGATAGTGAGGATGACTTGTGGATTGGTTGCCTGGATGGCGACTTGGTTCATGTCGCAGCTTCCGGACGGAATGGTTCAGCTTCCACTCGTCGTTACCTGCCTATCAAGGAGGTGCAATGTATCGAGGAGTCGCCCGACCATCGGTATATGGATGTCGGCACTTCGCATGGCTGCTATCGTGTGGATAGGCGTTCCCATCGCATCACTCGCTTTTATTACGAGGCGGAATATCCGAACTCCGACCGCAATTTCTTTGTCAATTCCATCGCTTATCAGGATGCCCGACATATTTGGATTGCCACCGATGGAGGCGGTCTTTGTCTCTATGATTTCAAGACACATCAGGTGCGTGTCTATACCACCGCCGAGATGTTGCCTTCCAACCATGTGTTCGCTCTTGTCAAGACCTCCGATGGAAGGTTGTGGATGAGTACCGACAAGGGGTTGGCGTTTATGAGCCAAGGCAAGGTGATGGACCTCAACTTCTTTAAGGGTTTGGAGGGTGAGTACAAGCGAATGTCGGTATCTCGCACCCGTGATGACAGAATCTTCTTCGGCGGTAGCAATGGAGTGGTGTGCCTGTCGCCGAAGTTTGCCAAGGGATTGCATTACTCCGCCCCTCTCCGCATCATGGGCGTGGAAGTGGAAGGAGTGCAGACGAATGGAGAATGGAACCAAAGGGTGTTTGATATGTTGCAGCGAGGCGAGTTGCGTCTCAGTCACACCGAGAATACGCTGACCATCGCTTTCGAGAGCATCAACTATATCTATCAGCACGACATCCAGTATCAATATTACTTGGAGGGTTTCGACCATCAGTGGAGTGAACTCTCGCCTAGTGCGGAGGCTCGCTTCGCCAATGTGCCTCCAGGCACTTACACCTTCCATGTCAAGGCGATAGGAAGGAGCAATGGGCGTGTCTTGGGCGAGTCCTCGCTGGAGGTACATATCGCCCAACCTTGGTGGAATACTTGGTGGGCATGGCTCATCTACCTCTGTCTCTTGGGCTTCATGGCTTATCTGGGATGGAATTACTACCAGGAGCGATTGCATCGTAAGTACTATGATGAGAAAATCAACTTCTTCGTGAATACCGCCCACAATATCCGTACCCCTCTCAGTTTGGTGCTGGCTCCACTTGCCGACTTGGCGAAGGATGCCCACTTGGGTGAGCAAAGCCGCCACTTCCTGGAGTTGGCGCAGCGCAATGGCGACAAACTCCTCAGGATGGTGACTGAACTGCTTGATTTCCAAAAGATAGACCAGGCGAGGATGAAGATGACACTCCAGGATGTCAACTTGTCTGTTTTCTTGCGCCAGCAGATGGATAAGTTCCAGGTGATGGCAGACGAGAAGCACATCCACCTCAGGAGGATGGGCGAACCCGATCTGATGGTGCGTGCCGACTTGGAGATGCTGGAGATCATCTTCGAGAACCTCCTTTCGAATGCCATCAAATATACGCCTGATGGTGGAAAAGTCACGCTCTTGGCGGCATTGGACGATGATCAGCAAGTGATGATAGGGGTCTTAGACCGGGGTATCGGCATTCCTAGGTCTGAGAGGAAATATATCTTCCAGAGTTTCTACCGTGCCTCCAATGCCGTGAAGTCGCACGAGATGGGAAGCGGACTGGGATTGGTGCTCACCCGACAGTTGGTACAACGTTTGGGTGGCACGATCAGCTTCGTGAGCAAGGAGGGCATGGGTACGCTCTTCACTCTGAAATTGCCTGCCGCCTCGACTTCCGTGCCTTCCGATCGAGTCGAAATGGATCTGGGTGAGACCGAGACCGTTCGTGGCGATGAAGTCACGAAGGATACGATTCTCTTCGTGGACGACAACGCCGACTTGCGCCAATATATCAAGATGGCGTTCGGCGATACTTATCGGGTGGTGGATGCAGAGAGTGGCGATGCGGCTTTGCGCTATTTGCAAGAGAATGGCGAGTGCGACATCGTGGTCTCAGACGTGATGATGCCAGGAATGCAGGGCGATGAGCTCTGCCGACGCATCAAGGAAAACAAGGAGACCTCATGGCTTCCTGTCATCCTGCTCACGGCGAAAGCAGGTCGCGACTTCATGATAGAGGGCTTGGGTTTGGGAGCAGACGATTACATAGCCAAACCTTTCGATTCCGCCATTCTTGCCAGCAAAATAGATAGCATGCTGAAGAATCGCCGTCGCTTGAGCCAATATTATATGGAGCGCAGTCTTGCACTCGTCAGGGAAGAAGCACAGGAGAATGCAGACGAAGCTTCTCAGTCTTCTTTAAAGTCAGTTCCTTCCAACGAGAATAAGCTTTCTGACGATGAAAAGCCTTCCGATGAAAAGAAACTTTCTGATGAGAAGAAGCCTTCTGTTGACTTGAATCCGCAAGATCAGGCTTTCGTGGAGAAGTCGACTCGTTTGGTCTTAGACCACATCGCTGACTCAGACTTTGGTATCGAAGAGCTTTGTCGAGAAATGGCGATGAGCCGTTCGCTCTTCTATTGTCGCTTGAAGACGTTGACTGGGCAAGCCCCTCAAGACTTCATCCGTTTGATTCGATTGGAGCAGGCGGCGATGTATCTCAGGCAAGGAGATGCCGTCTTGGACGTTTCCGTGAAGACTGGTTTCGTCAATGTGAAATATTTCAGCACCGTATTCAAGAGACACTTTGGGATGCCCCCGAGTAAATATCTGGGCAACGAGAAATAAAAGCTTCGGGAGACTTTCGGAAAAACGTCCCGAGGAAATTCTATAAACGTCCCGATGTTTTTAGAAATGCTTCCCTAGGAAAATAATCATGTCCTTGGGAGGCTTTTCCTGCTCTTAGCCTAAAGATTCTAATCATACAACTTGAAAGTTTCATCAAACAACCCTATAAAAAGGTTTTAAACCTGGCAAATTGTCAGTTTTGAAACCTTTTTTTGTTTGTATTCTAACCCCTGAAGCTCAGTTTTTCCATACTTTTGCAACCGAGTCTGTTACTTGATTCACAACGACTAAAAATGAGGGGTTATCATCCCCTAGATAACTCTTATATATAATTAAGGTAATAACTAAAGCTTAACATAATGAACAGAAACTTTTTGAAGATTTGCTTGATATTCTCAAGCATATTCACAACGATTTCTTGTGCGGCAAGTGATGCTTCTCAGGTGCCATCGCAAGCCACCCATCAGGTGAAGGATGCCTTTCCTACAGCCCAGCAATGGAACCAGGATGTCATCGGCTGGAATCTGGGCAATGAGTTCGAGTGCTCTGCTCCGGGTCAAGATGGTGAGTCGATGCAGATAGGCAATCCCGATGATGCCATCCATGCAGAGACCGCTTGGGGCAATCCCGTAGTGACCAAGAAGATGATAGCCGCTGTCAAGAAGGCTGGCTTCAATGCCGTCCGTATTCCTATCCGTTGGCAGTGCCACATCACCAATCCTCAGGCGATGAGCATCGACAAGGCGTGGATCGCTCGCATCAAGGAAGTGGTGGGCTGGTGTCTCAGCTACGACATGAAGGTCATCATCAATGTGCATCACGAGAAGTGGCTAGAAGGTCGTCCTACCTATCAATATAAGGAGGAAAACTGCCAGAAACTCGCCCTCCTCTGGATGAACATCGCTTCCGAGTTTGCCAACTACGATGCTCGCCTCGCCTTCGCAGGTACCAACGAGGTGCATATCAAGGACAACTGGGGCAAGCCAACTGCCGAGAACCTCGAAGTGCAGAACGCCTACAACCAAATCTTCATCGACGTGGTGCGTGCCACGGGCGGCAACAATGTGCAGCGTCATCTCATCGTTCAGACCTACGTGTGCAACCCTCAGTTTGGTATCGACAATGGCGATTTCATCATTCCGCGTGACATCGAGGGCAACGCCAACAACTATATGAGCGTGGAGTTCCATTACTACCAGCCATGGGATTATGCCGGTGGCGTGAAGTACTATTACTGGGGCGATGCCTACAAGCAGTATGGCGAGACAGGTGACAGCAATGAGAAGACGATGACCGACTTCTTCGACAAGGTGGTGAACACCTGGAGCAACAAGGGCTTGGGTATCGTGATAGGAGAGTGGGGCATGTCTGACCACTATACCAATAAGAACATTGACAAGATTCACGAGAACATGACCTACTATTGCCGCTTCCTAAAAAACGAGGCGCAGAAGCGAGGCTTTTCTACCTTCATCTGGGACAACAGTTCGTTTGGCAGTGGAATGGAGAAATTTGGTATCTTCGACCGCTTCAAGAACATGCAGGTCAAAGCACCTTGGGTGCTGGAGGGAATCTTTGGTAATTTATAATTTATAATTTAAGTGCTAGAATAATTATTAAACTAAAAACAAGATATCAACTATGAGAAAGAAAACGATGTTTCTCGGCCTGCTCGGTGCAGGTTTGATGTGGATGCCTACAAGCACCCTCTTGGCAGCTCAGTTGAACAATGCCTCCATGAATATGGCTGCTCAACAGAACGCTTCTGTCAAGGGTACCGTGGTAGATGCCACAGGTGAGAGCTTGATAGGTGCTACTGTGAAAGTGGTAGGTACTACTAATGGTTCTGTTACCGATATGGATGGTAACTTCGCCTTGAATTGCAAGCCTGGAGCAATGCTCGAAGTAAGCTACGTGGGCTATAAGACCCTGACCGTGAAGGCTGCCAACGGCATGAAGATTACCTTGCAGGAAGATGGAAAGGTGCTGAATGATGTCGTGGTCACCGCCCTCGGCATCAAGCGTGACCGCAAGGCGCTGGGTTACGGACTCTCCGAGGTGAAGGGCGAGGAACTCACCAAGGCGAAGGAGACCAATGTCATCAACTCCCTCTCTGGTAAGGTGGCTGGTCTCGTCGTGCAGAATACAGCTGGTGGTGCATCCGGTTCTACTCGTGTGCTCCTCCGTGGTAATACAGAAATGGCAGGCAATAACCAGCCTCTTTACGTGGTGGATGGTGTGCCTTTGGATAATACCAACTTTGGC
>FR893184.1 GCA_000436035.1 Prevotella sp. CAG:732 | reverse complement strand
ATTATTGAATTATTAACGAACTATTGTTCTTATCATAAGCATAATAAATGGACGCCTCAAACACTCTGAATAAAATATTCTTATATTTAAGAAGACCGCAAATCACAATTTTTAGGTATTGCATATTCCTCATAGAAGCCGTACCTTTGCACCCTCAAAAGAAAATAAGGTAAAAAGACAAAAATTAATATGAGAGTGAACAAAAAAATAAGTCTGTGCATTCTTTCATCAATGGCCATCAGCACAAATCTGAATGCACAGGTAGGAAAAGACTCTGTCCTTCTTGAAGAAGTTCAGGTAGTGGGTAAATCAATGGCACGCAGAATGCAAGAGCAAGCTTACGCCATCTCTGTCTTGGACTTAAAGAAACAATACCAGACAGCGGCTCCATTAAACAAGCTTCTTAATAGTGTTACGAGCGTCAAGATTAGAGAAGACGGTGGACTGGGTTCCAACTATAGCTTCTCCCTGAATGGCTTCTCTGGCAACCAGGTGAAGTTCTTCATCGATGGCATCCCTATGGATAACTTTGGCTCTTCCTTCAACTTGGCCAATATCTCCGCAAACATGGCTGACAGAATCGAGGTGTATAAGGGTGTGTTACCTGTATATCTCGGCTCTGACGCACTGGGTGGAGCAGTGAACATCGTGTCACGCAAAAATGCCAACTACCTGGATGCCACCTACTCCATCGGTTCTTATAATACGCACCGCTTCTCTATCAATGGAGCTTACACATCACATGGAGGATTCACCATCAGAGCCAACGCCTTCGCCAACTACTCTGACAACAACTATAAGGTATGGGCACCTATCGTCAACCTTTCCACCAACAAACAAGAGGGCTATGAATGGGTGAAAAGATTCAATGATGGCTACCACTCATTCGGTTTGAAGGTGGAAAGCGGCATCGTGGGCAAATCCTGGGCAGACTACTTGCTCCTGGGCTTGATTGCATCCACCGACAAGAATAATGTACAAACAGGAGCCACAATGGATGCGGTGTATGGTGGTGTAAAGACCAAGAGTTTCTCCATCATCCCAAGCATTAAGTACAAGAAAGATGACTTGTTCTTGCCAGGACTGTCTTTGTCTCTTTATGGCACGTACAATATCGTGAACACCCAGAATGTAGATACGCTTGCCAGAAAGTATAACTGGAAGGGAGAATATGTTACCAGTACATCGGCTGGTGAAGGTTACCTCACCGATGCTACCATCAAGGAACGCCAGTGGCAAGCCAATGCCAATCTGAACTACGTCATAGATGACCACCAGTCGGTCACTCTGAACAATGTATTCACTGCCATGCGCAGAAAGAGCGATGACAAGATGTACCCAGACGATGAGATGAACAATGTACCACAGCAACTCACCAAAAACATCACAGGCTTGGGCTATCAGGTGAGATTCCAAAGATGGAATGCCAACATCTTCGGTAAGATGTACCGACTCTATAGCTCCACCTATAAGCTGATGGACCAGTTCACCGATAACCAACGATGGGAGAAGGTGTCTGACAGAAAGCATCGCTTTGGTTATGGAGCCGCTGCTACTTATTACATCTTGCCTTCTTTGCAAGCCAAGGTTTCCTTTGAGCGTGCCTTCCGTATGCCAGAGACCGTGGAGATGTTTGGTGACAGAATGGTTCAGAAAAGTAACCCAGACCTCAAACCAGAGAGTAGCAACAACTTCAATGCGGGCCTTCTCTTTGACCAAAACTTTGGTCCTCACAGAGTGCAGGCAGAGGTCAACTACATCTATAGAGACACCAAGGACTTCATCTTGAAGGGAGTGAGCTTGACCAGCAACCCTACCACCAGTTATGACAACATTGGCAAGGTGCATACGCATGGTATAGAGGCCTCTCTGGGATATTCTTACAAGAGAAATCTCCATATCAATGGAAATTTCACCTACCAGGACATCAAGGACAAGCTGGAGTTTGAGAAATCACAGAATACCTACGTGGGCGATGGCATCACTGAGAACATCACCTACGGACAGCGCTTGCCAAACATTCCATATCTCTTCATGAATGGGCACGCTGACTACAATTTCTTTGATTTCGGGTGGAAGGGCAACACCCTCTCCCTCAATTATGACATACAGTATATCCATAGCTACTATCTCTCCTTCACCGGACTGGGAGCCAAGGCAACCAAGAAGGTCATACCAGAACAGCTGAGTCACAATGTATCTCTGGGCTACAGCATGAAAGATGGCAGATACAGCATCATCTTGGAATGCACGGACATCACTAACGAGAAACAGTATGACAACTATCGCTTGCAAAAACCAGGCAGAACATTCAACATGAAGTTCAGATATTACATCAGCAAATAACATCCATTGAATTAAAATAAATTTGATTAGACAATGAAAAAATTATATAGCAGCATCATGCTCATGGCCACCATAGCCATGACATCCCTCGCTCTGTCATCATGCGACGATGACCTCAGTGGCGAGCAAGAGATTCCAAACGCCCCTTACGTACTTAGCTTGGGCGTAACCTCCAGTGGCAATACCTCCTATTACGTGGTTTCTACAGACAACTTGATGGAAGGAACCATCAATGCTGTAGGTAAAGGTATCGAGCAAAATGGCTATCACGATTATCAGCAAGGCGGCAATACCATCTTCTGCATCGGAGGATTGGGAGTAACCAACGCCACAGGAGTGGTAAGAGGCTCCGACGGTCTTCTGAAGGAACAAGGAGAATTCGTTTTCAACAACTCCATCAATGGATTTTGCCAAGTAGATGGGAACACGATGGTGGCCCTGGAACTGCCAAGCAATAAGGAAAGCGGTAATAAATTGACTTTTTATACGGTAGATGCCCATACGGCATCCATCACTTCCAAAAACAGCAAGACTTCTGTTTCTCCAATAGATAATCTCGACTGGCCAAGCATCACGGGAATGGCACATAGTGGCGGCAACCTCTATGTTACTTATACACCGATGAACAGCAAAACATTCGAGACTGCTTATACTGACACTTGCTTTGTAGCGGTATATTCATATCCAGAGTTCAAGTTTGTCAAGCTGATGAAAGACACGCGAATGGGACCTGGTGGATCATGGAACGCCTTCAATGGATTTGTCAAGGATGAAGAAGACAACCTCTACGTGATGTCCAACTCTGCCATTTCCAACGGATACTCTCAAAGTACCAAGCATGCAGGCTTTCTGAGAATCAAGAAGGGATCCACAACCTTTGACGAGGACTACTTCTTCGATTTCGAACAGGCCACAGGTGGGCTTAAACCTGCCCATATCCAATATATCGGCAATGGACTCGTCTTTGCGGAAGTGAGTACCATCACCCCTCAGACCGCCAATGACAGATGGGGCGACAAAAGCCTAAAATGCTACATCATCGACCTCAAAAACAAAACAGTAAAAGACGTGGAAGGAATCCCTGTGCACAATGGAAATGGTGGCAGAAGATTCGCTTGCCTCATTGAAAACGGCTACGCTTTCTTGCCGGTGTCAACAACTGATGGCATCTACATCTATAGAACCGACATTGCCACAGCCAAGGCCGAGAGAGGAGCTCGTGTCTCCACATCTTTCGTAGGAGGCTTTTTCAAACTACCATAAACATCAGAAAAGCAGAAAATAGGAAAAATATATCAAGAACGGATGAACATCAAAAGATTATGCTACCTACTCCACTTATGGATAGGTCTAGCCACTGGAATCATCGTCTTTGTTGTCAGCATAACAGGGGCCATCTATCTCTTCAAGGATGAGATCAGCTCAACCTATCAACCTTGGAAAAAGGTGGAGGCAAGGAATCAGCCTTTTCTCCAACCTTCCAAGCTGATAGAGATTGCCAACACACAAAGCCACCAAGAGCGTCCTTCCGCCATCACTATAGGCGAAAAGGATGAAGCCGTATGGGTGGATTACTTCGGAGAGAAGGGACAGACAACCATTTATCTGAACCCTTATGACGGAAAGATAATCCATACTAGCCACTTAGGAACCGATGAGTTTGACTTTTACCGATTCATCTTGAACGGACACCTGTATATGTGGTTTCCTCGAACCATCGGAAAACCTTTGGTTAGCTATGGAGTCTTGCTTTTCTTCCTGACTCTCCTCACAGGATTGGTCATCTGGATGCCAAAGCATATCACGTTACATCTTCTGAAGAAACGTCTCGCCTTTCATCGTCCATTCAAGTGGAGACGATTCGTATATGATCTTCATAGTGTATTGGGTATATACATGCTTCTACCGATAATAGTGGTAAGTATCACAGGCCTTATCTTCGGCTTAGATTGGTTCAGTCATGGTATCTACCAACTGGCCTCTGGCGGAAAACAGATGGAAGCATACACCTTGCCTCCATCCGATTCTCTCCATATCCAGAGTAAAACGGCAAGCATCGACCTACTGCAAGCCAAGATTCTAAAAGAGAGTCCTAACGCAGTACAATACTACTATGCACTCCCTGCCGATAGCCTGGGAAGCTATAGAGTGAGTGTGGTACATGAGAAAGGTTCCTATTATAAACAAGACAACCTCTTCTTTGACCAATATACTCTCAAAGAGCTAAAAGGAACAGGCCCATATGCTGGCAGATACAAGGATGGCACACCAGCAGATAAACTGATTCATGCCACTTTGGACCTACATGAAGGCATCATCTTGGGCTGGATAGGCAAAATCATCATGCTATTTGCCGCACTTACATCAGCTTCATTGCCTATTACAGGCTTCCTGCTGTGGAGAAGAAAGAAAAAACAAAAGAAACCAGTAGGATAAGAAGATGTACATCATGCAAATACACCCATAAATCAAACCAGTTCTGAATTTAACGGAAAACTGCCAGATGATTATCGGCAGCACATAGGCGACATCCTCGCCGCTCAAAAGGGAGATTGTGATGAAATCATCATCATCAAAAACGGCTTGGTGACAGACACTTCCTTTACTAATATCGCTATCTATAAAGATGGCAAGCGAACACTGCTATATGTACTTTCTGGATAGGAAGAGAGACATAGACACATCAAGAGTATATCACACCGAGAGCTTCTTTCTCCATAAAAATATCATAAACATCTTACTGGGTTTCTTTATTCTCAACTATTCTTGCTATCTTTGCAGAAGATTTGCTGCACTCGGCAATTAGAAAGCAAGCTTTCATTGCCTCGCAGGCAGTATCTTTGCAAGAAATTAAGAAGAACAATGAAGACTCTATTAGACGTACATACACATA
>FR893183.1 GCA_000436035.1 Prevotella sp. CAG:732 | reverse complement strand
GTTGAGTGCGGTTACTGGCACTTGTGGCGTTACAACCCACTCTTGGCTGATGAGGGCAAGAACCCATTCACTCTCGATAGCAAGGCTCCTAACTGGGCTAACTTCCGTGACTTCTTGCTCGGTGAGGTACGTTACCTCTCTGTACAGAAGGCATTCCCTAAGGAGGCTGACGAGCTCTTCACTCAGGCTGAGAAGATGGCTAAGCTCCGTTACCAGACTTACGTTCGTAAGAGTCAGGAAGACTGGAGCGAGCAGATCTAATTGGGGAACTATTTCCAATCATATATAAAAGCCGAGGCAGATTCATTTCTGCCCCGGCTTTATTAATAAGCAACCGCCGCACATCCTTCACAGAGTATGCGGCGGTTTTTAGTTTTCTTATTCTAATTTATAAATCTCACTTGGAGTCTTGCGCTTTAGGACTTCCAACTCGAAGTCTTTGCCAGCAACAACACCATAGCTTCTAAGAATCTGCTCCACAGTCTTGCGAGCTAGTTCCGGATGATTATTTTCCTCGCTGAGATGGCAGAGCCAAACATGGCGAAGTGCCGAAGTGGCATAATTGGCGAGTGCCTCTCCACAGGCATCATTGCTCAAGTGACCGGTCGGACCAAGGATGCGGTCCTTCAAGTACTGAGGATAATTGCCCTGTTGAAGCATCTCCACACTGTGATTAGCCTCAATGACGAGATAGTTGGAACGACCGATGAAATCGTGCATTTCGTCGGTGATATGTCCCACATCTGTAATGAGGCAGAAGCACACACCACCACATTCCACAAAGTAACCTACGTTATCGGTACTGTCATGCGGAACGCCAAAGGGAGTGACACGAAACTCACCTATAGTGAAAGGCACACCCTTCTCTATCACATGCACATACTCTGGCTGTATTTTCTTTCGCACACAATAGTTGCGATTGATGCCTCGATGCACCTTGCTCGTGGTATATACGGGCAAGTGGTAGTCGTTGCTCAAGCTCCCCACCGACTTCACATGGTCGGCATGGTCATGAGTAACCAAGATGTGATGTATGTCCTCGAAGCGCAATCCATAGTTATGGAAATGCTTCTTCAAACTTCTAAGTCCTACTCCTACGTCTATTAGAAGTGAATCCGTCTCAGTGTAAAGATAGTAAGAATTACCACTGCTTCCACTGCCGAAGGAAATAAATCTCAACATTTTATTTTATATTTTATGCAAAGTTACCAAAAAATCCTCTTATTACAAAATTTTTTATTACCTTTGTCACGTTTTAAAGTAAATTAATATGTTTTCATCATTCATCATTGACATACCATCAAGCAGAAGAAACTTAGGTAAGGCGATGGGCAGCATACTTTCTGCCGCCATCTTGGCAAGCATCTTCATCGCCTCTTCCACCCTTTCGGGATGCCAACCACATGAAGGGAGCGAGGAGCAACTGAAGGCTGACATCGACTCCTTCGCCACCAATTATTATAACTGGCATTTTGAGAAAGCCAGCAAGTATTGTACGCCAGAATCGGAGAAATGGCTGAGATTTGAGGCGAGCAATGTTCATCAAGCAGACATCGACCAACTCAATAAAAAGACGGAAGATGCCACCATCGAAATCACAGACATCAACTTTCATGACGATGAGGTGACAGCCGACATCCACCTAGACGTAAGCAACTTTCTTCAGATGGACACACTAGGCACAGAGGCTCACTCCGTATCGAAAGCCACTTTTGTCATCCCGATGACGATACATGGTGGAAAGTGGAAGGTGGATTTGAAAGCAATCCCCCAAAAAGAGAAGATTTCGCAATAAATGAAACTGAAAAACTAAATGTATAAAAAACTCTCGCAGATATCGTAGTAGCATACAATATCTGCGAGAGTTTTTCTTTTCTCAGAGAATTCTCTTAGAATGGCAAACCAACCGCAAAGTGGAAGTCGAAGTCTCGACTCAACCTAGGATGGATGATTGCCCAATGTTCTTGCTCACTATCATAAGCAGGGTTGATAGCCTTCATACCCATATCAAATCGGATGATGAAGTAATCGAAATTCAGGCGCAAGCCCAAACCATACGCTACGGCTATCTGCTTGTAGAACTCAGAGAACTTAAACTGTCCACCTGGTTGCTCCTCATAATTGCGAAGCGTCCAGATATTACCTGCATCTACAAACACAGCTCCCTGAAATTTCCAGAAGAGAGACGTGCGATACTCGGCATTGAGGTCTAGCTTGATGTCGCCCGTCTGATTGATGAAGTCGATGCGACCATCCGTTCCCTTGAACTTACCCGGTCCCAATTCTCTTACACTCCAACCTCTCACCGAGTTGGCACCACCCGAAAAATATCTCTTCTCAAATGGCAGTACCTTGCTGTTGCCGTATGGATAAGCCACACCCAATCCGGCATGGAGTGCCAAGGCATTGCGCTTGTCAAACTGCACTAGGTGGGTATAGTCGATGTCAAACTTGGCATACTGCGCATACGCTATATTAAATAAGGTGTGCTGCCCTTGGTCGTTGGTATGAAACCCGAACGTACTTGAAAGTCCATTGAGCAGGTTACCCGATGTCTCCACATTTGCCTTCACGGCATCCACACCATCATTGTAGGTGAGACCAAATCCCAACTTCATGATGAAGAGATCCTCATAATTGTATCGGAGGATGGCATTACGGTTGTCGGCATTGTCAAGGTAATCATTCTTGAAAGTCGAGGAAATCCAAGGCATATATACATAGTTGAGGTCGAGGAGATCAAAGCGATAAGTGAGATGATGCTTCGGTTCACTCCAGCGATAACGCCATGCCGTGGAGAAGACTCGGCGATGAAACTCTGGACGATTCTGAAAGTCCCAACTCACTGACACCTCGGAACTTGCGCTCTGCCTACGGCGAAAACTCTTGGACAGGAATGGAGCGAGGAAGCGTGGAAACACCAACTTGGTCGCCACGGAAAACTCAGTATAGTTTTGGTCTTGATAACCCTCCAGTCCCTTGATGGCCTCATAAGCACCACGAAGTTCGATGCTCAACTGTTCACTACCTCGGAAAAGATTTCTGTTGGTATATGTAAGGGATGCAGCTGCACCCAAATCGCCAGCCGTATTGGTTCCTTCCGGTTGGAAGGAGATGGTGGAAGGCTTCAGTGTGCTGACTTGGATATTGCAATCCAAGAGGTTGCTATCCGGCATCTCGGTGAATCGAATATTGGTGTACTTCACAGCTTGCAAACGGGCGAAATTATTGTACGTAGCTTGCAAGGCAGATGCGTCGTAAGGTCTGCCCTCCTTGATGGCGGTGGCATTGAGGAGTACCTGACGGCGAAGATGAATATCGTCGCTATCGTTGCTCAGATAGTTCACCTTGCGGATGACATATCGGGGATGATTTACCTCTGGCGCACTACTGTTTGCCTTGTACTTCATCAGTTGGAGGGTGAGTGCGATGTCGCGGCTTCCCGAAATGGTATCTGCAGCAAACTGGATGAAATCCTTGTTGAATCGGAAGTAACCCTGATTGCTCAGAAGACCAGCGATGCGTTTTCTCTCCGCATCAAGAGCCTCTACCGTGAAGCGAGTTCCGGGCTTGAGCATCTGGTTTTCGGGTTGGTCGAGATGCAGAAGTTGCTGGATGCTATCATCTCTCACCTCATACTTCACGCTTCCGATTGTGAAAGGTTGACCGGGATGAAGGAGATAAGTAGCTTTGAGTTTCTTCTTTTTCTTCTCTGTCAGGAGGGAAACCCCAGAGTTCATATATCCTTGGTTTTGCATCGCCTGCAAGAGGTCACGGCACGAAAGGCGTGCCTGGAGCGTGTCGAAGATGACAGGCTTACGGGTAAAAGGATTCTTGAACAATGAGAATAGTTTGGGTTTCTCCTTTTGGCGCACGTAGGGCACGAGTGGAGATGCATCATATTCCTTTTGGTCTGACTTCACCTCCACCTTATCCAATATATATTCGCCCTCTGGCACATGCTTACTCACAGAACATGCTGCCAACAAGAGTGGCGAGAAAAGTATGATAAACTTCTGATTTCTCAATTTCATTCTCTCATTTTAGACTGCAAAGATAGCATAAATTCAAGAGAACACAAAATAATTGACGATTTATTTTGCATTGTCTTCGATTTGCAGTATCTTTGCATAACAAAAAATAAAGATATGATCAGTAAAAACAAAATTAAATACATCCGTTCACTCGAACTGAAGAAAAATCGCAACAAGGAAGGCAAGTTTGTGGCAGAGGGTCACAAGGTGGTCGATGACTTGCTCGTCTTCCAGCCAGCCGACCTCATCGTTGCCACTTCTGAATGGTTACACGGCAAGAGCATCGACCCTTCGACGGAAGTCATCGAGGTGACAGACGAGGAACTCAAGAAGGTAAGTTTCCTTCAGCATCCCCAGCAAGTCCTGGCTGTTTTCAAGCAAGGATGCAAACATGCCGACTCTTCTGCGGCACATCCTGACGATTTGTCATCATCCGATACTTGGATTGATGGCAAGCCATTCGGCTATTCACCTATCAACACCCATCAATTACATCTCGCTCTCGATGGCGTGCAAGACCCAGGCAACCTCGGTACGATCATCCGTATCGCAGACTGGTTTGGCATCGAACATATCTATTGCAGTCAAGACACTGCCGACGTGTATAATCCGAAGGTGGTGCAAGCGACGATGGGAAGCATCGCCAGAGTGAAGGTGGAATATGGCGACCTGCTCGGACTAATTACCTCCCTCCCTTCCGAGGAGCCCGTCTATGGTACGCTCCTCGATGGCGATAACATCTACGAGCAAAGCTTGGAAAGCCATGGTTTCATCGTGATGGGAAATGAGGGCAAGGGCATCTCCCCCGCTCTCGCCGAAAAGGTGAACCATCGCTTGCTCATCCCCAACTTCCCTGAGGGCAGACCTACCGCCGACAGTCTCAACGTGGCGATTGCCACAGCCATCACCTGCTCGGAGTTTAGAAGAAGAAAATAAATAAATCAAGAAGAATATGGATACGAATAAAATCTTTAAGTATCGTAGCGTAACCGCCTGTATGAAAGCGTCTTACGAATTGGTGACTGGTCACTTGGTTCAAATCTTGAAAAAGACTTGGTGGGCGAGCCTTATCCTCGCCATCTTCACCGCCATCACCATTTATTTCAGAATGCCCAACAAGGGTTTGCACGATTGGGGACAACTCAATCCTTGGGCATCTTTCTCCACGCAAACCGTTATTTATCTCTTCACCATCCTATGCACCTTCGTTACTTGCAGTGCTTTATGGAATTGGTTCAACTCTAAAGGAATGAAACAGAATTTGATAAGATATTCGTCTGTCATGCTGATCTATGCAGTCATCTGCATATTCTTCTTTGGACTACTCCCTCTAGCTACTCAACCGCTCATAGGGAGACTTGCAGATGCAGCTTCCTCACCCAACAAGATGTTGTTGCTCTCCACAGGAGAATTAATTTTGAGAGGTTTCATCGCTATGATCTGCATTCTTCCTTTCGCCTACATCTTGCCACGCAACATGCTCAGAGAAGCCAGTGTTCCACTTCGACCTTGGAAATCTTACACTTGCGGATTACGCCATTTTGGTTCCATCTTTATGATGGGCTTCCTTGGCATTCTCCTCATCTTCATCATCACCCTCATCATGCTGATGCCAACTTACATCTTGATGTATGTACAGATCAAGTCACAATTAGGAGCATTGGAAGGTGACCCACTGGGCATTCCAGCCTACTTCACCCCACTCTTTCTGTTAGTGATGACGCTGACTTTCTTTTTCTATATTTATGTAATAGCTTGGTGGGGATTCTCCTTCACCTATCTCTACGGTGCCATCGAGACACAAGAAAAAGAGAAGAAAGAAAGACTGCAAGCAGAGAACCAAGAACATGATGTTGTTCATCATATACAATAGTAAATACATCATATACAATGGCAAATTCATCACATAGAATAGTAAAATCATCATACACAACATAAAATAGAGAGACAATGAAAAAGACAAAATTGCTGTTCATCGACCGCGATGGCACGCTGATTCAAGAGCCTGAGGACGAGCAAATCGACAGTTTCGACAAGTTAGTCTTCACCAAGGGAGTTTTCCGCAACCTTTCCTTCATCGCCCAGCATACAGACTTCAAGTTGGTGATGGTGAGCAACCAGGATGGTTTGGGTACCGACTCTTTTCCAGAGGACACATTCTGGCCAGTCCACAACTTCATCATCCAAACCTTGGAGAGCGAAGGCATCCACTTCGAGAAACAGCATATCGACCGGCATTTCCCGGAAGACAACTCGCCGATGCGCAAGCCGGGCACAGGAATGCTCACCGAATACATCGACAACCCAGAGTATGACTTGTCAGGCAGTTATGTGATCGGTGACCGTGAAAGCGACGCTCAACTCGCTGAGAATCTCGGTTGCAAGAGCCTCATTCTTGGCAAGGACGGCATGGACTGGGACAAGATAGCAGAGATACTCTTCGCTGGTGACCGTATCGCCGAAGTGAAGCGAACCACCAAGGAGACCGACATCTATATCAAGGTGAACCTGGATGGTTCGGGCAAGTGTGACATCTCCACTGGTTTGGGCTTCTTCGACCACATGTTGGAGCAGATAGGCAAGCACGGCATGATGGACTTGACGATTCACACCAAGGGCGACCTCTACGTGGACGAACATCATACTATCGAGGACACGGGCATCGCCCTGGGTGAATGCCTCTTGCAAGCCTTGGGCGACAAACGAGGCATCGAACGTTATGGCTATTGTCTGCCTATGGACGATTGCCTTTGCCAAGTGGCATTGGACTTCGGTGGCAGACCATGGTTGATTTGGGATGCAGAGTTCCATCGTGAGAAGGTGGGAGAAATGCCAACGGAGATGTTCAAGCATTTCTTCAAGAGCTTGAGCGATGCAGCAAAGATGAACCTCAACATCAAGGCTGAGGGCGAGAATGAGCACCACAAGATAGAAGGTATCTTCAAGGCGTTGGCTCGCTCGCTCAAGATGGCAGTGAAACGAGACATCTACCACTTTGAGTTGCCTAGCTCCAAGGGTATGCTATAGTTAGCACTCCCTTAATGAGCAGAAAAAATGCAATATTCAATCACTTGGTTGTCGAATCCGAACTGGAATCCTTCAGGCAATCGCTTGTTGGCTTCCTCGTGGAATCCGATCTGATGGGTAACATGGGTAAGATAAACTTGCTTTGCACCGATACGGCGAGCCACACGGATGGCATCATCGACGAGTTGATGGCTATGGTGAGGCTTGTCGAAACGCAAGGCATTGATAACTAGCACTTCCACACCATCGAGATAGTCGTATTCCTCCTCTCCCATCGTCTTCATGTCCGTGATGTAGGCGAACTTTCCGAAGCGATAACCGAGGATAGGCATCTTGTCGTGCATCACTCGGATAGGCACGAAGGAGATGTCACCTATCTGGTATTTCTGATGAGGCTCAATCGTATGGAGACAGAGTTTCGGAGCACCGGGATAGAGCAAGTCGGAATTTGCAGGGAAACAATAGGGCATGGTATGAGGCAAGGTGGAAGTGATGAGTTCATCGCCATACACATTGATGTCGCCATAGACACAGAATCCACGCAAATCATCAATGCCACCCACATGATCGTAATGGATATGCGTGATGAGAACGCCATCCAGTTTGCGAAACGGCACACGCAGTAGTTGCATGCGGATGTCTGGTCCTGCATCCACCAGGATGCGAGTGGATTCTGTCTCTATCATCATCGCACTGCGGAAGCGCTTGTCCTTCGGATTCTGGCTTCTGCAAACCTCACAATTACATCCCAAAACAGGAACACCGCTAGATGTTCCTGTTCCGAGTAATGTCACTTTATATTTTTTCTGATTTTCCATTGAATAGCTCGTTCTTGATTCTTTCGATAACAAAAGCAAGGAATCCTTCAAAGAATCTCCTTTGCTGCACTCGGCAAAGCTCAAGCAAGCTTGGCTATGCTCTCGCTTGCAAGAGAATTCTTCACTTTATATTCACCTCTGGGTGAATCTCTATGCCGAATTTCTCCTTGACATCCTTCTGTATCGTCTCACAGAGGCGAACGATGTCTGCGCCTGTAGCACCGCCACGATTCACGAGCACCAAGGCTTGCTTGTCGTGAACACCAGCCTTGCCGAGACTCTTACCTTTCCATCCGCATTGGTCTATCATCCATCCTGCTGGAATCTTCTCATGCTCTGCATCTATCGTATAATGTGGCATACCAAGATATTGAGAAGCCAGTTCCTCATACTTCGCCTTCTCTACGATAGGATTCATGAAGAAACTGCCTGCATTGCCCTGCACCTTTGGGTCAGGCAACTTGGCATTACGAATCTCTATGATGACCTCACGAAGTTGTTGGGCGGTAGGCGATGCGATGCCTTTCTTTTCCAAACTGCTGCGGATGTTACCATAGTCGAGATCGGGCACAAAGGTGCGAGAAAGGCGATAGATGACATGGGTGACAAGATACTTGTCGCGCCACTCATGCTTGAACTTGCTCTGGCGATAACTATACTCGCAGTCAGCATTGTCGAAGACCACCAACTTACCTGTGGCAATCTCCACTGCTTCCACCTTATATATAATATCCTTCGCCTCGACACCATAGGCACCGATGTTCTGTACGGCACTCGCCCCTACCTCACCAGGAATAATCGACAAGTTCTCGGCACCATGATAACCATTCTCCACGGCAAAAGCCACGACATCATCGAAGACCTCGCCGCTTCCGCATTCCAAGAAGACGGAAGCAGGTTCCTTATCACTCAAGACCTTAATGCCCTTGATGGCAGAATGAAGCACGGTTCCAGGATAATCGCCCGTGAGCAAGAGGTTGCTTCCTCCTCCCATGATGAGTAGAGGCTCATCCTCTGTTGTCAAAGAAGAAACAATCTGCTGGGCTTCCTCAACAGAGGAATACTCCAAGAAGCGATGGCATCGTGCCTCTATGCCAAATGTATTGTGCGCCAAGAGGCTGTAGTTCTTAATATCTTTCATCGAATCATTTTTCTTAATATTATATAGAATACCTCATTATATAAGAGTCTGTGAGACTTGGGATGGCAGACATTACATATTCAGTTTCGTCAGCATCCACTTACCTCCTATTCGCTTGAAGGTCAATTCAGTTTCGAGTCCGTTGGCGATACCACGTATCACGAAAATCTTCTGATTGCTCTTGTTGTACTTCTGTCCGTAGATGATATTGTAAATCATGCTGGAAGGCAGTTTCGGAGCAAAGGCTGGCCACGTCTCAGGCTCGATGTCGCCCGTCATCGTACTGAAGTCATCGTCTGGGTCAGGACCGACAAACTTCACAGGATTGTGCAAGTGCTCTGCCTGGAAGGTGGAATCGGTGGCAAACTTTCCATAAAACTTCAAGAAACTAGCGTTCTTGTTTGAATACATCGGCTTGTAGTTGATGGAAGTCATCATCCACTGACCATTGATGCGATTGAAGAGGAACTGCTGCACGGTCTTCTTGTGGTAGAACACCTTCTCGACAACCACATGGTCGATGGTGGTATCCTTCACGAGATTCATCTGCTTCTGGTTGTCGAAGATGAGCGTGTAGTAGTCCTGGCGCATAAAGAAATGCTCCATCTTCCAGTGCTTCTTGTCGATGGTCTTCACCACCTTCTCATTGCGATACACAGGGAGAGGGAAATGCACACGTGAAAGTTGTAACTTACGATTGGCTGCAAAGTTGAATACGAAATCATCAAAGAGTTCATCAGCCGCCTTAGGCATCGGAGTCTCCTCGATGAGTTTCTCCGTAGAGTCCATGGCTTGTGTGTCGGCAACCGTCGTATCGGAGGCCAACGTGTCGGCATCACTAGCAGGCTTCTTTCCTGTGCAGCCCACAGAAGAGAAACATACGATAGTAAGCAATGCCAAGAGCACTGATATAAAAGAAAGTTTCTTCATAAACTTATAAAATTCTCAAATTTTCCATGCAAAAGTACAACTTTCTTTTGATATATTTCATATTTTCAGCAAAAAATGTTACCTTTGCAGTCAAATTAGATAATTTACGATTATGTTATTAGAAAAAATAGAAGAACTATTGAAGGAAGTAAGCACACTTTCTGCACAGAACGCAGAGGAAGTGGAGCAACTTCGCATCAAGTATCTGAGCAAGAAGGGCGAGATCAATGCGCTCATGAACGACTTCCGCTCTGTAGCTGCCGACCAGAAGAAAGCCATTGGTATGAAAATCAATGAGCTGAAGCAGGCTACCACCGAGCGCATCAATGCGCTGAAGGAGCAGATGGAAGAGGCTAAGGATTCTAACGACGACCTCGACTTGACCCGTACCCCTTACCCAGTGGCTTTGGGTACTCGCCATCCTCTGACAGTTGTCAAGAACCAGATCATCGACATCTTCTCTCGCATGGGCTTCACCTTGTATCATGGTCCTGAGGTAGATGACGACAAGCACGTGTTCACCATGCTCAACTTTGCAGCCGATCACCCAGCTCGTGACATGCAAGATACCTTCTTCATCGAGCAGAGCGACCCTAACGATGTCACCAAGAACATCCTCCTCCGCAGCCACACTTCTGGCGACGAGGCTCACTATATGGAAACCCACGAGCCACCTATCCGTGTACTTTGCCCTGGTCGTGTATATCGCAATGAGGCTATCAGTGCACGTGCTCACTGCTTCTTCCATCAGGTGGAGGGCTTGTACGTTGATAAGAACGTAAGTTTCACCGACTTGAAGCAGGTGCTCCTTACCTTTGCTCGCGAGATGTTTGGCGCAGACACCAAGATTCGTTTGCGTCCTAGCTACTTCCCATTCACAGAGCCTAGTGCTGAGATGGACATCTCTTGCAACATCTGTGGCGGCAAGGGCTGTAACTTCTGCAAGCATACGGGTTGGGTAGAAATTCTCGGTTGTGGTATGGTCGATCCTCACGACTTGGAGGCTTGCGGCATCGACAGCAATGTCTATACAGGCTATGCCTTCGGTATGGGTGTGGAGCGTATCACCAACTTGAAGTATCGTGTGAGCGACCTTCGTCTCTTCTCTGAGAACGACACTCGCTTCCTCCGCGAATTTGAATCAGCAAAATAAGCTTTTAAAATCTAATAAACATCTAATTGAAAATATGCCGGGAGATGAACGAATCATCTTCCGGCTTTTTTTATTTTAAGAAATACTTCTTGTATTCGTTTTCGAAGTTAGGCGTAAAAACTCCCTTCCCCATGTTGTCGAGGATTTCCTGTGGAGTCCAGAAGCGACCACCTGCCAGCTCCTCTTTGCTTGGTTTCACATCTTCGTCATAGACGCAGCGGTGAACATACACGAGTTCCTTCTCTCGCTTGCTCTCGAAGACATAGTGTCCCATAGAAATCGGTTCGAAGTCCGTGACGCCAAGTTCTTCTCTCACCTCACGATGCAAGGCTTGCTCCACGCTCTCGCCCAGATCGACGTGACCGCCGCAAGCAGTATCCCACTTGTCGGGCTGAATGTCTTTCCAAGCCGGACGATGCTGCAAATACAGTTCGCCCTTACTATTAAATAGGTGTAGATGAACTACTGGGTGCAATATCTTGCTGCCGTCATGGGCATGGCCTCGGCTGATTGCGCCAAGGATGTTGCCCATCTCATCCACTACCGGAAATTGTTCGTCTTTATTGTCTGTCATTGTCTTTTTTTTTGTTTTATGGGGGTGAAGTGATAGATGTTAAGGGAGGTGCACTCTCCTTTCAGTCGTTCGGGAAGTTAAGGGACATATACTACAATCGCAACTGAAGACTTAAGTCAGCCATAATAGACAACCAGCCTTAGGCGTAATAGACGACCGAAGTCTGGCGTAATAGACGACCAGCCTTGTCTCTACAATGTAGCGTACTCCTCAGAATATCTCAGCATCTGATGCTCGTAACTCTCCGTATAATCAAGTACCACACGAGAGACATCGCCCTTCTCATCATACTCCAACTTCATCCATGGATTGATGAAACCTTTGTAAGGAGCGAGGTCGAGCTTCTTGTAACGTTCCAAGATCTCGTGATGCAAGGCTGGGTCGAGGTTGACGGCATACTTCTCAACCAACTGGCGTGCTGCCTCGAAGTCACCCTCGCTCTTGATACGCTGTATCTCTGCGAGAAGTTTAGCAAAGGCAGAACGTAAGAGTTGATAATCAGTGATTTGCACAAATGTCTTCGAGTCTTTCTTTACCAGTTGAACAGCCTCAGGATAATGCTCCAAAGTCCAGTTGGCGATGAGCGCACGATTGCGCATGTGAGCCTCTTCTATCTTGTCGCCCTCCTTGATGCGGATGCACTGGGTGAGCAAACCATTCATCAGATAGGTATAGTACTGTGCCTTGTAAGCCTCGTCATTCGGAGTCAAGCCAAGCTCCACCAACTTGTGGTCGGCTACATAATAAAGACCAAACAGGTCGGCACGTGCCTCTTCTATCGTATTGCCGTATGCCTTGAGCGCATCAGGGTCGGTGCCAGGCAAGAGCTGTCCACTTCCATGACCCAGACACTCATGCAAGTCGGTATGAAGGTCGTCCGTGATGTCGCCATACTGATTGATGAGATCGATGGTCTCTGTGTCGATGACAAACTCATCACGGAAGCCATTACCCTGAGCCGCCTTGTTGTACGCCTCGGTCAAGTTGCCGATGGTGACACTCTTCGAGCCATGGGTCTCACGAATCCAGTTGGCATTCGGCAAGTTGATGCCGATGGCCGAGGCAGGATATTCGTCACCACCGAGCATCGCCGCACAAATCACGTTCGCCGTCACGCCCTTCACCTCTGCCTTGCGGAACTGCGGAGCCACAGGCGAATGGTCCTCAAACCATTGTGCGTTCTGGCTGATGGTCTGTGTGCGTCGGGTGGCCTCCAAGTCCTTGTATTCCACGATGCCCTCCCACGTGCCTTTCAGTCCGAGTGGGTCACCATATACCTCGATGAAACCATTGATAAAATCGACCAATCCCTCATGTTGTTCCACCCAGGCGATGCTGTATCGGTCAAAGTCGGTGAGGTCGCCTGTGTGGTAATACTTCACCAAGAGGTCGATGACGTGACGCTGCTGTTCGTTCTCGGCAAACTTCTGCGCCCTTCTCAACCACGACACAATCTCCTTGATGGCAGTGCCATACATACCATCCTCATGCCAAGTAAGTTCCACCATCTCGCCATTGCGCTTGAGGAGTTTCGAGTTCAAGCCATAAGAAGGTGGAGTCAGGTCATCGGGATTCTTCATCTTGCCATAGAATCGCTCCACCTCTTCCTGGGTGACGCCCTCATAGAAGTTGCAAGCCGAAGTCTGCACGAGGTCCTCGCCATCCGTTTGGTTGACACGCTTTGGCAAGACGTTCTCATCGAAGATGACTGGGATGAGCCTGTCGAGCAAGTCTTCCCTGCTCTCCCCACGTTTCAGCGGAAGATGCTCCTCGCTGATGCCGTCGATGGCTGCCGTGAAGAACTCCTCGGAGAATCCTGGCACAAACTTCTCGCATCCATAGTGGTGGTAGATGCCGCTGGAGAACCAAACTCGCTTCAGATAGACAAGGAGAGCTTGGAAGTCGGCACTCTCACGGTCGCCCTCGTAGTGCTTGTAGATAGCCTCCAAGGTCTTGCGGATGGCGAGATTGTACTTGCCCTGTTGGTCGAAAGTGATGTCACGCCCCATCAAGGTCGCCTTCGAAAGGCAATAGATGTAGAGCTGTTGAGGAAGAGACAAGTCTTCAAAACCTTTCAAGCGATAGCGCAGCATTTGCAGGTCGGCAAATCGCTCGTCAGAATATGTGAACTGTTCGTTTTGATTACTCATGATGGTCATAATTTTTATATTCTATGCAAAATTAGCAACTTTATCTGAAATAATCGAATAAAAAAGTACTTTTCTGACATTTTTTGTGTACCTTTGCCAGAAATTCATGCGAAATGCAAGCAAAAGAGATATTAAGAAACTATTTTGGTTACGACTCGTTCCGACTCAATCAAGAAGAAGTAATCAGTGAAATCATGCAAGGCAACGACTGCCTTGTACTGATGCCTACAGGTGGTGGCAAGAGCATTTGCTATCAAGTTCCGGCATTGGCTTTGCCAGGAACCGCAGTCGTCATATCACCGCTCATCAGCTTGATGCACGACCAGGTGGAAGCGCTCAAGGCGAATGGCATCCCTGCCGTCGCACTCAACAGCAGCACGGATATGACGGAAGAGACCATCATCCGACGCAGATGCGAGGCGGGCGATGTCAAACTCATCTATGTCTCGCCGGAGAAACTCCTCAGTGAGATTCCTTTTTTATTCAGCAACATCAAGATTTCCCTTTTCGCCATCGACGAGGCTCACTGCATCAGTCAATGGGGACATGATTTCCGTCCTGAATATTCCCAGCTCGGACTCCTCCATGAGCAGTTCAATGGCATACCGGTGATGGCGCTCACTGCCACTGCCGACAAAATCACCAGAGAAGACATCATCCATCAACTTCATCTCACGGGCAAGACGTTCGTGAGCAGCTTCGACCGTCCCAACCTCAGCCTGTCGGTGAGAAGGGAGAGCACCAAGAAGGAGAAATTGAAGTACATCTTCCAGTTTATCGCCAAGAGACCGGGCGATGCGGGCATCATCTACTGCCTGTCGAGGAAGAACACGGAGATGGTGACCGAGGAACTGAAGAAGAAGGGCATCAATGCCGCTGCCTACCACGCCGGACTTCCCAACGAGGAAAGGGCTTCGGTGCAGGAGCGCTTCAAGATGGACCAGATTCAGGTGGTTTGCGCCACCATCGCCTTCGGAATGGGCATCGACAAGGGCAACGTGAGGTGGGTCATCCACTACAACATGCCGAAGAGCATCGAGAGCTTCTACCAGGAGATAGGGCGTGCCGGAAGAGATGGCGCACCTGCCGACACGGTACTCTTCTACTCCATGGCGGACATCATCCAACTGAGGAATTTCGCCGAGGATAGCGGTCAGCGTGATGTCAACCTCGAAAAGCTCAAGCGCATGGAAGAGTACGCTGAATCGAGGGTGTGCCGCCGTCGCATCTTGCTCAACTATTTCGGTGAGACCTCCGAAAAAGACTGCGGTCATTGCGATGTCTGTGCCAATCCTCCCCGTACTTTCAACGGCACGATTCTGACACAGAAAGCACTCAGTGCCGTGGTGCGTACCCATGAGAACATCCACTTCGGACAGTGCATCGAAATCCTCCGTGGCATCAACTCTCCGTACGTGATGCGCAACCAGTACAACGAGTTGAAGACTTTCGGCGTGGGCAAGGACGTGAGCGTGAAAGACTGGCAAGACTATCTGTTGCAGATGATGCAGATGGGATTCTACGAGATCGCATACAACAAGCATAACGCCATGAAGGTGACCGACTTGGGATGGAAAGTACTCAAGGGAGAGCACCAAGTTTCGCTCGCCGTTATCCAGCACAGGGATACGACTCCGGTAGTACACGCCCAGCGCCTGCACATCACGAAGAAGACAAGCACGAGGTCGGAAAGTCAGGAACTCTTCGAGCGACTACGCCAACTGCGTAAGAAACTCGCCGACGAACAAGGTTTCCCACCTTATATTATATTGTCCGACCAGAGTCTGCATGAGTTGGCTGCCGTGAAGCCTAAGAATATCGAGCAGTTCGGACAGATACATGGCATCGGAGATTTCAAGAAGAAGAAATATGGTGAAGTGTTCTTGAAGGAGATCAACAAGAACCCGAATCTCTTCGATGAATAAAAATTATAAATAACAAAAGACAACAGAAATGAAGTTTATCGGAATCATTCCAGCCCGCTACGCTTCCACACGTTTTCCGGGCAAGCCATTGGCTATGTTGGGTGGCAAACCTGTCATCCAGCACGTTTATGAGAAAGTAGCTGCTTCCTTGGAAGAGGCATATGTTGCCACAGACGACCAGCGCATCTATGAAGCCGTCATCGGTTTTGGCGGCAAGGCGGTGATGACACGCACCGACCACAAGAGTGGAACCGACCGCATCGAGGAAGCCATCGAGAAGATTGGCGGCGACTGGGATGTCATCGTCAATGTGCAGGGTGACGAACCATTCGTGGCAAAGAGCCAGTTGGAGACCATCTGTCATTGCTTCGATGATGCCAGCACACAGATTGCTACCCTCGGCAAGGCATTCACAAGCATGGAGGCAGTGGAGAATCCTAACAGTCCGAAGATTGTCGTTGACAATCAGGGCTTTGCGATGTATTTCTCTCGCAGCATCATTCCGTTCGTTCGTGGTAAGGAACAGGCTGAGTGGCTCGATCACTATCCTTTCCTCAAGCATCTCGGCATCTATGCCTATCGCAAGGAGGTGCTCCGTGAGGTAACCCAGTTGCCTCAGAGTTCATTGGAGTTGGCAGAGAGCCTGGAGCAGTTGCGCTGGTTGCAGAACGGTTATAAGATCAAGGTGGGAACCACCGATGTCGAGACCGTCGGCATCGACACGCCACAAGATTTGGAGAGAGCAGAGGAGTTCCTCAAAACGATTCAATAGCAACAGCGAACTTCTATAAATACAGAACTTTCGTAAGTGTTTGAAGTTAAAGGGAGCAGTAACTCCCTTTAACTCCTTAACTTCTCGTACTTGCGAAACTTGAATCATATCTTTATGCAAAAGTTCATTCACAGGATAGAAGATTACATCAGCCGAAACCATCTGTTGGAGAAGGATGGCAAATACTTGGTGGCACTGTCGGGAGGAGCCGATAGCGTCACCTTGCTATGGGTGCTCCACGAACTGAGGTATCAGATAGAGGCTTGCCACTGCAATTTTCAGTTGCGTGGAGCGGAGTCTGATCGAGACGAACAGTTCTGCGTACAACTCTGCGAGCAGTTAGGCATCCCACTCCATCGCATCCATTTCGACACACGGCTCTATGCCGAGGTTCACAAGGAGAGCATCGAACTTGCCGCCCGCAACCTTCGCTATCGCTACTTCGCTCAACTCAAGGAAGATGTTGAGGCAGATGGCATCTGTGTGGCTCACCACCAGGATGATACTGTAGAGACCGTGCTCATCAATCTGATTCGCGGCGCAGGCATCCAAGGTTTGACGGGTATCTCTGCCAAGAATGGCGACATCCTCCGTCCGCTCCTATGTGTAGATAGAAAAGAAATCCTCGCCTACCTAGAAGAGAAAGGTCAAGATTACGTCACCGACAGTACGAATCTGGTAGATGACGTGGTACGCAACAAGATTCGCTTGAACATCATCCCAATGCTGAAGGAAATCAATCCTGCCGCCAGCAAGAACATCGCCCAAGCAGCCCACCATCTCGAAGAAGCCAACAAGATGCTAAGTAGCATCGCTATTTGTGGTGAGAAATCTGAGGATGGCACCATCAGAGTTGCAGTTCAAGAGATAGAATCGGCTGCCAGTGCGGAATATGCGCTCTACTCTTCCCTCTCACCATACGGTTTCAGAGGTAAGGCGATTACGGAAATCCTCGCCTCCCTCCATTCCACCGGAAAGACTTGGACATCGGAGACGCATCAACTGGTCATCGACCGAGACTGCATCTTGATAAGAGAAAAGAAAACGGAAGCTTTCCTGGGGATGAAAATTCCAGAGACGGGCTGCTATGTGTTGCCGAGGGGTGAGAAAATCAAATTATCCATCAGAGAGCGAGAGATAGACTTCTCACCAAGCAAGGAAAAGTTCCTCATAACGCTAGATGCCGATGCTGTCACCTTCCCCCTCCACCTTCGCCTAGCACAGAACGGCGACACCTTCCATCCTTTCGGCATGAAGGGGAAGAAACTCGTAAGCGACTATCTCACAGATAGAAAGAAGAATCTCTTCGAGAAGCAGAGCCAACTCGTACTGGAGGATGCCAAGGGACAAATCATCTGGGTCGTGGGCGAAAGAACTTCTGAACTCTGTAAAATAAAAGAAGACACGAAGAAAATCTTGTATATTCAAGTTTCGCAAGTACGAGAAGTTAAAGATTTAAAGGGAGACAGCGAAATCACTTTGCGGTGAAGTCTTGTGGAAAGCCAGCCATCACAGAGACTGATGGGAGCTTATCCTATCTTAGCCCCTAGCTGCTTCACAAATTGAATCTTTTTCCCCTTGGCTATCGAAGGTTTTTGCCACGTTCCACCGAGAACCAAGACTTTCACTTTCTTCCCTACCGGAACTGCATCCACCGCCTCTTGCAATGTCATGTAATTGCCACGACCTTGTGCAGACACCACATAATCATAATGGCGAACATGCTTCTTGAGCACAGGGATTTCTTCACCAAGCGCATCTGCCAAGAGATTGGCAACTACATGTGCACCATAGATATTGTAATGCGTGTTGTCTTGACGACCCTTAGGTACCTGTCGATTCTCTCCAGGGCGGAACCACATGTGGAGTTTTCGACCACCCTCAGCACCCAAGCGAGTTTCCAAGTCATGCGTTATCTTCGTAGCGTTGACGAAAGTCACATTCATTTCCTTCGCTACCTTCTTTGGCACGATGACATACTTGCCATGGGTATCCACCAAGGTATCACTGTTGATTTTCTCCTCCCCATCGTAGTTGGTACCACGGAGTTTCTCATCATCATCATTGGTGTCTTTCTCCACATACCAACAGCGGCGAACCACGGCATTCATGATCACAGGAATACCTCCCTTGGCACGAGTCTCATTCACATATCTGCGGAGATTGTCGGCAAAGGAAGTCTCTGCATCAGTATGACGCTTTGGGTCTGGCTTCTCATCATTATGTCCGAACTGAATGATAACATAATCGCCCGGCTTGATTTTGTCAAGCACCTTCTGCCATCTGCCCTCATCGATAAAACTCTTCGAACTTCTGCCATTCACAGCATGGTTATCAACGAGAATCTTGTCATCGAAACAACCTTGGAGTACCATACCCCAACCTCGCTCCGGACTGCTCTTGAATCTTGATTTCTCTGCAGCAGTGGAATCGCCGATGATAAATATGGTTGTCAACTTACTGCTGGATGTCATCAGCAGTGTCATTATCAGGCAGGCGACATAAGCTAATACGTTCTTCGTTCTCAACATCATTTTTTTTTGATTTGTTTAAAAAGGAAGGCAGGGTGATCCTGCCTTCCTAAAACCTAATATCATCGCACTAACCACTAAACAGTGCGACTTTCTTATTTCTGAATAGCAGCAATCAGTTCCTCGGCTGAAACCAAGGTCTGCTCACCGCTTTCCATATTTTTCAAAGTTACCTTGCCCTGAGCGATCTCGTTCTCGCCAGCAAGTACCACAAACGGAATATTCTTGGCGTTGGCATAGCTCATCTGCTTCTTCATCTTCGCCTTGTCAGGGAAGATTTCGGCACGGATACCAGCCTCACGAGCCTGACGCAAAATAGGCAAACAGTATGCCGTCTCTTTCTCACCAAAGTTGATGAAGAGCACCTGTGTAGCATTCACTGCCTCCTTAGGATAGAGGTCGAGCGCATTCAAGACATCATAGATTCGGTCTGCACCGAAGGAGATACCGACACCACTCAAACCTGGAAGACCGAAGATGCCCGTCAAGTTGTCGTAACGACCGCCACCCGTGATACTTCCCATCGGTGTATCGAGAGCCTTCACCTCGAAAATGGCACCCGTGTAATAGTTCAAGCCACGAGCCAAAGTCAAATCAAGCTCAATCTCATTCTTCAAGCCTACAGACTTCAAGGTGTCCAAGATAAACTTGGTTTCCTCTACACCCTTCAAGCCAATCTCTGAGGTTTCGAGCACCTTAGCTATTACTTCAAGCTTCTCATCGTTAGTACCTGACAATGAGATAATTGGCTGCAACTTCTGAATAGCTTCCTCACTGATGCCATCCGCACGAAGTTCCTCGTTCACATTGTCAAGACCAATCTTGTCCAACTTGTCGATAGCTACGGTGATATCCACAATCTTGTCTGCCTCACCGATTACCTCGGCGATACCCGTCAGAATCTTGCGGTTGTTAATCTTGATGCAAACACGCACACCAAACTTGGTGAAGACGGTATCCACAATCTGCATCAACTCCACCTCATTCAAGAGAGAATCAGAGCCAACGACGTCGGCATCACACTGATAGAACTCACGATAACGACCCTTCTGAGGACGGTCAGCACGCCAGACTGGCTGAATCTGATAACGCTTGAAAGGCATCTGAAGTTCCTCACGATGCTGAACGACATAGCGAGCGAAAGGCACGGTCAAGTCGTAACGCAAACCCTTCTCGCAGAGCTTGGCAGCCAACTTGAGAGAGCCGAGAGAATGTACATCCTCATCGGTCACCTTACTCATATAGTCACCCGAATTGAGGATTTTGAAGAGGAGCTTGTCGCCCTCCTCACCATACTTACCCATCAAAGTCTGAAGGGTCTCCATGGCTGGAGTTTCTATTTGTTGGAATCCATAGAGTGCATACACCTCCTTGATCGTGTTGAAGATGTAGTTGCGCTTCGCCATCTCCACAGGACCGAAGTCACGTGTTCCCTTTGGAATACTTGGTTTCTGAGACATTTTATTCAATTAAGAATTAATAATTAATAATTAGGCTACGCCAATAGGGCTAGCCAATTATTTTCTTACGATAGTCTGAGCACGGTCTGGACCGATAGAGATGATACCGATGCGCGTCTCCAAGAAGTCCTCCAAGAATGCTACGTAGTCCTTGAACTCCTGTGGGAACTGATCCTCAGAAGTAAACTGAGTCATATCGGTCTTCCAACCCTTGAACTCCTTATAAACTGGTTCTACATCGTCAATCTCGTATGGGAAGTCAGTAGTTACCGTACCATCCTTCAACTTATAAGCCACGCAAGCCTTGATGGTATCGAAGCCATCGAGCACGTCGCTCTTCATCATGATCAACTCGGTAACGCCATTCACCATCACAGAGTACTTCAACTGAACGAGGTCGCACCAACCACAACGGCGCTCACGACCAGTCACTGCACCATACTCATGACCGAGGTCACGAATCTTGGCACCAGTCTCGTCAAACAACTCTGTTGGGAAAGGACCTGCACCTACACGAGTACAGTAAGCCTTCATGATACCATATACATTGCCAATCTTGTTAGGACCGATACCCAAACCGATGCAGGCACCTGCACAGATGGTGTTGGAAGAAGTAACGAAAGGATAAGAACCGAAGTCAACATCGAGCATAGTACCCTGAGCACCCTCGCAGAGGATGTCCTTACCAGAACGGAGCACTTTATTGATTTCTACCTCGCTATCCACGATGTGGAACTGCTTCAAGTATTCGATGCCTTCCATCCAAGTCTTCTCCACCTCAGTGATGTCGAAATCAGTATAACCAAGTGAAGCTATCTGCTTGAGGTGCTTAGCCTTATGCTCCTCATACTTAGCCTGGAAATTGTCAAGGATATCACCTACGCGAAGACCCGTGCGACTAACCTTGTCAGTATAGGTAGGACCGATGCCCTTACCGGTGGTACCCACCTTGTTCTTACCCTTAGAAGCCTCGATGGCAGCGTCAAGCACACGATGGGTAGGCATGATGAGATGAGCCTTCTTGGAGATGTACAAGCGACTCTTCAAGTCGTGACCGCTCTTCTCCAAGTCCTTAGCCTCCTGCATGAAGAGGTCTGGAGCCAAGACGACACCATTACCAATAATGTTCACCTTTCCACCCTGGAAGATACCAGAAGGGATAGAGCGAAGAACGTACTTCTGCCCCTCAAACTCCAAGGTATGGCCTGCGTTAGGACCGCCCTGGAAACGAGCTATGACATCATACTTAGGGGTCAACACGTCAACCACCTTACCTTTACCTTCATCGCCCCACTGAAGACCCAGCAGGACATCTACTTTACCTGTGTTCATTTTTTATCTAGTTATTTTGACTTTTCCATTTTATCAGTATTGCGCTTTCGGGTAATCTTGGCTTGGCAGGCGCTGCACACGCCATAGATATAGAGGGCGAAAGCATCACGGCGAAACCGCTGAAGCTTGGTATCGGCGATTGCGTCCGTTACCAACGGAGCCTGCACCTCTGTCACCTTTCCACACACCGTACACACCTGATGTACATGGTTCTCATTATTAAAACTTGCCTCGTACTTGGTTCCATCCACCAAACTGTGTCTTACGACCAGTCTCAGTTCGATGAAGAGATGCATCGTGTTATAGAGCGTAGCTCGGCTCACACGGAAATGCTTCTTCTCCAGGAGAGCGCCCAAGTCGTCAAGCGTAAAGTGCCCTTTCAGGCTGTAAACCGCATCCAGGATGGCATAACGCTCCGGGGTCTTTCGATGATGATTCGACTCCAGATAGTTATCCAAAATCACCCTGACTTTGGCCTTCACATTGTCTGTCATACTCTTTGTTAGTTACATAAAACGCACAAAGATACCCATATTTTGCGAGATAGAGCAAAGTATTATTTTAAAAAATTCTAAATGCCCCATCTTTCCGACCAGAACGGCATAAAACCGGCACAAAACAAGATGAAAAGCGAATATTTATTCACTCATCTGGCTCAGTTCCTCGTAAATGCGCTGCACCGGAAGCCCCATCACATTGTAGTAACTTCCCTTCAGTCCCGTGCATCCGATATAGCCTATCCATTCCTGGATGCCATAAGCTCCTGCCTTGTCGAAAGGCTTGTATTTCGACACGTAATATTCGATTTCCTCTTCCGAGAGCGACTTGAAGGTTACCTCTGTAGTCACGGAGAACTGGTGTTGCTCCTTGACGGTGGTCAGACAGACACCCGTGACGACATGGTGGGTCTTGCCACTCAGCATGCGGAGCATCCGCTTGGCATCTTCCGCATCCTTGGGCTTTCCGAGGATGATGCCCCTACCTTCTTTGTCGTTTTGTTCGTCCTCGGTAGGTGCGATGACCACGGTGTCGGCAGTGAGAATCAAGATGCCATCTGCCAATAAGCCCCGATAGGCATCAGCCTTCTTCGAAGCGATATACTGAGCCGTCTCATAGGGACTCAAAGTAGAAGGGTAACTCTCGTCGATGCCCTTCAGTACCTTCACCCCGAAAGGCATGTCGAGTCCTGCCAAGAGTTCTTTGCGGCGAGGCGAATTGCTCGCCAATATGATTTTATAATCTTTCATCTTTTCTATCATGTTAGGAGTTAGAGAAGTTAAAGCCTTAGCATAAAGGCAAGAAAGCTACCTACTTACCATCCGAATGCCTTAGCATCCGACAGCCATTTCTTCTGTGAGCGAAGCACTTGTTCGATGACATCCCTGCCACATCCTTCTCCACCCTTGCGAGCGGAAATATAGGTAGAAATCTCCTTGACATCGGGACAAGCATCGGCAGGACAGCAAGGACAGCCGCAAGCTCTCATCACCTCATAGTCAGGAATATCGTCGCCCACGTACATCACCTCCTCATTCTGCAAGCCATATTTCTCCAAGAACTCATGGTAGGTCTTGATCTTCACGGCACAACCCATAAAGATGTCCTCCACTCCAAGACCGGCATAACGCTTGCGTATCGCCTCGGTATTGCCGCCCGTCAAGATGGCGATGCGAAGCCCCATCTTCTGAGCCAGTTGGATGGCATATCCATCCTTGATATTGACCGTTCGGAGCGGCTCACCATCACTGGACAGCGTGATGGTCTCTCTCGAAAGAACGCCATCCACGTCGAAGATGATGGCTTTGATTTTATTTAAGTCGTAATTGATCATTGCTTTTATATTCTATCATATTCTTCACTCTTCACTCATCTTGTGGATGCTCAAGCTCATGCGCTCATAGATGTCCTTCAGCAAAGGATTATCCTTGAGCAATGCCGCTTGGTTGCGGATCACATTCTGGTCGAATCTCACTGCCGGACCAGTCTGAGCTTTAGTTGGAGACAAAGAATGCACCTTCTGCGCCGTCTCGTCTATCAACGGGAGCATCACCTCGAATGGAATGCCATGCTTCTCCAGCAGTTGCTGACTGATGACATAACAGTGGTTGACGAAATTGCAGGCGAAGACAGCCGACAAATGGAGATACTTTCGATTCTCAGAAGAAAGTTCATACACGCTCCCACTCAACTGATGCGCCAACTCCTCTATCACCCCATGGGCATAACTGTCGTTGGCCTCTATGAAACAAGGGATAACGGAGAAATCCACCTCCTTTTCCTTGGAGAACGTCTGCATCGGATAGAAGACGCCGTAATGCAACGCCATCCCTTGGAACACGTCCATCGGGAGTGAGCCTGCGGTATGGATGAACACCTTGTTTTCCTTGCCCTTGCAAAGCGAAGGGAGGATGTCGCCCACCACGGAATCCTTGAGGGAGACGATATAGAGGTCGGCATCATCACGTATCTGTTCGATATTCGTGACGGGAGCCCCTCCAGCAATGTTCGCCAAGAGGGATGCCGATTCCAGAGTTCTGCTAAACACCTGAACGATGTCATAGCCAGCCGACAAGAGCGCCTTGCCGAGGTTGGTGGCTAGATTACCAGCACCGATTAATACTATTTTCATATTTGAGTTATTACACCTTATTATATATATACTACAAAAGGCGACAGAGAAGGGCAAGCCTACTCAATCGCCTTGTTCAATAATGCTACACCACGCTCCGTGCAAAAGCCACGGATGATGACCAAGAAATAATTGTCGAATATCTCTTGCATCGTATTCTCCTTGTAAAGTTGCTGGTGCATGATTTCCTTCATGGTTGCATCGACAATCTCAAGCATCAGCTCATAGTTGACATCCGTGCGAAAGACGCCCTCAGTGATGCCAGCCTTCATGAACTTCACACGATCGAAATATTCTCTGTTGTGCTTCTCCTTCAGATACTCAAGGATGCGTGGCATGCGATGAATCTCCTCGAAGAAGGACACGCCAATCGCAGAGTTGACCTCCATCTGCACCTTGTAGAAATAGCCCAGCACATCTATCACATTGTGCGCCTCGTTGCAGGCATAGATATCCAACTGCTTGCGCATCTGCTCGTCCCTAGCCTTCAGTCCAGCCAGCAACAGTTCCTCCTTGTCGCCGAAAATCTCGTACACCGTACGCTTGGATACGTGAAGTCCCTGCGAGATTTCATCCATCTTCACAGCCTTGATGCCACGTTTGTAAAACTCGTCCATGACATAGTCAATGATTCGACTCTTCAGTTCCTTGCGATAGTCGTTAATTTCACTCATATTTCGTGCTCTATCTATTTTTTTGATGCAAAGATACAAAAAAAATCAAAAAACCTACACTTTTTATATAGTTTTTTATTACCTTTGCACAAAAATAACGATTTGTGCAGAATTTGCATAAAAAACGTAAGAAATTAAAACTTTAAACCAAAATAACGTTATGGTAAAAATTACAAAGGAGGCGGCCCTCGCATATCACTTGAACGGCCGTCCAGGTAAAATCGAAGTAAAGCCTACCAAACCTTACCACACTCAGACCGATTTGAGTTTGGCATATTCTCCTGGCGTGGCTTTTCCTTGTCTGGAGATTCAGCAGAACCCAGACGACGTTTACAAGTACACCGACAAGGGCAACCTCGTGGCTGTCATCAGCAACGGTACTGCCGTATTAGGTCTTGGTGACATAGGCGCCATGAGTGGCAAGCCTGTGATGGAAGGTAAAGGATTGCTTTTCAAGATTTATGGTGGCATCGATGTGTTCGACATCGAGATCGACGAGAAGGACCCAGAGAAATTCTGCGAGACCGTGGAGCGCATCGCCCCTTCTTTCGGCGGAATCAACTTGGAGGACATCAAGGCTCCTCAGTGCTTCTACATCGAGGAGCGCTTGAAGAAGACCCTCGACATCCCAGTGATGCACGATGACCAGCATGGTACTGCCATCATCTCTGCCGCTGGTTTAAAGAACGCCCTCGAAGTAGCAGGCAAGGACATCGCCAAGGTGAAGATTGTAGTCAACGGTGCCGGCGCTGCTGCCATCAGTTGTACCAAGCTCTACGTGGCTTTGGGTGCCAAGGTCGAGAACATCGTGATGCTCGACTCCAAGGGTGTCATCACTAGCGACCGTGAGAACCTGACCGAGCAGAAGAAGCTCTTCGCTACCGACCGCCGTGACGTTCACACACTCGCTGAGGCTATCAAGGGTGCCGACGTATTCGTAGGTTTGAGCAAGGGTAACGTCTTGACACAAGACATGCTCCGCTCTATGAACGATAATCCTATCGTGTTCGCCCTCGCCAACCCAGTGCCTGAGATCAGCTACGAGGATGCGATGGCTAGCCGTCCTGACGTATTGATGTCAACAGGTCGTTCCGATTATCCTAACCAGATCAACAATGTGATCGGTTTCCCATATATCTTCCGTGGCGCGCTCGATGTTCACGCTCGTGCCATCAACGAGGAGATGAAGTTGGCTGCTGTTCACGCCATCGCCGACTTGGCTAAGCAACCTGTGCCAGATGTAGTCAATGACGTATATCATGTCAACGACCTCACCTTTGGTCCTAAATACTTCATTCCAAAACCAGTCGATCCACGTTTGATCACTGAGGTAAGTGCTGCCATCGCCAAGGCTGCCATGGACAGCGGTGTGGCTCGTACTCCTATCACCGACTGGGAGGCATACAAGCAGCATCTGCGCCAGTTGCTCGGTCAGGAGACCAAGTTGACTCGCAAGCTCCACGATACAGCTCGCCTCCATCCACAGCGTGTCGTATTCGCCGAGGGTGGCAACCCAACCATGTTGAAGGCTGCCGTTCAGGCTAAGACAGAGGGCATCTGCCAGCCTATCCTCTTGGGCAACCCAGACCGCTTGAAGCGTGTTGCCAACCGCTTGAAGCTCGACTTGGAGGGCATCGAGATTGTAGATATGCGTGCCGACAACGAGCAGGGTCGCCGTGCTACCTTCGCTAAGCACTTGGCTGAGAAGCGTGCTCGTGAGGGTTATACCTTCGAGGAGGCTTACGACAAGATGTATGAGCGCAACTACTTCGGTATGTCTATGGTAGAGCAAGGCGATGCTGATGCATTCATCACAGGTCTTTACACCAAGTACTCAAATACCATCAAGGTAGCGAAAGACGTGATTGGCATCCGTGAGGGTTACAAGACCTTCGGTACCATGCACATCCTCAACACACAGAAGGGTATCTACTATATCGCTGATACATTGATCAACCGTCACCCAGACCAGGATGTCTTGACCGACATCGCCAAGTTGTCGGCTGGCACCGTGAAGTTCTTCAACGATGAGCCAGTGATGGCCATGTTGAGCTACTCTAACTTCGGTACCGACACCGCAGGCTCTCCTGTCAAGGTGAAGAATGCTGTAGCAGAGATGCAGAAAGAGTTCCCAGAGCTTGCCATCGATGGTGAGATGCAGGTAAACTATGCACTCAACAAGCAATTGCGTGACGAGAAGTACCCATTCTCTCGCTTGAAGGGCAAGGATGTCAACACATTGGTATTCCCTAACCTCAGCAGCGCCAATGGTGCTTACAAACTCTTGCAGGCTTTGAGCCCAGAGGCAGAGATCATCGGTCCTATCCAGATGGGTCTTAACAAGCCTATCCACTTCACCGACTCTGAGAGCAGTGTTCAGGACATCGTCAACATCACTGCTGTCGCTGTCATCGATGCTTACGTTGAGAAGATCAAGAACAACAAGTAAAACTATCGGCTTCCTCCATTCCGGGGTTCGGTAATTGGAGAAAGTATATATAATAAGGTGTGTCATTTCGGTGGCGCACCTTATTTTTTTTTGTGGAGGCACACTTATGAGTGATAAATTAACACTCATGATACATTTGTTGCAAGAAATGTATCAAAATTGATAAAAAAGGCAAAATTCATACGTTTGCATAGAACAACTTAGTTAAAAACCATTAATTAATCGCGCTGTGTGGGCACACAGAAAATTATCAGGAAAAAATTCAAGAAAATGTTTGGTTAGTTAAATAAAAAACAGTACCTTTGCTACCGTTATCCTGAAAACAATCTTTTTACCTTAAAGAGTACTAATACCTATTGAAGATTTGGAGCGGTAGCCTGGGAAGGTCATCGCTTTTTTTTGTGCTTTTTCTTTACAGAATTTTTCTTCTATCACCATCCATTTTTTCACTCCTAGTACCACTTTCGTTTATACATAGTTAGGGAAGAATTTTTTCCTAACTAGGCGTGAAATTTTCCCTAGTTAGGGTAGACAGAACACCTAACTACGAAAATTTTGTTTTTTTCTCAAAATATTGGACAACGCCACACCCTCTTGCTCCATTTTCATCCCTTTCGCTCGATTTCGTCTCCCCAAGAACTACAAAAGTTACAAATTTGGAAAAAATCCAAAAATATTTTGTAATTTTTCCAAGTTTTTCTTGGAGGTTATTGAAATTTTTCCTATCTTTGCACCAGAAATCAAAACAAAAGGAAAATGAACAACGGAAAAGAGGCATACGACAGACTTATCGCATGTGGCATACGTCCATCGACACAACGATTGGCTATCATGGACTACCTCATGACACACCCCATACACCCGACGATAGAAGATGTATATCAAGGGTTATGTCAAACCGTCAAGACATTGAGTCGCACCACGGTATATAACACGCTCCGCATGATGAGCAAACAGGGAGCGGCACAGATGATCACCATCGACGAGCATCGTGTATGCTATGATGGCAACACGACGCCTCACGTACACTTCTACTGCAAGAAATGCGGCAAGGTGCTCGACTTGTTTGACGAGAAGGCGCCTACCCTCAAGAAGCCAAGGGTGATAGACGGCAACATCGTGGATGAGCAACAGCTCTACTACAAGGGTGTCTGCGCTGAATGCGCCAGCAAGGAAGAATAAGATACCCTACGAAACAAGAATTAAAACAAGAACATTATACAATAACAATTTAAAACAAGAACATTATGAAGAAGAAGTTTATTTGCACAGTATGTGGTTATATCTATGAAGGTACAGAAGCTCCTGAGAAGTGTCCTATCTGCAAGGCACCAGCTAGCAAGTTCAAGGAGATGGAGGATGCAGTTGACGACGACTTGACATTCGCTACCGTTCACGTATTGGGCCAGGCATATAAGGATGGCGTCAATGAGGAGGTCATCAAGGGTTTGAAGGACCACTTCAATGGTGAGTGTGGTGAGGTAGGTATGTATCTCGCAATGGCTCGTCAGGCTGATCGTGAGGGCTATCCAGAGATCGCTGAGGCTTACAAGCGTTATGCTTTCGAGGAGGCAGACCACGCATCTCGTTTCGCTGAGTTGCTAGGTGAGGTATTGGGCGACACAAAGAGCAATCTTGAGGCTCGTATCGCAGCTGAGAAGGGTGCTTGCGAGGACAAGTTCCGTATCGCCAAGTTGGCTAAGGAGCAGGGTTCCGACGCTATCCACGACACCGTACACGAGATGGCTAAGGATGAGGCTCGCCACTGCGCAGGCTTCGCTGGCCTCTACAAGAGATATTTCAAGTAAATCAATTAGCTATTTTCCTGATATATTAAGATATAAGTTAAAAGATTGATTGATTCTTCTGGGGACACCTATCACAAATGGGTGTCCCTTTTGTTTTTCTGATAAGCTAAGCTTCCAAGTCTGCCTTCGATGGAAACCTAGCTATGAATTGATGATTTTTAAGAAAAGAGACGGAAGAAAATTTGGCAATTACGAGGAAAAGCAGTAAATTTGCAGTCGAGTATGGGATGAGTTAGCGGAAATCTGCGATTCATCCACTAGTATCAAAGGATAAAAACAGAAAAGATGAAAGATAACGATATCAACAAACTAGTGAGCGACAACCTCAACTTCGTGAAGGCGATAGCCAATAAATACACGGGCAGAGGATTGGAGTTTGACGACTTGGTAAGCGAGGGTTACATGGCAATGGTACAAGCCGCACAAAAGTTTGATGCCAGCCGAGGCACCCAGTTCGTTGGCTACGCCGCCCCCTTCATCCGCAAGGCGATGGAGCAAGCCATCGACCAGCAAGCCGGCATCTGTCGCATACCTAAGTCAGAACAGGTGTTCACCAATCGTTCCGCAGGCAGCAGCGTCTCCATCGACCAACCGCTGAGCGAAGGTAGCAAGGTGTCACTGCTCGACATCCTCGTCAACAAAGACGCCCTCCTCGCCGACGAGAGCACGGAGTTCCGTCTCTTGATGAAGGACCTGCAAGACTGCATGGCTTATCTGGACGAACGAGAGAAAGAGGTGGTAGAGAAATTCTATGGCATCGGAAGAGCGCACGTCACGCTCGCAGAGATTGGTGAGGATATGAACCTGAAGAGAGAACGTGTGCGCCAAATCAGAGACAAGGCACTGAGAAAGATTTCCAAGAATGCTAAGACCAAGGCACTGAAGGTCTTTCTGAAAAAATAGGTTTGGGGTCATTTAAGCCTTGTATAAGATAAGCCTTGTATAAGAATATACAGAACTGAGAAAAGTAAAAGAGTCATCTAGAAGAAGATCACCTCCAGATGGAGAATCTGCCATCTAGACAAAAGTGTCGCATTCCTACAAAAAAGGTGTCGCATTCGTAGGGATGCGACACCTTTTTTGACAATTATTTAGCTAAATGGTCTTGTCGATACTGTCTTGGGGTAACTCCCAAGCGCTTGTAAAAGTTGGAGTAGAAACTCTGGCGAGTACTGAAACCTGCCATCTCTGCAATGTCCTCGATGGTCATCTTCAGGTATCGCTTATCAGTGAGAAGCGACATGGCATCGTTCACACGGTAGTCGTTCACCAACTCAGGATAGTTCTTGTGGAAGCGTGTGGCGCAAACCGCAGAGACATATCTCGAATTTGTGTTCAAATCTTCAGCCAACTTGCGAGTGTTATAGTCCTTATCCTTGTACTTACCTTCCGTAACTACAATTCTCAAAATCTCATCCTTCAGTCGGTCTTTAGTCTCTTCACTGAGAAGAGTCTGGTAACGAGCGTTCTTCTCTTTTTTAGGTGTAATATTATACTTAGCCATAACTCAAAAGTTTAAATTGTTTCCACAAAGATAGAGTTTTTTTACAAAACCGCCAAATATTTTTGCCTATTTTTTGAAAATTAAGTAAAATAAATTGCTTATATGAAAGAAAAGCATTAATTTTGCAACTAGATAGTATCAGAATCGTTTCTATACATTAATATTATATAGCTAAGATGAAACAAATCGCTTGGTTTTTCAAAACATATTTCACATTTACACTGCTCTTTGTAGTGCAAAAGCCCCTTTTTATGCTTTTGACACCTACACCCGCAGGACAAAACATTGACAACCTCTTCTCTTCTGCCTTCGAAGTGATGTGGCACGGATTGCCACTCGACCTTTCCCTGGCAGGATATTTCACCATCATACCGGCTCTCTTGCTCATCGCTTCTTTCTGGATGCGCAAGGAGATCATCCGACCTGTATTGAACACTTATTTTCTGATAGCAGCAGTCTTGATGAGCTTCTGCTTCGTGCTCAATATCATCCTGTATCCTTACTGGTCATTCCCTTTGGATACCACACCTTTCTTCTACTTCTTCACATCGCCATCCGACGCCTTGGCGAGTGCCAGCGTGTGGACCGACTTCCTGGGCATCCTTGCCATGGTGGCATGTACGCTCATCATCTGGTTTGCCCTGAAGATGTATGGACAGAAGAAAAGACGCTACAGCAGATATAGTTACAGCGGAGGTTACGGCAGTTATGGAAGCGGATATAGCCGCAATATAGATCGCCACAGAGGGCGTTGCGCCATCGTGATGATTCTGCTCACGGGTCTCCTCTTCCTGCCTATCAGAGGTGGCGTCACCGTATCGACTGCCAACACGGGCAAGGTATATTTCAGTCAGCATAGCTATCTCAACCATGCGGCAGTCAACCCGATGTTCAGCCTCATGGAGTCATGGACGCACATGGAGAACTTCGCCGAGCAATACCGTTTCATGTCGGAAAAAGATGCCAACGCACTCTTCTCGACAATGGTGAGCACGAGCGATGCCAACACCTATCCAATACTGAAGCCTGAGGCTGCCAATGGCAATCCCGACATCTTGATTGTCATCATGGAGAGCTTTGCCAGCGACCTGCTCCCATCCATGGGTACACAGAAGGATGTGGCTGTCGAACTGGACTCCATCGCACAGAAGAGTATCTTGTTTACTCGTTTCTATGCCAACAGTTTCCGTACCGACCGAGGTCTCATCTCCATCCTAAGCGGTTATCCAGCGCAGCCTACGATGAGCATCATGAGATACCCTGCCAAGACGGCGCACTTGCCATCCATCGCACGAAGCTTGATGCAGCAGCGCCACTACACCACCTCTTATTATTATGGAGGTGACGTGGATTTCGCCAACCAGCGTTCGTACCTCATCTCGCAGGGTTACCAAAAGATTATCTCGGATACCGACTTCCCGATAGAAGACAAACTGAGCAAATGGGGCGTGCCCGACCACCTTGTAGCCAACCGCCTCTTGGCTGACCTCAAGAAGGAACAGAAAGGTGGCCCTAAGCTGAGAATCTTCCAGACTTCCAGCAGTCATGAGCCATTCGACGTTCCATATAAGCGACTCAGCGACAAGCGACTGAATGCTTTTGCTTACACCGACAGTGTAATCGGCAGTTTGATGAGAGAATACAGCAAGTTGCCTCGTTGGAAGAACACCATCGTGGTGTTAGTGCCCGACCACGTAGGTGGATACAAGGAGAACCTGAACAACTTCGACAGAAGCCGCTATCAGATACCGCTCATCCTGACGGGTGGTGCCATCGCACAACCATTGAAGATCAAGCTCATCGGTTCACAGCAAGACATCGCCGCCACGCTCCTGGGTCAGTTGAAGGTAAAGCACAACGACTTCCTCTTCTCCAAGAACCTGTTGAGCGATGCCACACCGAAGTTTGCATTCTTCACCGTACCTGATGCTTTCGGAGTGGTATCAGAAGAAAACTCACTCATATACGACAACAAATCGAAGAAGGTCGTATATAACAAGGGCGAAAAGCCAGGCTACAACCAGCGCAGAGGTCAAGCCTATCTACAGAAACTTTACGATGACATCAGTAAGAAATAAATCGACCGAAAGAAATCAGTCGATGACAATCAGTAAGAAATCATAAATGCACGAGATCATAAATTACTTAAACCAAGTGGACACAAGCGTGTTCCTCTATCTGAATGGTTTTCACAACCAATACTGGGACTACTTCATGACGATGTACTCATCCCGATTCGTTTGGGTACCCTTCTATGCTAGTTTCCTGTATGTGATGATACGCAACCTACACATCAAGGTAACCATCGCCAGTTTGCTGGTGATTGTGGCGATCATCTTCATATGCGACCAGACTGCATCGACCATACTCAAGCCGATGGTGGAACGAATGAGACCAAGCAACCTAGACAATCCAATCTCTCCATGGGTACACGTGGCGTTCAACTATCGAGGTGGAAGATATGGCTTTCCCTCCTCTCATGCCGCCAACGCATGGAGCATGGCATTCTTCGCAATGTATCTCGTCAAAAGGAACAAGCTCACGCTGTTTCTCTTCGCATGGGCATTGCTGATGACCTACTCGCGCATCTATCTGGGCGTACACTATCCAGGCGATCTCTTGGTAGGAACCCTCATCGGATTCATTGCTGCCACCGCCAGCTACTACCTCTACAGGTACTTCGCCAAGTCATACACCAGTCAGTTTGAGCCTACGGCGGGACCTCTCAAATGCGCCTCCTACCCGATTATCACGGGTCTGATTTCCATCTGGGTGATGCTGGTGTGCAGTGCCATCATGCTATACATGAACTAAGAAGAATCAAAGAAGAAATATCAACTTATTCAATAACAAAATAAATAACCAATATGAAAAAGTTATCTATCGTAGCCCTCGCTTTGGGCTTGTTGACCATCACAGCATGCAACAACAAAAAAGAAGAAGCAAAAGCTCCAGCTAAGGCTGAAGTAGAGGTAATCACCGACAGCGCATTCCAGGAGAAGGTAGCTGGTGAGTACAAGAGTCTTGACCAGCAGACCGTCATCACCCTCAACAAGGACTTGACCGCCTCTGTAAAGGGTTACAACAAGGAGTACTACAAGTGGGGCTTCGTGACAAAGCCTGAGGTTACTACCATCAACATCGAGTTGATTCGCAAGGGTGCTGACACCGACGTCAAGGATCAGGCTCTTCTCGATGTAGAGGAAGGCAAGCTCGTTCTCAAGAATGAGACTTTCCGCAAGGCTGCCAAGTAAGACTACAACATAAGTCTAAGATAGACTGAAATATAGTCTAGCAAGACAGGCTTGAAGACAAATAAGATGGTTGCCTCCTTTAAATATATAAGAAGGAGGCAACATTTACCAACCTTAAAAGCACAAACGATGATAGTATTTCCATGTGCCAAGATCAATCTTGGCTTGAATATCGTAAGCAAGAGAGAAGATGGTTACCACAACTTGGAAACGGTCTTCTATCCCATCCCACTATATGACGCGCTAGAAATCAAATACATGGATGAGAAATTCCCTAGCCAAGTGGCTTGCGATTTGAAAGTGACAGGCAATGCTGTCGAATGTGATGAACAAAACAACTTGGTGGTCAAGGCATACAATCTTTTGGCTGAAGACTACAAGTTGCCTCGTGTTCACGCTCACCTCTACAAACATATTCCTTCTCAAGCCGGACTCGGTGGCGGTTCTTCGGATGCAGCCTTCATGATTCGCTTGCTCGATGAAAGATTCCGCCTCAACATCGGTAACCCGGAGATGGAAAAGTATGCTGCCCGACTGGGTGCCGACTGTGCCTTCTTCATCGAGGCTGAGCCTGCTTATGCAGAAGGTATCGGCGACGAACTGATGCCTGTGGATGGACCGAAGGGCAACCTGAATGGTTATTATCTCGCCATCGTGAAACCAGACATCGCCGTGAGCACTAAGGAGGCATACGCTGCCATCACTCCGACAGCCACGTCTAAGAGTTGTCGAGAAATTGTACGCCAACCGATTGAGACTTGGAAGGAGGAACTGGTCAACGACTTTGAGGCTCCTATCTTCAAGTTGCATCCCGAACTAGCCGAAATCAAGGAGAAACTCTACCAGCAAGGCGCTAAATACGCAGCTATGAGTGGTAGCGGAAGTGCGCTCTTCGGCATCTTTGAGACGGAACCAAACGGACTGAAAGAAATGTTCCAAGACTGCTTCTGCGAAGTCTTGAAACTCTAGCAACATGACTGAACTTTCGCATATAGATAGATGCGAAACTTAAATAACATTATAATTCAAGAAAGAAAATGAACGAAGAAACTCATCAGAAATTGATGCAGATAAAACGAAGTTTCCGACTATTGATGAATGGTCCGACCTCACAATCCATGTCACAAAAGGGCATCGGATACAAGATCAACTGGGGCGTGCCATTCATCGAACTTAAGAAGATGGCTTCGGAATACGGAAAAGACTACAGTCTTTCCATTGAGCTTTGGAAGGAAGACATCCGAGAATGTAAGATTCTCGCTACCCTCATCATGCCAGCCGAGGAGATGTTGCCTGAAATCACCGAGATCTGGATGGAACAGGTGAAGACGCAGGAGATGGCGGAAATGTTGGCTTTCAATCTTTTGCAATACGTCAACTATGCCCCTGTTATCGCCTACCAATGGATGGCATCGGAGCAGCCTCTCTATCAGATTGCCGGTTTCCAACTTCTCGCCCGCCTTTTTGCCAATGGACAGGAGGCCAATGAGCGTGGCATCAATGAATTTCTCGACCAAGCGAGCACTGCACTGCAAGGTGACAACATGGGTGTGAAGCATGCGGCAGCCAACTGTGTGCTCCGCTTCGCTGACCTTGGCGAAGAATATGAGAAGGTGGCAAGAATGGCTTTGCGAGGTGTATTCGATGTGTGAGATAGAAAAGTACAGACAGCCCACAGACATCCCTTGGATATTCTAGCCATATAGGTAGAAATTATTTCTTCTTACGCTTGAGTTCCAATTTCGGAATTTTAATCTTCTGTCCGACTTTTACTTCATTTTTTCCATTCACTGCCTCCACATAGCACTCCATTCCTGGACCTAGATACAGTCTGCTGAGGCTAGCGAGAGATTGTCCATCTTTCACTGTTACGGTCTGAGCCACACCAACTATACGATAGGCACCAGTTCTGACTCGTGGGTCTGCATCATAAGCAGAACTTCTTGGGTCTGATGGAGCTGTGCCTTTAGCCTGAGAAGAACCTTTTCCTTTGGACGATGTACCAATTTGAGATGAGGACGTATTTGTCAAAGCCTGTCCCTCTACACGACCTTGCTCCGTCTTTTCCGCCATTTCTACAGCCTTACTGGTTTCCGCCATCCGAATGCTATCCTCTTGGGCTTTCTTCTTTAAAGCGAGAGCCGCAGAATCCTCTGCACTCGTCTGGGTTGAATCTTTCGTGGCTACTGGAGTTGGCTTCTTTATCGTCTGTAGTTGCATCGCCAGTTGGTCACGCTGTGCCTGCATCTTACCAAAGTTGAAGGCAAACCATCCCATACCGCCCAACAATATAACAAATACGAGGCAGACGATGGCTACCAAATACTTAGGTATCATCAAGTGATGAGAATGCACTTCCTCTCCGACTTCAGCAGCTGGCTCTTCACTTGGCACAGCACCATCGCTCATTGCTGCATTATTGCTTGCTACTGCCTCATTGCTCGTTCCTGCCTCATTGTCAGAAGCATTCTTAACCAATGAACTTTCTTTGGTGAGTATATCTTCGTTTACAAGAGATTCTTGCTCGCCAGTAGTATTTCCTACTAAAGGCTGCATTTGTAGCTCTTCTGCCATCGGGTGCTCTTCTGCCATCGACTGCTCTCCTGCCATCGACTGCTCTCCTGCCATCGGTTGTGCTTCTACACTTGGATAAACTTCGGCAGTTGGCTGATCGGCAACCTTTTGTTCGTCGGTATTTTTCGACTCATCAAAGCTTTTTGACTCCGGTTGACCAATTGACGCTTCAGCCGTCTTCTGCTCACCAATCGTGCTTGGCATCTCTGCAGCAATAGGTTCTGCAGGAACAGCCTGAAGAGAAAACTTCTCATCAATGTCGGAGAAATCGACACCGTCATTGACGACAACGGTCTCAAACTGGGCGAATGGCTTATTGACAATCTCCTTCAAGATATTGTCTGGAGTGAAACTAATCTTGTCTCTTCCCTCTATCACGATTCGCTCACCCGTATTGACATCCACGCTCTCACGATCCTTGACAGGTGCCACCTTAAATGTGCCCAACCACTTTATCTTGAGGAGTTTATCCTCATGAAGTCCCTCGTTGGCCACCTCGAACATCTTGGAGATAAAACGCTCCGCTTCTGCCTGGGTAAGACCATGCTTGCTAGAAATAGACTTCGCCAGTCTAGAAATATTTGACTTACTCATCTTCTCCTCCTCCATTCTTTAGTTTCTCTTTCACAGAGTCAGACGGACGAAAGCCCAACACCAACTTTGGTGGCACCAACTGGCGCTTCTTAGAAATTGGATTGACGACCACACGCTCCAATCTCTTCTTCATCTCAAATGTACCAAAGTCAGGAATTGTCACTTGCGCTCCCTGCTCAAATTGGTCTATCATAGCATCGATGACCTTTCTCACAAGACGTTGTGTATCATCCTGCGAGAATCCGGTCTGTCGCGCCAACTCAGCGATATATTGCTTATTATTCATTCTAATATCTCCGTTTTTTCATTGGAAAATCCAATCATATTAGAGTCTCCATTTGATGATGGAAACTCTATTCGTAATTGAATTCCAGTTATTACGTCGGAAATTCTATACTTACATGAATCTCCGTACTCGTTGAAATTCTTAAACCAATTCTCCGTAGAGGTCAAACTCTTCGCTTGAAGTAATCTTCACATGATAGAAATTGCCAACTCGCAATCTCTTGGTGGCAGGAATCAGAACCTCAGGATCGACTTCTGGCGAACAGAACTCTGTTCTACCGATGTAGTAATCGCCCTCCTTTCGGTCGATGATCACTTTCATCTCCTTGCCTACCTTCTCAGCTTCCAACTCGGCACTGATGTCTTGCTGAAGTGCCATCAACTGATCCAAACGTCTCTGCTTCACCTCCTGAGGAACATCATCCTCATAATGCTTGGCACTATAAGTACCTTCTTCCTCAGAATAGGCGAAGGCTCCCATTCGCTCAAATCTAGCCCACTTCACAAACTCCATCAATTCCAGGAAGTCCTCTTCCGTCTCACCAGGGAAACCCACCATCAAGGTAGTGCGAAGATGAAGTCCCGGCACTCTTTCACGCATCGCCTGAATCAAGTCCATCGTCTCCTGCTTGCTGACATGGCGATGCATTCTATCCAACATGTGATCACTGATATGCTGCAAGGCTATATCGAGATAGTTGCAAACGTTAGGCTTCTCACGCATCACATCCAACAAGTCCATCGGGAACTGGTTAGGATAAGCATAATGCAAGCGAATCCACTTCACGCCAGGGATGTCAGCCATCTCAGAAATCAACTCGGTGATATGATGCTTACCATCTATGTCAACGCCATAATAGGTAAGTTCCTGCGCGATGACCTGAAATTCCTTCACGCCTTCTGCCACCATCTCTCTCACCTCATTGAGAATCTCCTCCTTCGGACGACTCACATGCTTGCCGGTGATGATAGGAATGGCACAATAAGCACAATGGCGATCGCATCCTTCAGAAATCTTCAGATAAGCATAATGACGTGGGGTTGTAAGATGACGGCGACCATCGCAAGATACCACATCAGCCTTGCCCAACTCAGACAACAACTGCTTGTAGTTGAACTTGCCATAAAACTTATCCACCTCAGGGATTTCGGCTTCCAATTCCTTCTGATAACGCTGAGAGAGACAACCCATGACATACAATTTCTTCAACTTGCCTTCCTGCTTGCGTTGCACAAACTCCAAGATGGTGTCGATGCTTTCCTGCTTGGCATCCTCGATGAAGCCACACGTATTGATAACGGCGATTTCACCTTGCGGACGCTTGGAGTCATGGACGCAATGATAACCATTCGCCTCAAACTGCTTCATCAACAACTCGCTGTCAACCAAGTTCTTGGAACAGCCCATCGTAATTATATCGATCTCGTTTTTCTTCACTTTCTTGTTTCTAATTATTCTATCATTCATTCTGCTGATGACTTTACGGAATATCAACATTCCGAAAGCCCTATTCTTCTTGAAGATTAATCCTTCTTGAAGAGAGAATCGACAAACTCATTCTTATTGAAGAGCTGCAAATCTTCCATCGCCTCGCCAAGACCGATATACTTGACAGGCACTTTCAACTGGTCGGATATACCAATGACGACACCACCCTTTGCCGTTCCATCGAGCTTGGTAATGGCAAGCGAAGTGATATTGGTAACTGCAGAGAACTGCTTGGCTTGTTCAAAGGCATTCTGTCCGGTACTACCGTCCAAAACGAGCATCACCTCATCTGGAGCCTCAGGAATCACCTTCTTCATCACATCCTTGATTTTCTTCAACTCGTTCATCAAGTTGACCTTGTTGTGCAAGCGGCCAGCGGTATCAATGAGAACAACATCAGCACCATTCGCCTTGGCGCTCTGCAAGGTATCGAAAGCGACAGAAGCAGGGTCGGACCCCATCTGTTGCTTGACGACAGGAACACCTACACGCTCCCCCCAGATGGAGATTTGCTCCACGGCAGCTGCTCGGAAGGTATCGGCTGCACCGAGATAAACCTTCTTGCCTGCCTTCTTAAACTGGTATGCCAACTTGCCAATCGTGGTAGTCTTGCCGACGCCATTGACACCGACCACCAAAATCACGTATGGCTTGTGGTCAGCAGGCAAATCCCAGTCCTCATTGTCATCGGAATGATTCTCCGACAAGAGATTGGCTATTTCCTCACGCAAAATCTTGTTGAGCTCAGAGGTAGAGACGTACTTATCACGAGCTACTCTATCTTCTATGCGATGGATAATCTTGACAGTAGTCTCCACACCGACATCAGAAGTGATGAGTACCTCTTCCAGGTCGTCGAGGACATCGTCATCTACAGTTGACTTACCAGCGACGGCACGAGCCAACTTACTGAATACACTCTCCTTCGTCTTTTCGAGTCCCTTGTCGAGAGTCTCCTTTTTCTTGTTACTGAATAAACCAAAAAGTCCCATAAATATATATCTATTTTTGCAAAAATATTGCTCATTAACTAGGGGTACATCCCCATAGCCCCACAATAGGGCGAACATATACTTTGCAAAGATAAAGGAAATCATCGAGAACACCAAATTTCGAGGCGACTTTTTCTCTCTAAAGCCACGAATAAAACAAAAAAAGGTTGCACTTCTTGCGAAATGCAACCTCCCGATATATTAAGTACTAAACGATTAGTCCTTGAAGAAATCCTTAACAGCCTCATTAGGTACCATCTTCTCATCGAAAACGTAAGCACCAGTCTTAGGGCTCTTAACCATC
>FR893182.1 GCA_000436035.1 Prevotella sp. CAG:732 | reverse complement strand
CAACGACTGCCACAACCACTTGAAACTCAAAACAAAAGCTCAAATCTGCTATTTTTTGCTTTTTTAGTCATTCTTTTTCCGAAAAAGTCGGGACTTTTTTATTTCTCCCTAGTGATGGAAATAATCTAATCAGACTGTTTCACCAAAATCTCTTGCCCCTTCCTATTTTCTTCCCTAAATCTTTGGTAATATGATGATTTCTTTGTAACTTCGCAGTGGATTTCAAAAACGAAGCTATGGAAGAGATAAGAAAATATCCTGTAGGGATGCAAACCTTTTCAAAAATACGTGAAGGTAACTATGTATATGTCGATAAGACAAAATATATTGTGCATATCTGCCATTTGCGGTATCAGCAAGACAGAACTTCTGACAGAGATGAAGGCGGATGTGGAGATACTAGCCAAGGCGTTGGGTAAGACTTTTGATGAAACGGTAGAGGAGTTGAAGAACTTCTATGATGGCTATCATTTTAGTGAGAATTCAGAAGATGTATTCAATCCATTCAGTTTGGTTAAAGCTTTAAGAAGTCAGAAAGTTGCAGCTTATTGGTTTAGTTCTGGTACGCCAAGCTATCTCATCAAGACCCTACAAAAGTATCATGTGGGAATCTTGGATATTGAGAAGAAAAGTGCTTCCGTAGATGACTTTGATGTTTCTCCTGAGCAAATGACATCGGCAGTGCCTCTTCTGTATCAAAGTGGTTATCTCACCATCAAGAAATATAATCCGATATTGCAGAGTTTTCAATTGGATTATCCTAATAAGGAAGTTCGTTTGGGTATGGTGAAATCATTGGCTCCTAATTATCTGTCGCCAATACAAATGGACAACAATGGATTCATCTTCGAATTCTTGGAGCAACTTTATGACGGTACGATGGATGGTGCCTTGCAGAAGATGCAAGCCTATCTTGTCAGCATCTCCAATCGCCTGTCCAACAAGAATGAGAAGGATTTCCAGACAGTGTTCTATCTCATCTTCAATCTTCTGGGAGCCTATATCAAGGTAGAGGAAGATAGTGCCATTGGCAGGGCAGACGCAGTGCTCCACATGCCAGACACCATCTATGTGATGGAACTGAAATATGACAAGAGTGCTGATGAAGCTCTACAACAGATTGATGATAAAGGTTACTTGATACCTTATTCTGCAGATGGTAAGCGATTGGTTAAGGTTGGTGTCAACTACGATAGTGACAAGCGAACCATCGGTGAATGGAAAATCGTGGAACGCTAATCTCCTTTGGTGAACTTAATCTCGCAAAGGTTGATGATGTTGTCGTTTCTGTCAATCACCATGTCGATTTGAGCACCGAGTGAGGATGTTTCCCTTCTTCATACCGCTCATCTTCAAGGCATCTCGGAAGTTGCGGAGTTGCTTTTTGAGGGATTCCTTGTACACGCCCGTATGTTGAAACGTGAATTGATAGTTGAACGCCTCTCTGATAAGGAAGGTCTTTCCGATGCGACGACGACTGTAAACAGCCACAAACTCAGAGTATTCCGAGTGGTAGGCTTGTTGCAATGTCTTTATTTCTTTTTCTCTTCCGATAAGCATAATAGTTTCCTCTTTTTGGTTGCAAATATAATAATAATATGCTTATTGCGTATCTTTGCACCGTGGTCCGTATCATTATAAAAAGACTATGAAGATGGAAAGAATGAATGAGAGAATCGAATGGAGCCTGTGCTCTCTTCTGAAGAGCATGGCAATGAAAGTTGTGATGATGGTCTTGCTGTTGCAAGGCATCTTGGTAGGTGTAGCTCATGCCGTAGGTGTGGGAGGAAACGGTATGTACCAGTGGTCGGTCGCATTGCGAGGCTATATCTCCAATGAAACGGGGAAGGCACCGGTGGCTTACCTTTGGGTGCCAGATGGGTGCAAAAAGGTGAAGGCTGTGATACTCTCCCAACAGAATATGACGGAGGAGGCTATCTATAAGAATCCGAAGTTCCAAGCTCAGATGAAGCAACTAGGTGTGGCGATGGTATGGGTGGCTCCAGCTTTCAGCAATGATTGGAGTCCTACTTCGGGGGCACAGAACATCTTCGAGGAGATGATGGGCAATCTTGCTGACCAGAGCGGTCATGCCGAGATAGCCAAGGCTCCCATCATCCCTTTGGGGCATTCCGCTCAAGCTACTTTCCCATGGAACTTTGCGGCTTGGAACCCGAATCGCACGCTTTGCATCATCTCCTTCCATGGTGATGCTCCTCGTACCAACCTCTGTGGATATGGCAGGGATAATGTGGAGTGGGGACGTCATCGCAACATCGATGGCATACCGGGCTTGATGGTGGAAGGCGAGTATGAATGGTGGGAGGCTCGTGTGAATCCAGCCCTTGCCTTTCGCATGATGTACCCCGAGAGTTGCATCTCCTTCCTCTGTGATACCGGTAGAGGTCATTTCGACTGTGGTGATAAGACTGCCATGTATTTGGTGAAGTTCATTCAAAAGGCGTTAGAACAGCGTTTGAATAGTGATGGAACGCTCCGTAAACTCAATCCTAAGGATGGTTGGCTTGCAGAGAGATTCCATTCCGATATGATGGGCACGGATGGAGCAGACAAGGGAAAAATGCCTGAGCAGGCTTCCGCTTCTCGTCCTCTTCCTTCACCTTATTATATATATAAGGGCGATAAGCATGATGCTTTTTGGTATTTTGACCAGGAAATGGCAGAAATGACAGAGGCTCGATACCTGGAGACGACAGGTAAGAAGGTACAGTATGTGGGCTTCGAGTATGAAGGTAAGTTGGTGCCATACGATGAAAAGTTGCAAGGTGGTATGAAACTTGACTTGCAAGATATGGAGGGCATCACCTTTCACATAAAGGCAGTCTATACGGATAGCTCGCATGGCAAATCAGCCCTGGAGCATGGCAAGAAGAAACCTCATATAGAGGTGATTAATGGACCCGTGAAGAAAATCAATGATACCACCTTCCGCTTCTATCCATACGAGGCAGGGTGGGACAATGCACGCAGGTCTTTCACCTGTTGGTTGGTGGCGGTAGCCGATGCCGATAAGGAATACAAGGGAGCGGTGCAACCTATTCGCATTGATATTCCAAAGGACGTAATGGAAAGATTGAGATAAGGCTTTTTGCGTACTATCTTTTCCATATCCGTATTATCTTGTAGAATCAGTACAAGTATCTTACAATCGAAACATCATCATGAACAAGAAATCAATAGCAATCGTGGCAGGCTTGCTTGTGGCAAGCAGTTTTAATGTCCTTTCCTCAGGAGGTAAGGCTCTTGCTGTCGGAAACGGTGGCAGTATGAAGTGCCAACCTTTCCGTATGAATCAGGTACGTCTCCTTCCTTCTCGCTTCCAAGAGAACATGAAGCGAGACTCGGCTTGGATGATGTCGATACCTGTAAGCTCGCTCTTGCAGAGCTTCCGCAATACCAGCGGTGCTTTCTCTAGCAGAGAGGGAGGATATATGACGGTGAAGAAACTCGGCGGATGGGAATCCCTCGACTGCGACCTTCGTGGTCATATCACGGGACATCTCCTCTCGGCATACGCCACCCTCTATGCCCAGACAGGCTCGAAGGCAGTGAAGGCAAAGGCGGATAGTATCGTGAACGGGCTAGCCGAGGTGCAGCTGGCATACGGCAGAGGGGGCTATCTGAGTGCCTTCGCAGAAGGACTCATCGACCGAAATATTCAAGGCAAGAGCGTGTGGGCACCTTTCTATACGCTCCATAAAATCGTGCAGGGCTTGATAGACCAGTACCAGATGATGGGCAATGAGAAAGCCTTGGAGATGGCAAAAGGCATGGGCGACTGGGTTTACAACAAGCTCAAACCACTCTCTGAGGAAACTCGCAAGAAGATGATACGCAATGAGTTCGGTGGATTCAATGAGGCGATGTATGAACTCTATGCCCTCACCCAAGATGAGCGATACCTCTGGGTGGCTCGCTATTTCTATCATAACGAGAAGATAGACCCATTGAAGGCTGGCAACCCCGACTTGGGTGCCAACCACGCCAATACGTTCATCCCGAAACTCTTGGGTGAGGCTCGCAACTACGAACTCTTTGGTGCCAAGGACAGTCGCAAGGCGGCAGAACTCCTCTTCTGGACCTTGGTGAACGACCATGCCTTTGTGACAGGTGAGTTATCTGATAAGGAGCATCTCTTCAAGCCAACGGAGCAGAGCAAGCATCTCACAGGCTATGATGGTGAGAACTGTTGCACCTACAATCTCCTGAAGCTTGCCGACCACCTCTTCTCTTGGAATCCATCGAGCAAGATAGCAGATTACTACGAGCGTGCGCTTTACAATCATATCCTTGGTCAACAAGACCCTGAGAGTTCGATGGTATGCTATTTTACCCCATTGCAAACGGGTGCTTATCGCTTGTATTCTACGAGAGACAGCAGTTTCTGGTGCTGTGTGGGCAGTGGCTTCGAGAGTCATGTGAAGTATGCGTCCAGCATCTATTTCCATTCCGATGCTTCCACCTCGACAAAAGGCAACGCATCCCTGAAAGGTAATGTCGAAAAGCCAAGTCTCTATGTAAATCTCTTCATCCCATCACAAGTGGATTGGGAGGGAACGACTATCACCCAACAGACCGCTTTCCCCCAGTCATCCACTACGACCTTGACGGTAGGTGGCAAGTCAAAGGCTTTCTCCCTTCGTCTCCGCTATCCATATTGGGCAACCAAGATGGACATCAAGGTGAATGGCAAGAAGGTAAAGGCTACGAAAGGAACAGATGGCTACGTGGCTATCTCTCGTCAATGGAAGGCAGGCGACAAGGTGGAAGTGCAGTTGGGTATGCAACTCCGAGAGGAGGCGACCAAGGATGATGCTTCCAAGGTGGCTTTGGTGTATGGTCCAATCGTGATGGCTGGCAAGCTCGACAAGGTAGAGCATCCTTTCAGCGACCCTACGAAGTACAATGATTACTATACCTTCGACTTCAAGATACCATCATCGGTAGTGGAGAAAGCGAAGTACGATGGCTTGAAGAGCATCAAGGACTTCAAGACGAAGGCAGGAGTGGAACTCATTCCATTCTATGATGCCCACCACTGCCGCTATGCGGTATATTGGCAGAAGTAAATGCTTGATGCCACGCATCCCAACCTTAGTCCCTAGTGGCTATGGCGATGTTTGTGAGAAAAACCAGCAAAAGTTTGGTGTTTTCTTCGATTTGTACTATCTTTGCAAGCGAATACAATACCTGAATAGCTTGCAAGGATCAAAACAATGAAATATATACATTATTATATATGCCTCTTATTGATGATGTGTAGCTTGGCGGTTTGTCGTGCTGACATCGTCAATGACGAGGTTTTTCACTTTGTAACCAAGGAGGACGGACTCTCGGGCGAGTCGGTCTCTCGTATTATGCCCGACCATCTAGGACGAATGTGGCTTGCCACCAGCGATGGTGTCAGTCTCTATAACGGCAAGCGTATCGTCACCTTCAAACCTGGAGGTGAGGGCACGTATGTCTTCGAACTCTGCGAGAGCGAAGATCATACCATCTATGCAGCCACAGGCAAGGGAATCTTCGCAAAGCGTAAGGGAGAGGCAGACTTCCGACAAATTCATCCGGAAATCGGCAAGGCGGAAACGATCTTGGCTTTCAAGGGAAAACTCTATGCAGGCAACCGTGAGGGCTTTCATGTCTTTGATGAAAAGGGAAGCCGAGTCATCACCGTGGGGGCTACACAGATGGGTGTGGAGAATGGTGTGAGAGACATCAAGGCGGATGCAAAAGGTAACGTCTGGTTCTTGAGCCGCTATGCCCTCAACAGTTATGTGCCTCAGACTGGCAAGTATCGCTCGTATGTGATTGCCGAAAAAATGCCGAAAGGTGCTGCGTTAAGCCGCTTGGCGATTTGGAAAGACAAGTTCTTTATCGGAACCAAGAACAATGGCTTGTTTGTCTATAGTTTGAAATCCCATGCAGCTCCCCGTCCGATTTCGGGCGTTGGCAATATCATCACCTTCTTGCAAGCGACTTCGCATGGAGAGGTGACGGTGGCAACGGATGGTTCGGGTGCTTTCTTGCTTGATGCCAACACGGCGAAGATCAAGGAGATGTATTACGTGAAAGGCGATAGAAAACATCGCCTACCGAGTGATGCTATCTATTGCTTCGTCAAGGATGTGCATGGAGTCAACTGGTTTGGCTTCTTCCGCTTCGGCATGTCTTATACTTATTATAAGGCTCCCATCTTCCAGCGTTATCACTTCGGCGACTTCACGACCGAGGGCTTGAATGTGCGTTCCTTCTACATCGGCAACCAGGTGAAAATCATAGGTACCAACGAGGGCTTGTACTATGTGGATGAGGCTCGTAAGATGATGAAATTGATTCCGATGGAGCAATTATTGGGAGCTCATATCATTACCAATATACTTTTTTACAAGGGACAATATTATATCGGCACCTACGATGGAGGCTTGTTGATCTTGAATCCGCAAACCTTTGCTGTCTCTCGTATTCCTGGTGAACCTTTGCTGACGACAGCCACGATAGCCTCGCTTGATGTGAGCCGAGACGGCAAGTTGTGGATAGGCACAAGTGAGGGTGTCTTCGTGTGGAATGGCGAGGGACATATCATGAGATATACCGAGAACAATTCCCGGCTTTGTGGTGGTGTCACCACCGTCAGATTCGACAACAAAGGCAACGGATGGGCTTGCTCGCAAGGCATATCGCTCTATGTGGCAGCTACGCAAACATTCGAGAACGCTCATTTCCCAAAAGGTTTCTTCAATACGGAAGTGAACTTGGGCTGCGTAAGGGGGCATCAAGGTTTGATGTTCTTCCCAAAGCAGACTCAGATATTCTATACGAATCCGGCAATGACCCGATTCGGGCAGTTGGAGATGCCCAACGAGTTTGTGGGCAGCAAGTGCTATGGGTTCTTGGACGACATGAAGGGATATTACTGGATAGCCACCGACCAAGGGTTGTATCGCTTGAACTATCAGATGCAAGACTTGCAGCATTTTGGTTATGGCGAGGGTTTGATGTGCCAGTTCATCAACTCCGATGGCATACACATGGATGCCAAGGGGAATGTCTGGGTGGCTACCTCCAATGGATTGATGAGGGTGAACCGACAGGCATTGGAGAGTTGGTTGCGCCATAATCCTTACCACATCGCTCTCTACGACATCCGTCGAGGAAGCGACTTGATGGAGTATGCCCTCGAAGACCATGCCAACGATGAGCATCGTATCAGCATCCGTTGGAACATCCTCTCGGAGAAACTATCCTTCCGCATCTTGTTGCAAGACTATGCACGACAGTATGGACGACTCTATCAGTATAAGATGGAGGGCGATGAGGTTTGGCGAAGCGTAAGCGATGGCAAGGATGTGGAGATTACCCACTTATGGCCAGGCATACACCACTTGAAGGTGCGCTTGGCAGGTGCGCCAGCCACGGAGCGAACCTATCAGATTACGGTATTGCCTTCTTGGCTAGCCATCCTCGAACTCATCATTTTGATAGCAGCCATCATCCTCTTGCTGATGTGGCGCAACTATCATAAGAACACCCAGGTGCTCCTCGACGAGCGCAACGAGATAGAGGGTGCCTTGATGGAGATAGAGCAGGAAAAGGCAGAGATGGAAGTGCAGCAAGACTTAGAGAACGAGAGTCTTGAATCGGATGTGGAAGAGACAATAGGTAAGGCAACGACCACCAAGTATGCTCGAGTGAAAGTCGATGAGAAGGAGTTCGCCGACATCGTGGAGAGGATGAAGGCTTACATCGAGGAGAAGCAATGCTATATCAATCCCGACCTGAAGATGAGCGACCTTGCCGAAGTGCTCGGTTTGTCATCCAGCAAGCTGAGCCAGGTGTTCAGTCTCTATGTGAAGGAGAACTATTATGAATTTATCAACCGTTATCGCTTGGAAGAGTTCAAGCGACTGATAGCCGAGGGCGAGTATAAAAAATACACCTTGACGGCGTTGAGCGAGAAATGCGGCTTCAAGAAATCGAGCTTCTTCAGCACCTTCCGTCGTGTGGAAGGCATGACTCCAACGGAGTATCTGAAGGCGCAAAACATCAAGTTGTAACTATCTCTAAATTAGATAGACTTGCTAGGCTAAGGCTACAAATGCTTGAAATATAAGTGGTTAAACGAATTGGACTTCTTGCAAAAGGAGTTGGCGGTAGTTGGTGTCCAAAATGTTGCTTCGTATTGAAAATGGTTTTATCTTTGCAACCATAAAACAAAACCTAAGTAGATATGGAACGTAACGACAATCTTCAAAACCGCAGCGTGGTAGCTTCTATATATAAGAAGTACTATTCTGACCTCAAGCAATATCTCGTGAGCTATACACACGATGTGATGGCTGCCGAGGATATGCTCCAAGATCTTTTTATCAAGGTGATGTCATTGGATGTCATCTCTGAGGAGACCGCCAAGAACTTACTCTTTGTGATGGCGAAGCGCATGATTATCGATGATGCACGCCATAAGGCTTTCGTGCGTGAGACCGAGAAGCAGATGATGGCTTCCATGTCTAGCATGGATTCTTCCTCCATGGCTCAGCGCATTGAGGCAGCCGACATCCTCTCCTTCGAGCGTCAGCATCTCGCCGAGATGCCAGCCAAGCGTGCTGCTATATATAAGATGTATAAGCACGAAGAGATGACCACTGATGAGATCGTGGAGAAGCTCCAGTTGAGCAAGCGCACGGTGGAGACCCATATCTATCTCTCGACAAAGGATATGAAGTCGTACTTACGTAAGATCATTTAAACACAAAAGAATAACCAAAACTATAAATACTCAACCTATATGAAGCAACAATTCATTAAAGTTTGTATGCTCTCAGGATTAGCAATGCCCCTGTTCTCAGCCTCTTTGCTGGCAGCCGGCAATCCTAATCCGATAGTAGCGCAACAGCAACAGGTGCAAGGTACTGTAGTGGATAAGACGGGTGAGCCTCTTATCGGCGTGACAGTGCAAGTGGTAGGACAACAAGGCGGTACCGTGACCGACCTCGATGGTCATTATTCCATCAAGGCGGCGAAGGGCGCACAACTCAAGTTTTCCTACATCGGTTTCACAGAACAAGTCTTGAAGGTAGCTGGTCCTCAGCTCAATGTGACCATGGAAGATGACAACCAGACTCTGCAAGAGGTGGTGGTCGTAGGTTATGGTGTGCAGAAGAAAGAGTCGTTGACCGGTGCGGTAACCGTAGTCGATAGCAAGGCGTTCCAAGAGAAAGGTGGCTTGTCTTCTCCTTTGCAGGCATTACAAGGTCAGGTGCCTGGTGTCATGATTACTCGTTCCTCTTCTGCTCCTGGCGATGAGAGCTGGAACTTGAACCTCCGTGGTTCTTCTTCCATGAACTCTACAGAGCCTTTGGTGGTCATCGATGGTGTGGCTGCGAATAGCGTAAGCGAAATGCGCTTGCTCAACCCTGATGACATCGAGAGCATCAACTTCCTGAAGGATGGTTCCGCTGCCATCTATGGTAGCCGTGCCGCTGGTGGTGTTGTCCTCATCACGACCAAGAAGGGTAAGGAAGGCAAGCTCCAGATAAACTATAGCGGTAGTGCCACGCTTCGTACTGTAGGCTTGATGCCAGAACTTTGTAAAATCGACCAATGGGCTGATGGTGTGCAGCAGGCTTTGAGAAATGACAATAATACAAGCAATGTATGGTACACATACGCAGAACTTGCCAAGAAATACAAGGGCGGTTACATCGACTTGGAGAAGACCACCAACCCATTTGGTAATGCAGGTTTCACTGATGTCAAGGACTTTGTCTTTGATGACAATGCGGATTGGCTGGGCAGCCTCTTTGGTAGCACTTGGAGCACTAACCATAGCTTGAGCTTGGCTGGCGGTAATGACAAGAGCTCTTATCGTATCTCTGGTAGCTTCCTCTACGATGGTTCTACCTTGCAGTATGGTACCAACAACAACAAGCGATATAATATCCGCTGGAACTATAGCAATAAACTCAACAAGATATTTACTTTGGAGAGTAGCATCGCCTTCAGCCGTCAGGAGCAAGTGGCTCCTACCTTGGTAGGCTCGGCCTTGACTACCAGTATGCCTATGCCAGGTTTGCCTCTCACCACACAGGATGGGCAGGCTTATGCTTGGGGTACATGGGGCTCTCCTGTGGCTAAACTTCAGCAGGGTGGAGACAACAAACTCTCAGTACGTGGCTTGAGTATCAGCGAGACCTTGAAGGCTAAGATTACCGACTGGCTCGATGGTAACGTCAACGTAGGCTACAATACCAACGAGGCTCGCCGTCGCAAGGTGCAGAATGCCATTACCTATTATAATTATACAGGCACGGCGCAAACCTTGCAAGATCCTACACAGGAGAAGTCTTACTTCCAGCAGACTTCTTCTCGTACCGATTTCTATAGCATCTCTGGTTTCTTAAATGCCCATAAGACATTCGCCAAGCTGCATAACACCAGTCTCACCCTCGGTGCTCAGTATGAGTTGAAGGATATGGAGAACTTCGGTGCCAATTATACTGACATTTTGGAAGGTCTTGATGTAATCAATGGTAATGGTACCTTGACCTTGACTAGCGATGATATTCGCAAGTACAACTATCGCAATGCCATTATGTCTTACTTCGGTCGTTTCAACTATGACTTCGACAGCAAGTATCTCTTGGAGTTCAATGGTCGTTATGATGGTAGTTCTAAGTTCTTGCCACAAAACCGTTGGGCGTTCTTCTGGGGAACCTCTATCGGGTGGCGCATCAATCAGGAGAACTTCTTGAAGGACGTGAAGTGGATTAGCAACTTGAAGCTCCGTGCCTCATACGCAGAGATGGGTTCGCAGAGTGGTATCGACAACTATGATGGTTATCAGTTCTACAACCTCAAGACGACGAGTGGCGCATACGTGGGTAGCGATCGCTTGACCACCATCACTACCAATGGTAAGTTTGCCTCTACCACCCGTCAGTGGGAGCGCATCAAGAACTACAATATTGCCCTCGACTTCGGTTTCTTTAATGGAGCTTTGAGTGGTACGGTGGAAGGATTCTTGAAGAAGAACGACAACATGCTCGTGGCGATCACTTATCCAGCCATCTTGGGTGATGCAGCCCCTACAGCCAACAGCGGTAAGTTTAAGGATTGGGGATTTGAAGGTAGCATCAACTATAATGGAAAGATAGGAGAGGTGCAGTATCACGTGGGTGGTAACATCACCTTTGCTCGCAATGAGTTGACCGACTATGGTGGTACATCCGTCTTGAAGTCTGGTTATACCAGCACCCAGCAAGGTTACTCCCTCAACTCTATCTTCGGTCTTCGTTATGGTGGCAAGATTCAGAACGAGGAGATGCTGAAGGCATATTTGGCAAAATACTATCCTAACAATGGTATCGGTATGCCAAGCAACTTGCGTGTGGGTGACAATATGTATTGTGATGAGAACGGCGATGGTGTGCTCGACTATAGAGATTACATCTATCTCGGTAGCGATACTCCAGAGATTTCCTACTCATTCAATGCAGGCGCATCCTGGAAGGGCATCGACTTCAATATCGTATTCCAAGGCTCAGCCAACCGCTTCGTTTATCGTGGCATCGATGCCTGGACGGTTCCATTCCGCTCGCTCTATACCAATTCTACAACGAGCAGTATCGGTAACACCTGGAGCGAGACCAATCCGAACGCCTACTACAATCCTTATACAACGGATGCCAACATCGTGAGCTATAACTATCAAGCAAACTCTCTGACAGCACAGGATGGTCGTTATATCCGATTGAAGAATATCACCGTAGGTTACAACCTTCCAGCATCAGTGTTGAAGAAGTTGGGCTTCGTGAATGCAGCACGCATCTATTTCACAGGTGAAGACCTTTGGGAGAGCACTAAGATTACGGATGGTTGGGACCCTGAGGCAAAGCGTAACGCCAGTGATGTGAGTCGCTATCCATTCACTCGTAACTTTACGTTTGGCTTGAACTTGACGTTTTAAGTGAAGAGTTCTAATGCTATTAGAATGATATTCTAACAATAAAGAAATTCAATTATGAAGACGATATATAATACAATCAAGGTTGCCTGTGTGGGAATGATGGCGATGGCAATGACCAGTTGCTTGGACTTCTCGCCAGAGGCGCAGATGAACGACGATACCGTTTGGAAATCAGCTTCCAACTTCCAGTTGTTCGCCAACCAGTTTTATAGCTATACTCGTGATATTCAGAGTGGTGATCCTTATCAGTATGCCGTGAGCGATGGTCCTCATAGCGATACCCGAAGCGACTTGATGGCTGAGGCTAACGTGAATGTGTATAGCCAGGGTACCAATACAGTGCCAGAAAAGGACAATAACTATACCAAGCTCTATCAGCATATCTATTACACCAACTTGCTGTTGAAGAATGCTGCTAGCTTTGGTGATCAGAAATCCATCGCAGTGCCAGTGGCTGAGGCTAAGTTCTTCCGTGCTTACTGCTACTTTGAGTTGGTGCAGCTCTATGGTAATGTAATTCTCTTGACGGAGCCTGTGGATATTGATTCGCCTAAGATGAACGCGGTGCGTGATGATCGTGGCTTGGTCATCGACCAGTGTATCCAGGATCTTCAAGATGCCGCCAATGGTTTGCCTGATACTCCATCCGAGTCAGGGCGCCTCTGCAAGGATGCCGCCAATGCGTTCCTTTCTCGCGTGGCTCTCTTCGAGGGTACTTGGCAGAAGTTCCACAATGGGGGCGCTGATGCTACAGAGAACAGTGAGCGTGTCACCTCTCTGCTCAATACCGCCAAGACTGCCGCCAAGGCTGTGATGGAGTCAGGACATTACAAACTCTTCTACAATGAAAAGTTGGGCACAGAGAGCTATCGCTATATGTTTATCTTGGAGGATGCACAGTGCAATCCTGCTGGTTTGACCACCAAGGATAATACTGAGTATATCTTGGCTCGCCGCCATAGATTGGCAGATGGCGTAGGCTTGAACATCACCAAGGCTTATCTCACCAATGCCGTATATCCTACTCGCAAGCTCGCCAATATGTATGTTTGTCAAGATGGTCTGCCAATCGAGAAGTCTGCCCAGTTCAAGGGTTATGATCAGGCAACCTCTGAGTTCCAGAATCGTGACAACCGTATGTTGACTACCTTGGCTCAGCGTGGTACTAAGGTATGGGACAATACCGCAGAGCATTGCCGTACAGCATGGGATGACAGTGATTTGAGCCGTGCCAAGGAGGTGGGCGCTACAGCCAACAGTGGCTATCAAACTCACAAATGGGCAGTCGAGCGTCAGGTGGCAGACAGATATGAGAGCATGGACTTCCCTGTGATTCGTTATGCAGAGGTTCTTCTCAACTTTGCAGAAGCTGTATATGAGTTGCAAGGCAGAATCTCTGATAGCGACCTTGACAAGAGCGTCAACTTGGTTCGCCAGCGTTCTAACCCTAAGATGGTGAAGCTCAGCAATGCCTTAGTGGATAACAATGGCTTGAGTATGCGTGAGGAGATTCGTCGTGAGCGCACAGTAGAGTTGGTATTTGAGGGCTTCCGCATTGATGACCTCAAGCGTTGGGCTACTGCTCCAGTGGAAATGCCACAAACCTTGCTCGGCGTGAAGTGGAAGGGAACTCAGTTTGAGTCGCTGTGGGCTAACCAAAGCCGCCAGTTGGATGCAGATGGTTGCATCATCCTCTACGACAATCGACAGTGGGACGACAAGCTCTATCTCTATCCATTGCCATCCGACCAAATGCAGTTGAATCCTAATATCGGTCAGAACCCAGGATGGGAGAAGAATTAAGTGAAGAGTGAAGAACCAACGGTCAACGGCCGAAGGGAAAGTTAATTCATTTGCTCATAAAAAATAATAAGACAATGAAACGAAATAACAACAAGATATACGCTATGATGCTGATGCTTGGTTTGGCTACAGCATCACTGACATCATGTAGCGATGATGACAAGCAGAGCGACCTTTATGGTGCTGTCATCCCTTCATCGGTGGAGTTCAATCTCTCACAAGATAAGCAACAGCTCATCTATACCGATGCCACTGGTGCCAAATGTTTGCCAATGATCAAGGGCGAGACCTTGCAGTTGGAATATACGATGTTGCCAGAGAACACAACCTTTAGAGATGCTGTTTGGTCATCTTCCAATGATGACTTTGCAACCATCAGTGACGAGGGACTTGTAACGGCGGTGGATGGTGATGGCTATTCCATCGTTCAGATTGCTCCTGTGGGTTTGTACGAGGGTAGCGGTATCAATGCCAACTTGAAAGTCGTTGTTTCCAAGGAGATGCGCCAAGCTACTAGTATCGCAGTGACTTCCGATAAGGACGAAATCTACTCTGGTGACAACTTGCAGATGACAGCTACCATTGCTCCAGACAACTCTACTTACAAGACCGTGAAGTGGAGCGTGGATGACGAGAATGCTGCCAGCATCGACCCAATGACGGGTGTGTTGACTGGCAAGGAGGCTTCAGCAATCTTGACTCCTGTCAAGGTGATTGCCACGGCACTCGATGGCTCTGGCGTGGTAGGCGAGAAGACTGTGAACATACGCAAGGTGGTAGCTCCAGAGAATGTAACCATCGACCAGACCTACTCTGCCGACAAGGGCTATGTTTGCGCTTTGAACGAGAAGTCTTTGACTTTGAATTATACCACAGTTCCTGCTGAATGTACGACATCTCAGATAGTATGGACTTCATCTGATGAAAACGTGGCAACAGTAGCTGATGGAGTCGTAACCTTCAAGGGCTTCGGCACAGTGGAGATTACAGCTACCACTCCTGCTACAGGCAAGAGCAGTACTATCAAGTTGAACATCCCAGCTGGTTTGATACGTGAGACCTTCCACAACGAGAACCACTATAGTATTTATGACGCAAAGCAGAGTGGCAACGGCACATCTACTTCTCATGAGTGGCATGACGGTTATCTCACCATCACCACTTACAAGCAGAACGCAACCAACCAGCGTGCCGACCTCAAGTGGTACGACCTGCCTGTCACTCTCCATGCCGGCAACTATCCTATCATTGCCGTGAAGATGGATGATGTCAAGGATTTGGAGTCAGGAATTACATCTCGTAACCTCAACTTCGATGTTGTGGGTAAGAGTGTGAGTGGCAAGAATTTCAAGGCTCTTGGTGGAGGAAACAACAAGTACTCAAGCGAATATAAGTGCTCAGACGGTAGTCATGTCTTCGTATATGACCTGTCGAAGGTGGCATTCGGAACAGGCGGCATCGCCCCAACCAACGAGACAATTTCTTTCACCGTCTTCCAGTTGAAGCATGCTGACATCAAGACTGTGGATCATCAGTTGAAGTTCAACCTCTACTGGTTCCAGAGCTTCAAGAGCATGGATGACCTGGAGTCTTATATCAAGAACGTGGATGGCTTGACTTTCGAGAAGAAATAATCGAAGGCGTGCCGTAAACAAGCAAAGACATACGTATTTTGATAAAAATAAGTATCATGAACAAGAAAAGTTTAATCATCACAGGTTTGGCAGCACTTATGCTGCTGCCAACCTCTTGTAGGGAGAATGAGTTTGGACAGGTTGACTTGACCATGCCTGAGGAACCTACAGACCCAGATGTCGAAGCGACATATACTTTCAATCACCCATGTGCTATGTACACAGCTGAGGATTTCGCTCGTGTGAAAACGGAGTTGGAAGGCAATACTATTCCAGAGGTGACAGCGGAATTTCAAGCCTTGAAGACGAGTCCTTACTCCTCTTTGACTCGTGAGCCTGAGCCACAGGAACTCATTGTACGTGGTGACCCTACGGGTACGGGTATTGACAAGGAAAACTATGCTTACGCCATGCGTGATGCAGCAGCGGCTTACCAGACTGCACTTATTTGGAAACTCTCAGGTGATGAGGCTTATGCCAAGAAGTCTATCGAAATTATGAATGCCTGGGCTAACAAGTGTAAGAAAATTACCTCCAATGATGCCAACCAGGTATTGGCAGCAGGTGCGCAAGGTTATACCTTTGCTTGTGCTGCGGAAATCATGTTGGCATACGACGGATGGAATGCTGGCGACTTGGGCAAGTTCAAGCAATGGATGCTCGATGTCTTCGCCACCAAGAACAAGGACTTCTTGGAGCATAAGGATGCCAATGTTTGTGCCAAGCACCAATGGAGTAACTGGGACTTGGTGAACATGTGCTCTTATATGGCAATTGGTATCTTGACAGAGAATAGCGAGATGGTAAACTATGTAGTCAACTACTTCTATAAAGGTCCAGGCAATGGCTGCATCAAGTATTTGATCAATGGCGACTTCTTGTCAGATCCATTGGGTAGTGGCGAAATGTTGGCGCAAGACCAGGAGAGTGGTCGTGACCAAGGACACGCACAGATGTCGGCAATGGTGACAGCCAACTTGGCACAGATGGCTTACTCTCTTTATGAGCAGAACAAGCTCAATGCCGATGCCGCAAAGCTCGACTTCTTCAGTGCCAACGACAATGCGCTATTGAAACTCGGTGAGTATGTGGCTTTGAGCAACCTCCGCAATGGCTCAGACAATGCCAACAAGAATGGTCAGTGGCTCGTAGCTGCATCCAATATGCCTTTCAACCGCTTGGAATATTGCGTGGATTGTACTTGCCGTGACAAGAATCATAGTGCCATCCATACCTCTTTAGCTGATGACAGTGGTCGAGGTAGCGTTCGCCCAGGTTGGGAAATCTACTATAATCATTATGCCAAGGTGAAAGGCTTGACATCGGGCTTTATCTATGTAAAGCAGATGGCAGACAAGATGCGTCCTGAATGTGGTCCTGGCGATGACCGATATGGTAGCAACTCTGGAGCCTTCGACCAGTTGGGCTGGAGCACCTTGATGCTCTATCGATAAAGTCAGTTGTAATCATCGACAAGCGTTACCATATATTGTGAATATCGCCTCCTTTCTTCGGAGGCAATCCTAAGAAATCCCTCGTCCGAATCTTTTTTGAGATTTAGACGAGGGATTTTACGTAAAGGTGTTCTCGCATCCGTAATATGGTCAAAATAACTAATAATACTAACTTAAAGTAAGAATAATATGAAGAAGAATTTACTTAAAGGCGTAATGGCAATGGCATTTGCTATGTTTGCAATGGGAACTTTTGCACAAGGAGAGACTAAGGTGTTGACTGCATCTGGTGATACTTGGGTGAGAAGTAACAGTCCTAGTAATACCTGGGGTACCCAAGAAACTCTTGAGATGAAGACGGATGCAACTAATGGTCAGAGCTTCTATGGTTTGTTGTCATTTGATGTCCCTGCAACAGATGATGGCTATCAGGTGAAGTCAGCCACCTTGCGCTTGGTGACCAATTATAAGAAAGGTGATAGCAAAATGCGCCTCTATCCTCTGACTTCTGACGTGACAAACAAGACCACTTACAATGATGTGGCAGACCAGATTACTTCTGCTTTAAAGAGTGAACCTATTGCTGAATTCGCCATGAAAGGTGATGGCACAAAAGCTCCCTTTGATAAAATCAGTGAGGCTTTTTATACCGTTGATGCGTGGACAAACAATATAGATGTGACAGCTTCAGTGAAGCCGCTGGCAGGTGCGACTTTCTCTGTCTTTATCGCAAAGGTAATGGATCAGGCCGGAACATCTAATAAAATATATTCTTCCAGAGCTAAAGATGTAATAAATACCAAGGTTACTCCTAATGTCACGTTCAAGGGTGAAGACTTGGTTCCTCAACTTACCATCGTTTATGAGAAGTCTGGTACGACGGGTATCTCGCCAGTAAATGCAGAGAAGATAGATGATGATACTTATTATAACTTGCAAGGTGTGAAGATGAATCCAAACAACCTTCCTCATGGCATCTACATTCATCAAGGAAAGAAAGTCGTGAAATAGTCAAAGAGATCAACTCAATAATGAAACAGCAAAGCGATGCCTAAGAACATCATTTTGCTGTTTTTTGTTTGATAAGCCTCACTCTACGATGCAATATTTACCTATTGCTGCCGTTTCTTCTTATAGTAGTAACTATTTACAAGCAAGAATGATGAATATGAAGAAAAGAATAATGAGTCTCGCTTTGCTGTTGGCTTCTGTCATGGGAATCAATGCGCAAGAGACGGAGAGTCCTGTGGGTAAGTTCTCGGTGATTCCTCATGTGGGGGTGGGTATTTCCAACTGGAGCAATAATGAACTCAGTTTCAGTGGAAGTGAGGTGCTGAAGTCGAAATATCAGGCTGGCTTCAATGGCGGTGTCGATGTGGAGTATCGTGCCACTAAGGAAGTGGCTGTGAGTCTGGGCGTGAACTATGCTCGCCTCGGTTTCAAGTTCCCTAGTTATCAGGCGGAGAATGAGAACCCAGATAAATCCACGACTCTCGAAGGATATGATAACATCCATGTCAATTTGGACTATATCCAGGTGCCTCTGAAGGTAAGGGCTTACATCACTCGCAACTTGTCGCTGACATTGGGTGTGCAGGCAGGCTTCTTATGCGGTGACGGCAAGTGGAAGATGGACTATACCCAGGTTACCATCCGAAATGAGGAGGTGACGGCTAAGGAGACGGAGACATTGACGAATACTTGGCCTACCAAGAAACTCGATGTCTCCATCCCTATTGGCGTATCTTATGAGTATATGGGTGTGATCCTCAGCGCACAGTACAACCTCGGTTTGACCAACGTGAGCAATGCCCCAAAGGAGGTTGATAAAAGTTGCAAGAACAAAGGCTTTGGGGTATCAGTCGGCTATCGCTTCACGTTGTAGAATATAACTCGTGTTTATAGTAAAAGAATAACGGATAAAAGGAATATCTACTGTAAGTTTAAGTATTCTTCCCCTTTTAATCGTATTGATAATAAAACTATGACGATGAAAATAGGAAGAATACTTTTTTTTGTGTCTGCCTTGTTGCTGGCTAATGGCTCGGTAATGCAGGCTAGTTCTTCTGAAAAGCAGAAGAAAGAGGCTGCTAAGACGGAGGTGAATGAGGATGTACCTGCTCTCGATGTCGATAAGCAGTTGCAATATTGCCACAAGCAAGTGACTCGTGCCTTGGCGGAGCTGAAGCGGAAAGATGGTTCTTACGACTATACGATGGAGCCTCGCAACATCTTGAAAGATGACAAGCAGAAGGGATGGAACTGCCGTAAGGCAACGCCTGAGGAGTGGTGCGATGGATTCTGGCCTGGCATCTTGTGGATGGACTACCAAATTTCGCATGATAACGCCGTTAGAACGGCTGCCGAAGGTTATACAAATGCCCTTCGAGGCATTGCCTACCGCCCCTGCTATGACCATGACATCGGTTTCTTGATGTTCTGCTCGTATGGCAAGGGATATGAGGTGAATCACTCCCAAGACTACAAGAAAGTCATCTTGGCGTCCGCCGACTCTCTTGCCACCCTCTTCAATCCTATCGTGGGTACGATATTGAGTTGGCCTCGTGAGGTAAAGCCTCGCAACTGGCCTCACAATACCATCATGGACAATATGATGAACCTCGACATGATGTTTTGGGCTGCCAAGAATGGGGGCAACAAACTCCTCTATGATTTGGCGGTAACTCATGCCAAGACCACGATGCAAAATCATTTCCGACCAGATGGCAGTTGCTATCACGTGGCGGTATATGATACCATCAATGGCAATCTCATCAAGGGTGTGACCCACCAGGGATATGCCGACAACTCGATGTGGGCACGTGGACAGAGCTGGGCTATTTATGGCTATACCATGGTATATCGCTATACCCACAACAAGGTGTTCCTCGATTTCGCCCAAAAGGTGACCGACATCTATATCAAGCGTCTCAAGGAGACAAGCGATGACTTGATACCTCTTTGGGATATGGACGACCCTCGTGGCTTGCAAGCTCCTAAGGATGCTAGCGCGGCTTGTGTGGTGGCTGATGCCTTGCTCGAACTGCGAAAGTATGTGGGCGGCGAGAAGGGTAAGGAATATCAGCAGTTTGCCTTGCAATCGCTTGCCCAACTGAGTACTCCGAAGTACCAGAGTGGCAAGAAGAACGTTGCCTTCCTCATGCACAGCACGGGGCATCATCCTGCTGGTAGCGAGATAGATGCTAGCATCATCTATGCCGACTATTACTACTTGGAGGCTCTGATGCGAGCTAAAGAGTTCGGTTTTTAGTTAGTTTTATTATATTGATTAGTTTATGCAAAAGCAAAAGGTGGATGCAGGGTCTCATGGGAGAGACTTCTTGCATCCACCTTTTTATATTAATAATGTATAGGGATTATCCTACTTGGCTTCCTGGTTTCACCTTGCCCAAGAGCGAGGTGACGTTGAGGCTACCATCGAAGTTGACTGCGGAGAGAATCATACCTTGACTCTCGATGCCCATCATCTTGCGAGGAGCAAAGTTGGCAACGAAGAGTACGTCCTTGCCAATCAACTGCTCTGGCTCATAGTATGCGGCGATACCTGAGCAGATGGTGCGCTCTACGCCGCTACCATCGTCGATGGTGAACTTCAAGAGTTTCTTAGACTTCTTCACCTTCTCGCAGTTCAAGATATGGCCTACACGGATGTCGAGTTTCTCGAAGTCCTCGAAGCTAACCTCTGGCTTGATAGGCTCTGCCTTATAAGAAGCTTCCTCGTTAGCCTTCTTGGTATCTTCCAGCTTCTGGAGCTGCTTCTCGATGGTCTCGTCGTCTATCTTCTCGAAGAGCAACTCAGGTTCAGCGAGCTGGTCACCAGCCTTCAAGAGGTCGGTGCTGCCGAGCTGGCTCCACTCGAAGTTAGGCATGTTGATCATCTTGCGGAGCTTCTCTGAAGAGAATGGCAAGAATGGCTCGAAGGCGATGGCGAGGTTGGCTACCAACTGGAGGGAGATGTTCAAGATGGTCTCCACACGCTTAGGGTCGGTCTTCCAAACCTTCCAAGGCTCGCACTCTGTGATATACTTATTACCGATACGTGCCAAGTTCATGGCTTCCTTCTGAGCCTCACGGAACTTGAAGACATCGAGGAACTGCTCTACCTTCTCTTTTACGTCCTTGAATTCAGCGATGGCTTTCTTGTCAACCTCCTGCAACTCACCACAAGCAGGAACGACACCGTTCCAATATTTCTTGGTCAATTGGAGGGCACGGTTGACGAAGTTACCATAGATGGCAACCAACTCAGAGTTGTTACGCTCCTGGAAATCCTTCCAAGTGAAGTTGTTGTCCTTGGTCTCAGGTGCATTGGCAGTCAATACATAGCGCAATACATCCTGCTTGCCAGGCATATCTACGAGATACTCATGCAACCAAACAGCCCAGTTGCGAGAGGTGGAAATCTTGTCGTCCTCCAAGTTCAAGAACTCGTTGGCAGGTACATTGTCTGGCAAGATATAGTCGCCGTGAGCCTTCAGCATGGTTGGGAAGATGATGCAGTGGAACACGATGTTGTCCTTTCCGATGAAATGAACAAGGCGTGTCTCAGGGTCTTGCCACCACTTCTGCCAAGTACCCCACTTCTCAGGGTGAGCATCGCAAAGCTCCTTGGTGTTGGAGATATAACCAATAGGTGCATCAAACCAAACGTAGAGCACCTTGCCTTCCGCTCCCTTTACAGGAACAGGGATACCCCAATCCAAGTCACGGGTCATCGCACGAGGCTGTAAGTCCATGTCGAGCCAGCTCTTGCACTGACCATATACGTTAGGACGCCATTCCTTGTGCTCTTCGAGAATCCACTGCTTCAACCAGTCTTGGTACTTGCCCAGTGGGAGATACCAGTTCTTGGTAGGCTTCTTGATGAGTCCATGTCCAGGGTTGTTCTTGTTGGTTGGGTTGATCAACTCCTCAGGAGAGAGAGTTGCACCACACTTCTCGCACTGGTCGCCATAAGCACCCTCTGCGCCACAACGAGGACAAGTACCCACGATGTTGCGGTCGGTGAGGAACTCGCCTGTTACCTCATCGCAGAACTGCTCCTCAACCTTCTCCTCCAATACGCCCTTGTCGTAGAGGGTACGGAAGAAGTCAGAGGCAAACTGATGGTGAATCTTTGAAGTAGTGCGGCTATAGATGTCGAAAGAAATGCCGAACTCCTCAAATGACTTCTTGATGATGTTATGATAGCGATCTACTACCTCCTGTACGGTGATACCTTCCTTCTTGGCACGGATGGTGACAGGCACGCCGTGCTCATCGCTACCGCCGATGAAGACAACGTCTTGCTTCTTGAGGCGGAGATAGCGAACATAGATATCGGCTGGCACATAGACACCTGCCAAGTGACCGATATGCACACCACCGTTGGCGTAAGGCAAAGCAGCCGTCACGGTGGTACGTTTAAAGTTCTTTTGTTCCATATTAGCTAATATATTTTATTATTTGGGTGCAAAATTACAAAAAATGTTGGAAATGAGGAAGTTTTCCGTAGGAAATATTTAGCTATACGGACTTAATTATCCCATGATGAACTCCAGCCCCATCTGCATCGCCTTTTTCACCATCTGAGCCACATTGTTCACATGCAACTTGCTCATCAGGTTGTGACGATGAAACTCTACGGTGTTGGCGCTGATGTTCAACTCTTGGGCAATGGTATTGGTGGAATGCCCATCAGAAATATATTCCAAGACTTCCAACTCTCTACTGGATAGGTTGACTTGTCTAGTATTCTGCAGGTTGATGAGCCTGACAAACTGTTGGCTGTAATACCCCTTCCCATCCTCTATCTTGTGCAGGGCAGTGAGCAGCTCTTGTGGATTTTCATTTTTTAATACGATGGCATCAGCGTCTTCATTCATCAGTTGCCTTATCGTCCATATTTCTTGGTGCATCGTATATACCACAATCTTAGTCTTAGGATGCTCCTGGTGGAGTAGCTTGATGAGCGCCAAACCATTGTCATTGCTTAGTTCTAAGTCGATGATGGCGGTGTCTATGTTCTCTTGGTTGATGATTTCCCTTGCAGATGGAAGGTCGGAAGCACATTGTATCTTGGTGTATAGACCATCTTGCGAGATGAGTGTTCGCAAACCTGCCAATACGATAGGATGGTCGTCAACGATGAGAATGCTTTTGCTTATTTTCATGATGATACTAATTGAATGCAGCCTTTCATGAGCCAAAGCTCATTGCTTATAGTTGATACTTGATTTCTACTTGATACTCTTCGTCCGTATTTCTTACTTGTAGCTCAGCTTGCAGCGCATCGGTTCTCAACTTCAGGGTGTCTTTCCCGATGCCAGACTTGCTTTGGGTAATAGGATGAATGGGTGACAAGTCGTTGGTGACGGATATGACACCTTGGGTTCCGATGGTATCAAGTACGACGCTGATCATCTTGCTGTAACCATACTTGATGGCGTTGGACACGCATTCCTGGATGATGCGATAGATTTCAAGAGCCTTGTCGCTATGGATGGTCAGTTTCTTGAAAGAGGTGCTGATGAATGGCTTGACGATGGTTCCATCTTCGGCAGTTACCGACTGGCAATAGATTTCGACCAACTCTGTGAGCGATGTGTTGTCAAATCTTGGTGGTATCAGTTCATGTGACAGGTGGCGAACGTTATGCCCCACGTTCTTGAGCAATCTTTCAGCTTCCTCCCTGTTGGTTTGCATCATAATGTTAACTGCCAGGATGTCGTTGCATACGCCATCGTGCAATTCCTTGGCAAGACGCTTGCGCTCGTTCTCCACACCATTGATGTAAGAGGTTTTCTCGGACAATTCGGCACGTTGCTTGTCCAGTTTCTTGCGGTATAGGATGGCGAGGATGGCTATCAATAGTATGATGAGTGCCAAGATGAGCCATAGAATACGAATGTAGAGCAAACTCTGCTCGTGGCTCATCTTCTCGATTTGCATCTCTTTCTCCAAGGTCTTGTACTTGACGTTGAACTCGCTCAGTTGCTTGTCGATGTCGCTTTGTTTGAGGGAGTCGCTCTGTAGGTAAGCCTCGTGCATGGTTTGATATGCTTGAGCGGATTTTCCCATATTGTGAAGGCACTTGGCTTTCGTGGCGAGGAGTTTGTCCTTAGGCATCGTCTGGTTGGTGGACGATAGTTTGGCGATGCTGTCGAGCAGTGCCCATTGCTCAGCGTATTTCTTCTGTTGCCCCAGTAGGTCAGCCTTGATTTCCAGTATGCCCAGCACGCCATTGCTCGTAGCGGCGAGACTGCGGCTGGCTTCATCGGCGTATGGCAGGTAGAGGGCGATGGAGTCAGTCTTGCCCAGTTGCAAGTATGATTTGAGTAGTGGGGAAAGATATTTGAGCATCAACACGTTATAGTTGGCTTGCTTTACCATACTCCATATCGGTGTCAGAGTGTTGACGCATTTCTGAAATTCGCCTTGTCGCATGAAGATGGCTGCCTTGTTGGCATGTGCAGACAGTCGCTCGATGGTATCGTTGGTGGCAATGGCTTTTGATTCAGCCTTGTCGGAGTACTCTATGGCTTCTTTGTATCTCTTCTGTTCGTTGAAAAGTACAGAGATACAGTTGTAGAGGTAAATCTCATATTCTGCATTCTCGCTTTGGATCGCTTTATGGATGCCCTTTTTGTAATAGGTGAGTGAGGAGTCCAGTTCGCCTATTCTGCGATAGCAGATGCCCATGGCACCACACATCGCAAGCATGCCGTCGTCGTCTTTTATCTTTTCGGCAAACGGGATGCCTTCCTTTCCGATGGCAATAGCCTCTCTCATCTTTCCCAAGTCTGTGTATGCGGTCATCTTCTCGCTGGTAAGCCAACTGCGTGTGGTGTCGGCGCAGTCCATCTGGAGGGCACTGTCTATGAGGTGAATGGCCTTTTCCTTCTCGCCTCCGGCATTGTAGTTGGTGGCTTCTATGAACAAGGAATACGCTAACTTCTCTTCCTTGCCCTTGTCTTGATGGCAAGCGGAAAGAAAAGCGAGGGTGGATAGAAGAAGGAAAAAATATGTAAAAATTGTGTATTGTCTATGATGTATCATTTGCTTCATTTGCTTTTGCGATGATTGATTGTCCGTGCAAAGATATGAAAAATAATCCGAAGTGACGATTTTTCTGTGGTTAAAAAGAGTGGGGAGCGTAGCTTTTCTGCAAACGTGACTGCTTGCCTACGGAAAACCATAGGATGGGTGCGGTGGTATTCCCTAGAAACGGAGGTAAATGTGAGTTTTTATCAAGAGAAGGGACATCTTATGGATGTTTGTCGCTATCTTTGTTGAAGAGTTTAATCATTTTTTAGTAATACTTAATGCTATATTTTATGAGAAAGAAAAGCTTTTTGATTTTTGTTTCTGTTCTTACCGCATTCTTCTTTGTGATGACATCATGCGGTGGTGACGATGGACCTAATGACCCAAACAATCCAGACAATCCCGAAAACCCTGACTCTCCTGTGAGTCCAGATAATCCTGGTTCTGTGGCAGCTTCGGAAGTTTATGAGATTACGGTCGAAAACTCGAATGTCTCAGGCTCTCATGTCGAGGACGATGGTACGGAAACGATGAGGTTTGAATTTGCGAAGGGAAACCTAATGCGTGCCAAAGCTGTGTCACGTGATGAAATAGATAGTCCTGTAGGTAGTCCTGCCGATTCTTATTGTGACAATATAACAGAGGCAGAACTGGCTTATACTAATATCATCACGACAACTTGGACTTATCGCGAAGAATACTATCCCTCGGGCACGTCTGAAGTGGAGACTGCAACGCATAAAGCCAATGTTGAGAATGGCAGAGTGAAAAGTGGCTCCATCCGCAAGTCATGGATGAATGGTGAACGTCCATTCGAACTCTCTTATAACACAGATGGCACGTTGAAAGAAATGCGTTATAATGATATTGGGGATGACGGAACAGATGATTGGGACATCCATTATTTCGATTGGCAAAATGGCAATCTGTCCCAGGTGAGATGTCCTAATTTGAATGTCACCTCTTCCTTCACATACGATGGTAGCTCGCGCAATCCTTTTGCGACTTTGGACTTGAATCACTTGTTGATTATGGACGAGGAGTTCTTTGAGGGGACCAATGGAGAGGTGCTAGAGCTGCTGGCAATAGGAGGAAAGTTGGGCAAGCGTACCGAGAACTTGGTGAAAGAGTATCTTAGTGTAGATGAAGGTACTCCGTACACAGTGAAAGTTACCTATTCTAAGCTGACAGAGGCAGAAGTGGTAGCTGTTGTGGATACGTATGAGTCTAACCAAAAGACTTATAGCTCCAAGTGGACTATCAAGCGTACAGTAAAATAATAAGGAGCAAGGCTTATGAAGTGCATGAGATTTCTTTTGTTTTTTATTTTCGCATTTCTTTCCTTGGCTTGTTTTGCCGAGAAAGGTGATATGTGGGAGGTAACCGATGCCGACTTGACCGTGTGGGATTCGCCCAATTACCTGAATAAGTTGGGTATGATGCATCAAGGGGACACCTTTGAGGAAGAAGGAATGGATGGCGATATGATCAAGTTCCTCTACAAGGGCAAGACAGCCTATGTGTCTTCTAACTGTTGCCAACGATTCGAGCCTGAGCCAGACTCTGACGAGGATGTTGAGGAAGGAGAAACGGAGTCTGCTACGCAAGAAGTGGAGGAAACCACCACTGCGCCTACTGGTCAGCCTGTCAACCAAAATGTAGAGGCTTCCAGCAAAAAGGATTCTGCCCAGGTGATAGCCCAAGATGCTGCCGATCCAATAAGTGAAAAGTTTGAAGATGGAGGAACACCCCTCATGATAGCTCTGTTCATCTTGGGAATATTGGGGGGCATCTTAGGCTTGGTAGCCATTGTGTTTACGTTCTTCTATGTATTTAACTATGGGGCTTTGGCACGATGGTTTAATAAGAGATGTGAAGTGGATGTGATACCAGCCAAGCGATTCAACAAGTTGCTGATAGCTCCTGTGCTCGCCGCATTGGGAACGGTGGCATCTACCTTGGTATTTGGATATGCAGCATCAGTGGTGGATTCAGAAAGTACTTGGCAGATTCTTTTGGCTATGCTTGGTATCATCCTCACGGCAGCAATGCCTAGCCTCACTCTTTGGTATAGATACAGGAAAGACAAAAAGCAGTATGGTAAGAAGACGGCACTATGGATGATGGCTTATTCGTTGTTCAGCATTGCTGCTATTTACCTGGTTTGCGTTGTGATAGCCTATATCCTTATCGGAATCGTTGCCGTATTGATTTTCGCCTTGATTTTCGCTGTGGCATTCCCTACGAGATATTATGTCGTGAAGAAGGACTCGTGGTTTTGACCACTATCGTAGAGAGCGAAAAGATGCTCGAATCATTAGAGTTTTGGCTGCAAGTGGGTGAAAAACGATACTTGCAGCCAAAATTGCTTACATTTTGTAAGATGAGTGGTGGATTCTTTTATGGATAAGGTGGCATTCATATCCCTAGCACAAGAAGCTTACGCTCCTAAGTATAAACCTTTCCTCTGCCTAGCACCAAATCTTCAACGCCCTAGCATAAAACCAGAAGCAGTCCACTGCATACTATTGCGCCTAACTTATATTTCATGGAATCCAAGTTAGATTTGATGAAATGCAAGTTAGGCGCAACTGAATATAAGTTGTATTTTATAGTATGCAGTGGGCTTCGTCGGGCTTTGCGCTAGGCTGTTAGGTGCTCGGTAGCCCATTGGCGGAATTGGGTGCCACGTACACCACGTACTCGGTAGCCGACAGCGATAATCATCTCTAGTGAGTAGAAAACTACGTTGTAATTCTTGCCATCAGCAGCAGTTGTCAAATATTGTTTGACAACTGAAATTTCATTTAACTCGTTCTCTTTTAGTATGTTAAGTATGTGATGACTGATGACCTGTTTGGAGGTGGCAAAAAGTTCTGCCATCTGTTGTTGGCTTAGCCAAATCTTGCCATCTTTGGCAAAAAGGGCAACAGACGATTTGCCGTCTGCTGTCCGATATATGATCATGTTAGGTTGGTCGTTACTCATAAATTGATATGGTTTTATATTGCTTCATCTAAATGTTGCAAAGTTACGATTTATTTTTGAATTATGCAATAAAGAGACATATATGTTTTGGGAAATCATGATTCCGCCCTTATATATGCCCTCTCTCCGCCCAATCACCTCTATCCAGCGTTCGATACCCGATGGCTTCGGCGAGGTGCATGGGTTCTACTTGCTCGCAGCCAGCCAAGTCGGCGATGGTGCGGGCTACCTTCAGGATGCGACTGTAGGCACGGGCGGAGAGGGAGAGACGCTCCATCGCCATGCGGAGCATATCCATGCCAGCCTCGTCGGGCTCGGCGAAGAGGTGAATCATGCGCTCGCTCATCTGGGCATTGCAGTGGATGCCCTTGTAGTCCTTGTATCGCTCGGCTTGTATCTCTCGTGCCTTGATGACACGCTCACGAATGTTGGTACTCGGTTCGCCGGGGGCAGCCTTGGAGATGTCCTTGAACGGTACTGGTGTTATCTCGCATTGGATGTCGATGCGGTCGAGAAGCGGACCAGAAATCTTGTTCATGTATCGCTGAATCTGACCTGGAGTGCAGACACAGTGGTGCGTAGGGTCGCCGTAGTAACCACATGGACAAGGATTCATGCTTGCCACAAACATGAAACTGCAAGGGTAGTCGGTGGAATATTTCGAGCGACTGATGGTGATGTGGCGGTCTTCGAGCGGCTGTCGCAATACTTCGAGCGTGGTCTTGTTGAACTCCGGTAACTCATCGCAGAAGAGCACGCCATTGTGCGCAAGCGAGATTTCGCCAGGTTGTGGATTGCTGCCACCACCTACCAAAGCCACTTGTGAGATGGTGTGGTGAGGAGCACGGAAAGGACGTTGGGAGATGAGCGATACATTCTTGCCGAGTTTGCCAGCGATGGAATGTATCTGTGTGGTCTCCAGACTCTCTGATAGGGTGAGGGGAGGAAGGATGGAAGGCAGACGCTTCGCCATCATGGACTTGCCTGAGCCGGGAGGTCCCACCATGATGAGGTTGTGACCACCAGCCGCTGCCACTTCCAAGGCTCGCTTCACATTCTGCTGACCACGTACATCGGCATAGTCGAGGTCGCAATGCGTCTGATTCTCATAAAACTCCTTGCGAGTATCAACAATGGTAGGCTCGAAAGCTTGTTTGTCACTCATAAATTGTATAACATCAAACAAGCTGTTCATACCATAGACTTCGAGGTTGTTGACCACGGCCGCCTCACGGGCGTTTTGCATTGGCACAATCAATCCCTTGAAGTGCTCTGCCCTGGCTCGAATGGCAATAGGCAGTGCTCCCTTGATGGGTTGCAGCGTGCCGTCCAGACTCAACTCGCCTACCAACATAAATTCCTTGAGGTGCGTGTCGGGGATGTTCTCGTTGGCTCCCAAGATGCCGATGGCAAGGGGCAAGTCGAAACTGCTACCTTCCTTGCGGAGGTCGGCAGGAGCAAGATTGATGGTGATGTCGGCGATAGGAAACTTGAAACCGCTGTACTGCAAGGCTGCGGCAATGCGGTTACGACTCTCTCTTACAGCCTCGTCGCCAAGACCTGTAAGATGATATTGGACTCCACGTGTGAGGCTTACCTCCACGGTAACCGTAGTCACGTCCAATCCGTTGACTGCGGCGCAAAAAGTTTTGACTAGCATTTCATTCCTTTCCTGCAGGAATAGAGTTTCCTGCATATATTTGAAATTAGATGTTGTTAATAATATATGTTGTCGCCCTCGTCAAGAGGCAAGGGACTTGATTTCCTTTTGGTGCTGCTTTTATTTCAGCAGTTGGTCGAGCTTGTCGTACAGTTCTTGTCGTTTCAAGCCACGAGCTACGATCTTGCCATTTTGCAAGACGATGACATCTGGCACTGAGGTCATTCCTAGTTTCTGCAAGGTCTTGTCTTCCAGCATGTCGCCGGTGCAGATGTTGGACCAAGAGATAGAGTCTCTGTCGAGACTTCTCTTGCAATCTACCTTGCTAGGGTCGAGGCAGATGCTCATCACCTTGAGTTTGCCTTGCGATGCCCTCATGCGCTTCTTCAACTCCCTTTGAAGGTCTTGGCTATCGAAATTGTAGGTAGCCCAGGTGTTGATGACTGCCACAGGCGCACTGCTCAGTTCGACGCTGGATATGAGTTTGCCCTTGGTGTCGTATGCGGTGAAGGATGGCAATCTAGAGCCTACTCCCACGTCTTTCAGTCCTTTCAACTGCTGTAGCATCTTCTGAAGCTCTCCATTTTTCGGCTGCTTCTTCGCCATAGTCTCAGTTAAGGCGTATGCCTTCTTGAAGTCTGGCTGTGAGTTGCTGATGAAGTACTTTCGGGTGAGATAGATGCTGACGATAGACTCTGGGTGATCCTTGATGAATTGCTCAGCCTTGGCTTTCTCCTCAGGTGGAGAAACATTGAGGATGTTCTCACGGAATGAGTTCATCAGTTCATTGGCTTTCGTTCCCTTGACCGAAAGTTCTTTCAGGTGAGAGGCATCAGCCTTGATGTCAACGGATGCGCCTGACTCAGCAAAGATAGGTTGCTCAGAGAAGTTAGGGAAGACGACGACCAACGTAAAAGGATCCTTGCATTCGCATTCGTATGTGAAGCGACCACCTTCCACCTTGATGGTGTCCATGCCATGGATGCCACCCTCAGGGCTATAAACATAAAATTCACCTTGGTTCATGTTGAGAAATTTGCCTTCAAACTTGAAACGACCACTACCTGCACCACAAGAGGCAAGTACAACAGTCGCTAATAATAATAAGAGGATGTAAGCAAACTTTTTCATCATGAAAAATTTAAAAGGAGTGTGCCGCGAGCGGGACTCGAACCCGCACAGCCATTACTGGCCAAGGGATTTTAAGTCCCTCGTGTCTACCAATTCCACCATTGCGGCATGGTAAACGTAAAGAATTGGAGCGGAAAACGGGACTCGGACCCGCGACCCCAACCTTGGCAAGGTTGTGCTCTACCAACTGAGCTATTTCCGCGTTAGAATTTGCGAGTGCAAAGATAAGGCTATTTCTCGAATTAGCCAAATCAATTTACATATTTTAAGATAAAAGGGCGTATGTTCTGTGCATAAGCCTCCTTTCTCTTTAGTTTCCCACCGTCAGAATCGTGCCGACACCCCCATAGGATACTCGATAGCGCATCAAGGGTTTGTCTTCTTTGGATAGACCGCCGCTAGTGATGGCTCCTGTTTCCAGGGCATAGGTACGCTTGCATTTGTTGCAAATGACGGATTGGCGATTGCCCGTCCATTCCAAAGGATAGTTTCTTCCACCATATTGTCTGATACAGTTGGGGCATTGACGATCCCAAGCTACACGACCTTGGAAGTTAGTGCAACCTAGGATGAACCCATTCTTCGTGGCATCCTTGGTGTCATTGCCTGCGCCGATGGCACTGTAGCTGGCATAATTCTCCTTGGCTGTGGTCAGGGCGATGGTTTCGGTCTTGTTCTTGCCATCATTGAGGGTGGAGTAGATTCTCCAAGCGTTGTTGACCTTTCCTGCGCTCACCATGGAATAGGAGCCTTGGTTGAGCAGTGCCGTCTCGATGGAAGAACCTACATGATATTGGGTGTAGAAGATGAAGTGGCAGGGATATTCCGTGCTGATGGTGTTCTCGGCATCGCATGAACTCATCATGCCGCAAGTACCTAGGAGTAGGCACCAACTAAGAAAGAGCACGGCTTTGCTAGCCATGCTCTTCACCTTATTATATATATAGGGAATATTTATCATTTCAAAAGCTCCTTCTCGGCATTCTCCATGCGCTCGAAGTGGAACTCAGAGAGCGTATGCTCCATCAACTCCTGTATCTTGTCGTTGCAGAGATTGCCGATGCTGCCCTCATGTGTGTGGTGGATATTCTTGTTTGGCTTAAACTCGCCTGCCTCGATTTCCAATCCCACCTTCTTGTAGGCATCACGGAATGGCATGCCGTTGGCGGCAAGCTGGTTCACTTCCTCTACGGAGAACATAGGGTCGTAACGTGGATCGTCCAAGATATGCTCGTTCACCTCCATCTTGTTGATGATGTAAGCTGCCATCTGCAAGCAATCCTTCAACTCGTCGAAGGCTGGGAGGAAGACTTCCTTGATAATCTGAAGGTCACGGAAGTAACCTACAGGCAGGTTGTTCATGATGAGCATCACCTGTTGTGGAAGGCTTTGGAGCTTGTTGCTCTTGGCACGTATCAACTCGAATACGTCTGGGTTCTTCTTGTGAGGCATGATGCTCGAACCGGTGGTACACTCCTTAGGCAACTTGACGAAACCGAAGTTCTGACAGTTGAACATGCAGGCATCGAAAGCCATCTTTGCCAACGTTCCTGCCACGGTAGCCATGGCGAAAGCCACATTGCGCTCCATCTTGCCACGTCCCATCTGTGCATATACCACGTTGTAGTCCATGCTGTCGAAACCGAGCAACTGGGTAGTCATGGTACGGTTGAGAGGGAAACTGCTACCATAGCCTGCCGCACTTCCGAGAGGGTTGCGGTTGGTCATGCGATAAGCTGCCTGCAAGAAAAGCATATCATCTGCAAGGCTCTCTGCATAGGCACCAAACCAAAGTCCGAAGGATGATGGCATCGCAACCTGAAGGTGGGTGTAGCCTGGCATCAAGACATCCTTGTACTGGTTGCTCTTCTGAATCAACTCATCGAAGAGTATCTTGACGGCATCCACGATTTCCTTCAACTCATGGCGAGTGAAGAGTTTCAAGTCAACGAGTACCTGGTCATTGCGAGAGCGACCAGAGTGTATCTTCTTGCCCATGTCGCCCAACTTCTGTGTGAGCATCAACTCCACTTGGGAATGGACATCCTCCACGCCTTCCTCGATGACAAAGTCACCCTTGTCGGCGATGGCGTAGATGTTCTTGAGCTCAGCAAGGAGCTGTGTCAACTCGTCTTTCTCCAACAAGCCGATACTCTCCAGCATAGTGATGTGCGCCATGCTGCCGAGCACGTCATACTTGGCGAGGTAGAGGTCCAACTCACGGTCACGACCTACGGTAAAACGTTCTATTTCCTTGTTTACTTCAAAGTTCTTTTCCCAAAGTTTGTGTGCCATTCTTAATTATTAATTCTTAATTATTAATAGAATCTAGTCTTCGTATGGAATCATCGCCAAAGCGTCGGCAATCTTTTCGATGCCTTCCTCCAATGGCTTCTTCACCATACCCTTGATAAACATGTTGAGCTCTGCCTTGATGGTCAATTTCATCTTGCAGGAGATGTCGCTGGTAGGGAGCAACTGAATCCAGAAGTTGAATGGGACAGGACTGTTCTCTGTCTCAAACTTGATGGTCTTCGGAAACTCTCTGTCGATGATGCGCATCTTGATTTCTCCTACCATAGGTGCTGAGATGGAGATGCTGTCGCTATCGAATTTCAAGTCCTTGATCTTGTCCATCTGCTCACGCTTGTCGGCAGGAATCTGGTCTTTCACCTGCTCAAACTTGTCCTTGAGACGTTGCAGGTTGTTGAGGTCGCTCAATGTATTGAAAACAGATTCCTGCTTGTGAGGAATCTGTTTGATATTGCTTTCAAATGTGCTTGTACTCATATTTCCAATGCCTATGTCTGCTAATAGGTATTACTTCTTCCAGTTGGCTGGGTCCTTGCGCCACTCGTGGAGCAACTCTACGTCGCTCTGTGCGATGTAACCAGTCTCCAAAGCCTCTGCCACTACGTGCTCGTAGTCGGTCAAAGTCACCAATTTCACGTTGGCATCAGCGAATGCCTTCTCTGCGATAGGGAAGCCATAGGTGTAGCTTGCCACCATACCGATGACCTCATTGCCGTTCTGGCGAAGAGCCTCTACAGCCTTCAGGGAGCTACCGCCGGTAGAAATCAAGTCCTCTACAACGACTACCTTCGCCTTAGGGTCGAGCTGACCCTCGATGAGGTTCTGCATACCATGATCCTTTGGCTTAGAACGAACATATACGAAAGGCAAGTTCAACTCGTCGGCTACCAATGCGCCCTGTGCGATGGCACCAGTGGCAACGCCAGCAACGGCATCAGCCTCTGGGAACTGCTCCAAGATGGCATGAACGAGTTCGAGCTTCACATAGTTGCGGAGTTCTGGGAATGAGAGGGTCTTGCGGTTGTCGCAATAGAAAGGAGATTTCCAACCAGAAGCCCATGTGAAAGGGTCGTTAGGCTGCAATTTGATAGCCTTTACTTTCAATAACTTAGATGCGAATTCTTTCTTCAGTTTGTCCATAATTATAAAAGGATTAAATGGTTCTTTTCTATAATGTCTTTGCAAAGATACGGCAAAACGCAGACAATGCCAAAAATAAGCCCAACTTTTTTAATATTTTATAGTTAGGTGGGGTAGATGTGTAGGGTGATTCGTATAAATATTCAGTTTTTCGCCCATCCGATGCTGAGTACGCTGAAATGGATATTAGGCTCTGCCTCCATCAAAGTCTTACAACAAGCGATGATGGTGGCTCCCGTGGTGCAGACGTCGTCGATGATGAGGAAATGCTTGCCGTCGAGGGAGAGATGGGAGGGAGATTCTTTGGCAGATGAGCAGGCTAGCTCTGTCTTATACTTAGGGGATAGCTCGAAGACTTGCTCCACATTCTGCTGCCTCTGCCAACGGTTCTTGTGGGTCTGGCTCTCCTTGAAGGAAGTTCTCCTGACGATGTCGGTGTAGATGGGTAGGTGGGTGAGGACAGCGATGCCTTTGGCGATTTCCTCGCTCTGGTTGTAGCCTCTTTCCTTCTGGCGACTTCTAGCCAAGGGGATGGGGATGATGCCATCGATGCCATCGAAAAAGTTGATTCTCATGCCTTCTTGTGCCAAGAGCTTGCCCATGTCGGTGGCAATCTCCGGACGGTTGTTGTATTTCAACTGGTAGAGAACATTGCTGACGAAGGAATGTCCCTTGTAATAGAAGAGGGCGCAAGCCTTCTCGATGGGTATCTGATGCCAAAACATCTTTGCCATCTCGTTGTCGTAAGGCTTCTCCCAAGTGTCGGTACGGGGGAGGTGGAGATTGCAAGAGAGACAGATGCTCTCTTCCTCGCCCACCAATCGGTTGCCGCAGATGGGGCAGAAGCGAGGGAAGAACAAGTCGATGATTTTGGCTAGGATACTTCGTCGCATAGGTCTAGGTCTTCTTCCTTCATTCGGTTGATGCACTTGTGGATGATGTCCATGCCATACCCCCTTCCTAGGGCGAAGCGGATGAGTTTCATGCTTCGCTCATAGTCGTTCTTCGCCTTGATGGTCTTGTACTTGTTCTTCATCAGGGGGAGGAGGATGTCCATATAGATGTCATCCTCCATCTCGTCGAAGATGGGGTCGGAGATGTCCTTGGAGATATGCTTCAGCCAGAGGGCTTGCTCCACCTTGCGTCGCCCCCACTTGTTGTACTTCACCTTGTCGTTGATGAAGAAACGGGCATATCGCTCGTCATCGATGAACTTCTTCTCTATCAAGAACTGCATGTTGCGGGCAATGGCATCCTCTGCTAGCTCCCACTTCTTCATCTTGTCGAGCATCTCTTGCGAGCAGTGCTCCGACTGGGTGCAGAGGGTGGTGAGCTTCAGAAGAGCCTGCTGCTCCGTCATCGGCTTCTTCGCACGTCTGGGGCGGTTGTAACTGTCGTACTCCATATCTTTGTGTCGATTGATTCGTCGTTTTGTGTTGTTTTATTCGCACATGCTAAAAGCGTCTTTCCTGGCTCTTATCATTCTCTTCTTTCCAAAAGAGTCTTCCTTGATTTCCACCTCCTTGTAGTCTTGGTTTTCGAGCATCAGCTTGATGGCATCGGCATAAGAAGGATTGACCTCAAAATAAAGTGTTCCGAAAGGTTTGAGTATGTATCGTCCTATCTTGGCAATGGCACGATAGAAAAGCAAGGGGTCTTCATCTGGAACGAAGAGGGCTATTGATGGTTCGTGGTCAAGCACGTTTTTTGCCATGTCTGCTTTTTCCTTGTTGCAGATGTAGGGAGGATTGCTGACAATCATATCGCATGCTGCCCTGTATTCTTTGATTTGCTCGTCGGATGTTTCATGAAGTTTCTCTACGGATTTCTCCAGTTGGATGACATCCTCTTGGTCGAAGACGATGTTGGGAGCTTTCAACTGTAGGGCATTCTGTTTTGCAACTGAGAGAGCTTTGTCTGAAATGTCGATTCCCATCACTTCACTGTGGGGGATGCTTAGGTTCAGTGTGATGGCGATGCAGCCGGAGCCAGTACAGAAATCGACTATTCTAAGTTCGTAGAGACCTTCGCCTTTCCCCATGTTAGGACGTTTTGTGTCTTGTGTGTGGAGTAATAGTTGGGCTTTTTCCATTTTCTCCTTTTCTGCGTCTATGATCCACTGGCACAACTCTGCCGTCTCTGGACGGGGAATCAGTACACCTGGCTCCACATGGAAGGTCATTCCCATGAAGTCGGTTTGCCCTAGTACATACTGCACTGGCTCTGCATTTTGCAGTCTTTCGATAATTTCTTCTAGTTTTTTGCCCTCGTCTGCGGATAATTCATTAACTTTGCCGCCAATAATGTCGGTCAACGTCATTCCGTACTTCACTTCGAGTACCAAGCGGACGATAGCTTGTGCTTCGCTTGCCTCATAGAGTGGGGTGAGGGATTGCCAAAGTTCTTGATATGTTTTCATTGTTGTGCAGTCTTTTATTCTGTGGCAAAGGTACGACTTTTTATTGGGAATGGGCGATAAAATGGAAGAAAAGTGCGTTGGAAGGACTTAAAAAAATAGAAAAAGAGGTTAGATCAATGATATGGAACAAAAAGAGATAGACGAAGTGTATATGCGCCGCTGCTTGCAGTTGGCGAAGAATGGCAGGCTGAATGCCAAGCCCAATCCGATGGTGGGAGCTGTCATCGTGAGCGAGGATGGTCGAATCATCGGTGAGGGATACCATGTGCGCTGTGGCGAGGGACATGCCGAGGTAAACGCCTTTGCTTCGGTGAAACCTGAGGATGAACACCTCTTGCCGGGGGCAACCATCTATGTGAGCTTGGAACCTTGCTCACATTATGGAAAGACACCGCCTTGTGCCGACTTGGTGGTGAGAAAAGGAGTGCGCCGCTGTGTGTGTGGTTGTGTCGATCCTTTTGCCAAGGTGCAGGGACGTGGCATCCAGAAAATTCGTGAGGCAGGAATCGAGGTGACGGTGGGTGTGTTGGAGAAGGAATGCCTGGAACTCAACAAGCGTTTCATCACTTACAACACCCATCAGCGTCCTTACATCATCCTGAAGTGGGCGCAGACGGCAAATGGATTCCTCGACAATGAGGGCAAGGGCATGGCGATTTCCTCGTCTTTTACCAAGATGCTCTCTCATAAACTTCGTGCCGAGAATGATGCCATCCTCGTAGGGAGAATCACGGATGAACGTGACCATAGTCTTCTCAATGTGCGTGACTGGAATGGCAAGAACCCTATGCGCTTGGTCATCGACCGCCATCATCCTTGCTTCGAGGGCTTGGACTTCAGCAAAGGCTCAGAGAATGTGTTGCGCCAAATCATGCAATACCTATATAATAATAAGGTGCAATCGCTGATAGTGGAGGGTGGAGCCATCACTCACCAATCCTTCCTCGATGCTGACCTTTGGGATGAGATACGAGTAGAGATGGCTACAGGTCAGTTTGTGGCAGGTGGCACGAAAGCCCCACAGTTACCGCAAAACGTGCGTCCAATCAGCCATGAGGAGTATGATGGAAACATCATTGACACCTATGAAAGAAGTGAAGAATTCAATAGCATACAAGGGCGTTAGCCTAATTCTTAATTATTAATTAAATTCCGATGAGCAATAGATTTACATCACGTTTGACTGATAACGATGATTTCAAGAGAGACGAGTTGATACGTAAGATAGAGCATGCCGTGGAGCATATGACGCTCTCCGAGCTAGAGGCTCTGTCGTATGATATGTTTACCAAGGGATATATCACCGACTACTAGGGGAGAATAAAAAAGTCCTGATGTTTTTCGAAAAACATCGGGACTTTTTTATCATTTCCTCGGGACTTTTTCAAAAGCACCATCGTGAGGTGCTTTTGGGGATGTCCTTATTCCGTTGGAAGTTACAACTTGAATTTATAGCCAATGGTCAACTGGAGCACATTGGTATAACCATCGCCATGCTTAGGCACCTTGGTGACACCGATGTTGTAGCGGGCATCCAAGACGATGTTCTGGAACTCGTATGACAAACCTACTGGTACTGCCAAGTCGAAGGTGTTAACTCCTTCCGCGTTGTCCTTGGAAACCATGAACGCAGGTTGGAGACCAGCCTTCAAGGCGAAGTTCTTGGCAACGTAATAGTTCAATGTAACTGGGATGTTCAGATAGCCAGGGTTCCAACTGCTATGGTCGCCCTTGCATCCTTGGAAGGAATAAAGAAGACCACCGGCAACAGCCATCTTGCGATTGAACTGGTGCTGCAACTCTGCACCGAAGGCGCAACCAGCTTTCCAGTCACCGTCACCTACAGTGGATACGTTCAAACCAATCTTAGGTTGGATAGTAGTAGAACCAACTCTGCTCTGTGCGAAAGTCCCAACGCTAGCTAGTGTGAGGACTGCCATAAGAAATAACTTTTTCATAATCTCTAATTTTAAGTTGTTGATACTGCTCTATTGTGTGTCTCTGAATAGAATCACACCGCAAATATACTAAAAAAGAGTATATGTACTATATATTTTCTTATCTTTAAACGATTTTATACATTAATTAGGAAGTCTTTTGCATGTTTTATGCACTCAAGCTACTTAACTACCGCATTTGTGGACTTTCGCAACTCTTATCCCTTCCTTCCGAAGTCGGCTGGAATCTCGCCCCATTTCTTGGTTTCCCACTTGAAGATAGGGACGGTGATATTGTGGGTGCGAAGCCAATTCTCGGCACGGGCGATAATCTGGTAGAGCTGTTCGGTCTGTGGAGTGCGCTCCAACTTGGTCTTGCATTGTTTCTTGGACACCCAGAGCTGGGCATTCACGCTATCACTGTAGATGGCCTTGTCGGTGATGCCTCGTTGTGCCATCAAGGCAAGGGCATGGACGATGGCAAGAAACTCGCCGATATTGTTGGTGCCATGGATAGGACCATAGTGGAAAACCTGTGCGCCAGTCTGAAGGTCGATGCACTGGTATTCCATCGGACCGGGGTTTCCCGAACAAGCGGCATCCACTGCCCAGGCATTAGCCTTTACCTCGTTGGGCAAAGGTAAAACGGTATCGTTTCTCCACGAAGGAGGATTTACAAGCATATTGCTCATGACAAATTATAAATGACAAATTATAAATGATAAATACTACCTTACAGGGGGATGGCTATAAAAAGCAAATGAGCATGCCCCATTGTGTTATCCCTGGGGCAATGCTCATTATTTGTCAAATAGTCAATATTCTAATTTAATTGTAAGGTTATATATCTTGAATATCCTCTAGCGAAGCACTTCTGCTTCTTTCGGGGAATATTACATTCTCTCTGGAACCTCGATACCGAGCAGAGCCATACCATTCTTCAAAATCTTGGCGATATTGGCAGCGAGCACCAAACGGGTGGTCTTCTCTGCCTCGCTCTCAGCATTCAGGATGCTGTAGTCGTGATAGAACTGGTTGAACTCCTTGGTCAACTCGTAGCAGTAGTTGGCAATGCCGGCAGGGTTGTAGTTGTTGCCTGCGTCGGCTACGGCTGCAGCGAAGTCGTTCATCTTCTGGATGAGGTCGATCTCCTTCTCGTTCAATGGAGCGTCTGCGCCAAGCTGAGCTGGAATCTCGATACCCTCGGCTGCTGCCTTACGCATGATGCTGCGGATACGAGCATAGGTATATTGGATGAAAGGACCTGTGTTACCATTGAAGTCGATACTCTCCTCTGGGTTGAAGAGCATGTTCTTGCGAGCATCCACCTTCAAGATGAAGTACTTCAACGCTCCGAGACCC
>FR893181.1 GCA_000436035.1 Prevotella sp. CAG:732 | reverse complement strand
TTCAAACTTCTGGCTGATTTCCGCACCACCGAATCCTTCTGGATTAGGAAGCATGTTCATATCCAGCTCAGTCAGCATCACCTTGACGCCTTCACCTGCAAAAGCCTCGATGCTCTTCTCATACTCAGCATAATCAGGATAATCAAAACCATTGTGGCTCTGCATACCTACAGCATCGATACGGAGACCCTTCGCCTTCAAATCGCGAACCAGCTTGCAGATAGCCTCTCGCTTAGCTGGCTTCGAAGTAGAATAATCATTATAGTAAAGCTCTACGTTAGGGTCTGCCTCATGAGCGAACTGGAATGCCAATTCGATGAATTCTGGACCTATAATATTGTAATAAGGTGACTTGCGATAGCTTCCATCGTCCTCAAAAGCCTCATTGACAACATCCCAGCCTTTAATTTTACCCTTATAATGCGTTACCACTGTCATTACATGGTTGTACATTCTACCAATGAGCACCTCACGACTGACAGGTTTGCCATTGGCATCGGTAAACATCCACTTAGGTGGCTGAGAGTGCCATACCAAACAGTGACCGATGACGGTCTTTCCATTCTTCTGTGCCCAATCCACGAGTTTGTCACCATCGGTGAAATCGAAGCGATTGACCTCAGGATGATTCACTTCACCCTTCATACAGTTTTCTGCCACCACCTGATTGAATTGCTCTTTCACGATAGCCTCTGCCGCAGGGTCTTGTCCCGCTGGCAGACGCGTATCGACAGCGACACCTATCAAGAAATGCTTGCCCAACGTGCTCTGCAACGAAGGAAGCACCTCTGCCTTATTACCTTTCTGGGCGAATGCCGCTGAAGCGAGCAACAAGCCCAATGCTAAAGTTGTTATCTTTTTCATAATTGTCTTATAATGATATGTATATCGTTAGAAACAGTGCGAGAAAGAATTTTCTCTCAACTACCTACTACTCTGCCTCCTGATGGCGTTCCTCTATCTTCTTGTTGATGTCATCGATGACTTCATCGGTCAATTCGTACTTGGAGATAATGAACATCGCCAAACCCAAGAGGATGGCTGGGATGACGCAAACCAACCAGCGGATACCCTCCTGTGCCAAAGGAGACTGTTGCTCCAGGTCGTTCATGAAGTAAGCACCCGCAGCATTACCTACCGACATCATCGCAAAGGCGGTGATGAAGAAGAGAGCCACGATGCGGAGAGGACGGTTGTGGAAGAACTCTGTCCAAAGGTCGCTCACCTTTACATTCTTGGTCTCCTTCTCGTCCATCACCACACGCTCCTTGGTCTGAGTAAAGCAGAACACCAAGAGAGCGAAACCTACCAAAGCATAGATGAGCATGGCTACAAACCAAGCGTTGCTATCCGTAGGCAGAGAATTAGACTCCTGTGCGGCAGCAGCCTGATAGCCCGTCCAAGCGAGCACGGCACCAGGAACCACGCCACCCAATGCCATACCAGCCTTGTAGAAGATACCTGTGAGCGCATTCACGATACCTGCGATACGCTTGCCACTCGTATATTCTGCGAAGGAGATGACCTCAGGAATCAACGCCCACATATAGCCCGTAGCCACGATGACTCCAGTAGATTTGATAAACTGGGCGATATATACGAGAGTGATATGATCCTTGACTGGTCCCATCTTACTGATGAAGTAAAGCATCGCCATACCGATGATAGCCACGGTGAGGAAGATATAGAACATATTCTTCTTGCCCACCTTCTTCTTGATGGCTGGCACCAAAGGCATGAAGATGAAAGATGGCAACGAACCGAGTCCCATGAAGAGTGCCATTTCAATAGGCAGATCTTTGGCAGCAGCCAACATAGCCACCAAGATAGGCACACCAGCAGACACGCAGAGACCTCCCACGTTCGCCATAAACATACGTACGGATGTCAAAATCGTGATTTCATCGGTATCACGAGTCAAAGAGGAGTTCAATGCTCCATAAGGCACATTAATTAATGTATAGAGCATAGAGAGACCTACGTAAGTGACGTAAGCATAAATCAACTTGATGGTGTCGGTCTGTCCCTCCATACCATTCCAGAAGCAAAGGATGGCGAGAACAGTCAATGGCAAACCTGCCAAGACGAGATAAGAGCGATACTTACCCCAACGTGGGTTGTGCTTATCCACATAGGTTCCCACCAAAGGATCCCAAAGTACATCGACCAAGCGAACCACCAAGAACATGGTGGCAGCCACACCAGGATTGAGTCCATAGATGTCGGTGTAGAAAAACAACAAATACATACAGATGGTCTGGTAGATGAGGTTTTGCGCCAAGTCACCAGAACCGAATCCGATACGTTGTAGCCAATTCAGTTTGTAGAATCCCTTGGATTCCAGTGTTACGGTTGTCTGTTCCATCATATTATATTATTTAAGTTTTTCCGCTGCAAACTTGCCCATCACCTCATAGCCCTTTGGATTGAGGTGAAGCCAGTCGTCTGAATACTCCGCTTTCAAGCGTTGTGGGTCTTGTGGATCACGCACCAGCTCGTCAAAATCAATGATTTCATCGAAGCTTCCGCTCTTTCTGATCCATTCGTTCACCTGTTGGCGCATTGCCTCGTGCCAGTAAGAATACCAACCGTTTCCTTTGGTAGGAGTAATGGTTGCACCATATACCTTGATGCCCTTTGCCTTAGCCTTGGCGATAAGCACCTTGTAGCAAGCCACCAATGTATCAGCCACATGCTCATAGTTGCCGCCACAACAACCGATGTCGTTAGTTCCTTCGAAAATGACCAACTTATCGACACCCGTCTGACCGAGAATGTCACGGTCGAAGCGTTTCATGGCAGGTTCGCTGATTCCACCTTCCACGACACAGTTGCCACCGATTCCAAGGTTGAGCACACCGTATGGTTTCTCTGCGTTCAAGGCATCAGCGAGGAAGTCTGTCCAACGGTTATGCATGTTCGTGGTCGTTCCACGTCCATCGGTGATGGAGTTGCCGAGTACTGCCACGACAGGGGTCTTGGCATCCGTCTTCACATCAATGGCAGAGAGATTGTACCAGTGATCCACGTTCTCTTGCTGGCCGAAGGCTGCATCGGCAGGACTGACTGGTTTGCCATTCACTTGCGCTACTATATAAGATGTGGTACGCGAACCACGATGCGAAGTGGCATTCTTAGGCGTTTTCTCACCATAATCAATGGTGATGGAGAGACGCTGACCAGACTTCAATGCATATTTCAACACATCCGAGTAGAGAGCTTTGCCTGGTTCGAGAACTACGTTTTTCTTGCCGCCGAACTTCAGATACTTCACGGTCTTGGCATTGATGCTGCTATTCTTGTCCTTGTCGGTATCAGCCACATAGACAGAGCAAATCTCCACAGGGTGCTTGCCGAACTCATTGCTCAGTTTGAGTCTCATCTCATTGCCACCGAAAGACACATGGACAATCTGACGGCAGGAACGATTGCTCAAACTCTCCTTAGGCATATCTTTCTTTCCAGTCTTTTCGACTGCGGTAGCCCAAGTACCCTTCCATACATTCTGCGCCTCCAGTCCAGTGCAAGCCAAGGACAAGAGAGCTACCATCAAGCTTAGTTTCTTTTTTCTATTAATCATTATTTGACTGTTTGTTATTAAGTTGTTTAACCGAAATGTCAAGTCGTTATTGTCGTTTAGCGATTGCAAATTTACAAAAACCTCCTTTACACGACAACTTTTGCAGTTACGATAACATTTCTATTTGTTTCATAAAGGCGATGGATAAAGAAAAGATACAAGAAACAAAACAAAACGACACAGAAAGATAATTAATATTTGGTCGTTTCATTCTTTTTTGCTACTTTTGCAAGCGTAATTGGATACAGCAATGTACTATTTAACCTAGATTCATTAAAAACTACAATAAATGAAACTGACGAAACATTTGGCATTAATTATATTATGTGGCTTCGTCTCACTGATGATGTGGGCTGATGGAGGGGAGCTATATACATCTGGCAAGTTGTCAAGTTCGCTCATCAACTGCATTACGCAAGACAAGTATGGATTTATCTGGGTGGGCACGGAGTACGGACTCAGCCGATTCGACGGCTACCGTTTCACCAACTATCTCCACAATGAGAAAGACACAACTTCCATCACCAGCAACATCATCTCCAGTTTTCTCGTAGATAAGAAAGGCAACCTGTGGATAGGATGTGCCAAAGGACTGATGCGCTACAATTATGAGACGAACGACTTCACTCGTCTCAAGTTCCCCGACGGCAGAAAGCCTCGCATCTACTCGCTAGTAGAAAGTCACAACGGCGACATTCTGATGGGAACCGCAGGTTTCGGACTTTACTCATTGAGAAAAGACAGCAAGCGCATCGTTCACGAACGGCAATATGCCGAGCGTGAGACAGACGTCTTCTTCACCCACATCTACGAAGACCAACATCATTATTTCTGGCAGAGTAGCCACCTCTCCACCTTTTCTCGCTTCATCAAAAGTCAAGGTAAGGTGGCTCGCAAGGACTTCAAGTCGCCTTGCGGTGCCCCTATCGCTTTCATCCAACATCGTCCACAAGCCATGCTCATCGTCTGTATGTATGGCATTCTCTACTATGACTATAAGACGGGCAAGATAGGTGATGCAGGGTACGACTTCGGCATCTATAAGAATAATGTGACCATCAACAACGCCACCTTCGACCATGAAGGCAATCTCTACATCAGTACCTCTGAGCATGGAGCTTTGCTCATCAAGAAAGGGAGCAACAAGGTGGTACAGTTGGAGAACACCAATGGAAGCTTCAACCTAGGCACCGCCTTCGTCAACGACATCATCGAAGACAAGGACCACAACCTCTGGATAGGATGCTACAAGAAAGGTCTCTACCTACTCAACCAACGACAGCAAGCCTTCAATTCCTGGAGCTTTGCCGCCCAAAATTATATTATTGGTAGCAGCGTATCATCCATTACCCCTGGTGCCAATGGCGAGACTTGGTGTACAGTACAAAACAGTGGCGTATATTGCTTCGACCCAACAGGCAAGATTATCGCCCATCCGAAATCACCAGCTGGAACCTGTATCATCTACAAAGATCGCCGTGGCTACTACTGGATTAGCAATGGTAATGCCCTCTACAGCTACAACCCATACACGGGATCCTACCAGCAGAAACTCACGTTCACCAGCGCTGGCATCTATGGAATGACCGATGACTACGATGGAAATCTCTATATATCCGTCTATAGCAAGGGACTATATATATATAATGTGGAAAGTGGAGCCGTCAGGATACTCAATATGCAGCAACGAGGCAACAAGGGTTACCTCTGCAACGACTGGGTAAGAAGCATGGCACTCGACCATACCAACCATCTCTGGGTAGGAACCTCCAATGGTGTATCTTGCCTCAACACCAAGACTTGGAGTTTCAAGGACTTCGGATGGAACCATCTCTTGCAAGACCATCAAGCCAATGCCATCTGCGAAGGTGACAATGGCGAGATTGTCATCGGCACAGAAGAAGGTCTCTATGAATTTGACAGGAAGAAGAACAAGCTTGTTCCATTCCCCAACGCCGAAGCTTTGAAGGGAAAACAAGTGTGCGGTATCGTCAAGGACAAGCAAGGTGACCTTTGGATCAGCACAACGATGGGTATCTGGCAATACGAGAAGAAAAAACGCCATTTCATCGGTCATATCAATGGAAACGGGCTTACCAACAAAGAGTATGTATTAGGCTCTTTCATGCACACTTCCGACGACCTCACCGCTTTCGGTACGAGCGATGGAATCACGGCTTTTTATCCAGAAGTAGTCAAAGCCAACAAGATGGAACTCGGCAATGTATATCTCACCAACTTCCTAGTGGATGGCGAGCCCATCAACTGTCATGCCGAGCGCTTCTCTATTCCATATTCTCAGAATTCCTTCACCTTGGAGTTCTCCTTGCTGAATTACAAGAACACGGACAACATCAGTTTCCAATACCGCATCAATGAGGGAAAATGGAACAGTACCAACGAAGGCGTGAACGCCATATCTTTCAACAAGTTGAACCCTGGCAAATACATCATCGAGGTCAGGGCGGCAGGCAACGGAAGCTACTCCAAGCACATCACCACCATCACCGTGGTGGTCAAGGACCCTTGGTATGCCTCCCCACTTGCTTACATCACCTACATTCTGATCTTCATCAGTCTATTGGCATACATTATATATACGTATGAACGTAGGAGAAAGGCAGACCTCGACGAGACCAAGATGCAGTTTCTGATCAATGCCACCCACGACATTCGCTCACCGCTGACACTCATCATGGGACCGCTCAACAAGTTGAAAGCTCGCCTGACAGATGCAAAGAGCAAGCAAGACTTGGACACTATCGACCGCAATGCGCAACGCCTGCTTCTTTTGGTAAACCAAATCTTGGACGAGCGCAAGATTGACAAGAACCAAATGCGCCTGCACTGTCAACCTACCCAGTTGCAAGAGTTTATCAAGGGCATCACCTCCCTCTTCGCCTTCAATGCCAACGAGCGAGGTATCAGCCTCAACTTGGAGGAAGAAGACAATCTGGAAGGAAAGCCTCTGGAAGTATGGATAGACCGCATCAACTTCGATAAGGTGATCAGCAACTTGCTGTCGAATGCCATGAAATATACATTTGATGGCGGCAACATCACCATCCGCATCGGAAGGGATGACAAGCATGCCATCATCAAGGTAATGGATACTGGAATAGGATTCAAGGAAGACAAGACAGACCGCCTCTTTGAGCGATTCTATCAAGGCAAAAATTCCAGCGACCTGCACATTGAAGGCACGGGCATCGGCTTAAACCTGAGTCGTGCCATCACCCAAATGCACGGAGGAAGCATCAAGGCGTTCAACCGTACAGATGGTATCAAGGGAGCCTGCCTCGAAGTAATTCTGCCTCTTGGCAATGCACACTTGAAACCAGAGGAAATATTGCAAGAAGAAGACAAGGCAAAAACAGAAGAAGGTTGCAAGAAAAAACAAGCCAGCAAGAACTTCAACATCCTTTTGGTGGATGATGATGCAGAAATCGCCCAGTACATCCAGGCAGAACTAAGTGACTGGTATCGTTTCGACTATGCCCCTAACGGCAAGGAAGGACTGAAGACCTTGCTCACGGGTAAGTACGACCTTGTCATCAGCGACGTGATGATGCCTGAGATGGATGGCATCACACTGCTCAAGAATATCAAGGCAAACTCCAACATCAGTGATATTCCTGTCATCTTGCTCACCTCGAAGAGCGAGGTCGAAAACCGACTGGAAGGTTTGAAGAAAGGAGCCGACGCCTTCCTTGCCAAGCCATTCAATATGGAAGAGTTGCACATTCTCATCGACAACCTGGTAGATAACGTGCGACGCATCCGTGGTAAGTACTCCGGGGCACAAGGACAGAAGGAGAAGATAGACAAGATAGAGGTGAAGGGCAACAATGATGCTTTGATGGAACGCATCATGAAATGCATCAACGCCAACCTCACCGATCCAGACTTCAACGTAGAGAAGTTGACCGAGGAGGCAGGCATCAGCCGTTCCCAACTACATCGCAAGATGAAGGAGATAGCAGGCGTTTCCACCGGTGAATTCATCAGAAATCTCCGTTTGGAGCAAGCAGCACGCCTCATCGGAGAAGGCAAGATCAACATTACCCAGGTGGCGTACTCCGTGGGCTTCAACAACCAGACTCACTTCTCAACCATCTTCAAAAAGCACTTCGGAATGTCACCTTCCGAATATGCTGAAACAAAAAGGAACGAGAAATAAGCAGTTAGATACATCGGATAAGGTGTTTTTTCGTACTTTTGCAGCAGAGATTTCCAAGAACAAAATCTAAACAATAAACAATCTGCAAACGTATGAAGAAATACCTTATCTCATTATTGGCGCTTGCCACTTCTATCATTATGCAAGCACAAGTTGCTGCGTCCGCCGCTTCCCAAGATGGCTCGGCACTTTGGCTCAGCAACCAAAACCTTGGCACATGTCAAGTAAGCGGAGCTGACTCCGACAACGCCACCTTGGCGATTGCTAAGGATGAGCTTAGCAAAAACTACAAGGGCAAAGCGGTCACTTTCCAAATAGACCCAAGCCTCAACCTAGGCGAAGGCTACCAGATAACCCCTACCTCCATCAAGGCGAGCCAAGCCATCGGCATTCTCTATGGCGCATACGAATTGATTCGTCTCCAAGCACTAGGCGATGCTGACAACATGAACAAGACCAAGAAGCCTGCCGTCAAATTGCGCATCCTCAACCATTGGGATAACCTTGATGGCAGCGTCGAACGTGGCTATGCAGGCAAGAGCATCTGGAAATGGGAAGACATCAAACTAGACAAGAGCGGCAAGGCAAAAAGCATCAGCAAGAACCTCCACGACCGTCTCATCACCTATGCCCGAGCCAATGCCTCATTGGGCATCAATGGTAGCGTACTCAACAATGTGAATGCCTCTCCAAAGATGATGACTGCTGAATATATAAATAAGGTGAAAGTCATCGCCAACATCTTCCGACCATACGGCATCCGTGTCTATCTCTCCATCAACTTCGCCTCTCCAATGGCACTGGGTTATACCAAGACTGCCGACCCTCTCGATAAAAAGGTACAGCAGTGGTGGCAGAAGAAAGCCAAGGAAATCTATGCAGCCATCCCTGACTTCGGAGGTTTCTTGGTCAAGGCGAACTCTGAGGGACAACCAGGACCTGGCGACTACCATCGCACCCATGCCGAAGGAGCCAATATGCTCGCCGATGCCCTGAAACCATTTGGTGGCATCGTGATGTGGCGTTCTTTCGTATATGGTGCCAACCATAAGGGAGAAGACCGAGTAAAGCAAGCCGTAAGCGAGTTCAAAAATTTGGATGGCAAGTTCCGTGACAATGTCATCTTGCAATCCAAAAACGGTCCACTCGACTTCCAACCACGTGAGCCATACGCTCCTATCTTCGACAACATCCACCAAACTCCACAGATGGCAGAACTTCAGATTACCCAGGAATACCTCGGACAATCGAAGCATCTCACCTATCTCGCCCCTATGTGGAAGGAGTTCTTTGGTTTTGTAAACCCAAGCCGACTCAAAGGAATCGCAGGCGTTGCCAACATCGGCGACGATGCCAACTGGTGTGGGCATCCTTTCTCACAAGCCAACTGGTACGCTTTCGGTCGCTTGGCATGGAATCCATCGATTTCATCGGAGCAAATCGCCCATGAATGGCTTGTTCAGACCTATGGCTGCAAAGACGAGAACTTCACCAAACCAGTAGAAATGATGATGCTTACCTCACGTGAGGCTTGCGTCAACTATATGATGCCACTCGGCTTGCACCACATCTTCAAGTTCGACCATCATTATGGCCCTGAGCCTGATGGTTTCATCGCCAGTTATCCGTTGGAATGGTGCCCTGTGTATTATCACAAGGCAGATGCCAATGGCATAGGCTTCGACCGCTCATCCAAAGGAACAGATGCCGTTGGTCAGTACCCAGAGCCCTATCGCAGTCTTTACGACAACATCGATACATGCCCTGAGGAATATCTCCTTTGGTTCCACCACGTGCCATGGAGCTACAAGCTTTCATCGGGCAGCACCCTCTGGCAAGAGCTCTGCATGAGATACAACATGGGTGTGGCTATGGTAGAAACCTATCGCGACTTTTGGCACACTAGCACCAAGAAGTACATGAAGGGTCATGAGACGGAATGGCAGATGACCGATTCCTTGCTCAACGTACAGTTGGAGAATGCTAAGGAATGGCGAGACACCTGTCTGAAATACTTCCAGACGTTCTCTAAAATGCCAATAGAATAAAGCATTATGCGCCAAAAAGAGCAAAAATGAACACGCATATCTATAAAAAGAGACACTCATATGTATAAAATGTTCTTATTGGCGTATAAAATCGTAAGTGAAACAAGAAATGAGACATGCGAAAATACTGATGGCACAATATTTTCCCATGAATTGGGGAATTATTGCTACATTTGCAACCGAAAGTAAAAGAAGAAAATAAACCAAAACAATTAAAAACCAATTAATCATGAAACATGCAAGTACCGCAATGAAGGCCCTTGCATTGTCTTTTGCTCTGTCTTTGGCACCAATCAATGGAGCCTGGGCGCAAGGCAATGCCGTAAAGGGTACGGTAGTGGGAGATGACGGACCTGTCATCGGAGCTACTATTCGTGTGAAGGGTTCACCTAACGTGGCTGCAGTTACCGACCTTGACGGTAACTTCACTATCAACGCCCCGAAAGGTGCCACCCTGCAAATCTCCTATCTAGGTTACAAGAACAAAGAAGTAAAGGTGGGCGCAGGACATCTTGACGTCACCTTGTTGCAAGATGCCGAACTCCTCAACGAAGTTGTCGTTGTAGGTTATGGTCAGATGAAGCGTGCCGACCTCACAGGTTCCGTGGCATCTGTAGGCGAAAAAGCCATAGAAAAGACCGTAGCCACCAGTATCGACCAAGTACTCCAAGGTCGTGCTGCCGGTGTGCAAATCCAGGCGAACACTGGTACTCCTGGTGGTAGCAACACCATCCGCATCCGTGGTACGAACTCTCTGAACGCTACCTCTCAACCTATCTTCGTCATCGATGGTGTTATCATCGACTCTGCCGGCGAGGACGAAGGTAACTCCAACCCACTCTCACTCATCAACCCTAGCGACATCGTGAGCATGGACATCTTGAAGGATGCCTCTGCCACCGCCATCTATGGTTCTCGTGCTTCCAATGGTGTGATCATGATTACCACCAAGCGTGGACAGAGTGGCGAGGCTAATATCACATACGACGGCTACGTAGGTTGGCAGGCGATGCCTGGCAAGCTCGACGTGATGAACCTCCGTGAGTATGCACAACACTACAAGGATATTACCGATGCACAAATCAAGCCAGCTTCCAGCACATGGATTCGTGGCGACTTGATGGGCAATGGTACCGACTGGCAGGACGAATTGTATCGCAAGGCACTCATGACCAGCCATAACGTGAGCATGAGTGGCGGCAACAAGGACATCACCTATGCCATCAGCGCAGGTTATCTCGACCAAGACGGTATCGCCATTGGTTCTGGCTTCAAACGCCAAACCCTCCGTGGTAATGTCGATGCACAAATCAAGAAGTGGCTCAAAGGTGGCATCAACTTCTCACTCGCCGACAGCAAGCAAACTACTTCTTCCACCTATAATATTATTATGACTGCGCTGACATCTCAGCCATCTGTAGCCGTACGCAACCCAGAGGGCAACTACGACGGACCAGACGACCAGTGGATGCCAGACAACCCTGTGGCTCTTGCTGAGATTACCGACAACCACAACAAGAAGACCAACTTCCGTGTCAACACCTATCTGGAGGCTACCATTCTCAAGGGCTTGACCTTCAAGACAGAGTTATCGGCTGATTACAACTTCAACAACTACTATTATTTTCAGCCAGACTATCAGTTTGGCGTAAAGACCAATGACGTGCGCTCTGGCAAGTGGACCAAGAGCAACTCCAAGTACTGGTCTTGGCGCAACATCTTGACTTACAACAACACCTTCGGCAAGCACAATGTGAACGTGATGGTAGGTCAGGAGATGAGTCACAACCACTGGGAGAACCAAGTAGGTTCCACCACAGGCTACCTCTCCAACTCAGCCACCGACATCTCTGCCGGTAGCTATGCCGACAGCCGTGCCACAGGTTATCAGAACAACACCGCCTTGTTCTCTTACTTCGGCCGTGCCTTCTACAGTTTCGACGATCGCTATCTCTTGACCGCTACCCTCCGTCGCGATGGTAGTAGTAAGTTTGCAGAAGGTCATCGCTGGGGTTGGTTCCCATCAGCAGCCTTCGCATGGCGTGCCAGCAACGAGGCTTTCTTGAAAGACAACAAGGTCATCAGTAACTTGAAGTTCCGTCTCGGTTGGGGTGCCACTGGTAACCAGAACGTTGAGGACTGGGCTTACACCGCTCTCCTCGCCACCTATACCACACCATGGGGCGTAGGTGTATTGAATGCCAACAATGCCAACCCTAACCTGAAATGGGAGACCACCTACTCTACCAACGTGGGTATTGACCTCAGCCTCTTCAATGGTCGCATCGAGTTTATCGCCGACTGGTACTACAAGAAGACCAAGGACTTGCTCTTGAAGCTCGACCTCCCTGCATTCTTGGGTTCAGGCGCTGGTTCTGGTTATGGTGTAGCCAGCAACCCTTGGGGTAACATCGGTAGCTTGCGCAACACGGGTGTCGAGTTTACCTTGAACACAGACAACATCGAATACAAGGGTTTCTCATGGCGTACCAACGCCGTGCTCTCCCTGAACCGCAACAAGGTAGTGTCTCTCGATACCGCCACAGGTACCTTGCCTAAGACCTTGCAGATTGGTTCTGAGACTGCCACTGTCACCAACACCATCGTAGGTCAGCCTATCGGACAGTTCTGGGGCTACAAGGTGATCGGACGTTTCGACAAGCCTGAGGACTTCTACTATAAGGACAAGAATGGCAACGTGAAGCAAGTAGCCATCCCAGAGGGAAGCAAGATTGCACAGAACGGAACATGGCTCGGCGACTACATCTTTGCCGACCTCAACAATGATGGTGTCATCAACAATGACGACCAAACCTTCATCGGCAACCCTGAGCCTAAGTTCACCTGGGGCTTCGGCAATACCTTCTCTTACAAGGGCATCGACTTAACCATCCAGTTCAGTGGTTCTTATGGCAATAAGATTCTCAACTATGGTCGCCGCAGTCTGGAAGTATCAGGTTCCACCTCCAACCTGCTCCGTTCGGTAATGGACTTCGCACGTGTAGAGAAGATAGACCCTAATGGTCCAGACGATTACCGCAACTATCATGTAACGAACCCAGAGACTATCCAGCCTCGCCTTTACACATCAAGCAACAGCAACCGCAACGACCGTGTGAGCGATGCCTATGTAGAGGACGGTTCTTACATCCGCTTGCAGAACATCTCACTCTCTTACACCTTGCCACGCACCTGGTTGAAGCACATCTATCTGACCAACGTGAAGATATACTGCAACCTCCAGAACGTAGCAACCATCACGAAGTACAAGGGCTACGACCCTGAGGTAGGTAGCCTTTGGGGCAATGCACTGATGAACGGCATCGACTATGGTCGTTATCCTTCTCCACGCATCTACACCTTCGGATTGAACGTAACATTCTAATGAAAGAAAGGAGAATACAACATGAAAAAGATATTATTATATACAGCAGCTTTGGCAGGAATCCTTTCGTTCAGCAGTTGTGCGGAAGACTTCCTCAAGCAAAAGAACTCTTATCAGTTGAGTCCTGACAACTACTACGAGTCGGACGATGCGGTGGCTTCGGCTACTTATCCACTCTACAACTACGTGTGGTATGACTTCAACGATAAGTTCTATTATGGTATGGGCGATGGACGTGCCAACAACATCACGGCACAGTACTCCAACTACATCTACCCTTACACCAATTTCACAGAGAACTCCCTCTCACAGGGTTTGAGCGAGGCATGGGGCTCACTTTACTCAGTAGTTTCACAGAGTAACAACACCATCAACAACCTCCTCACCAAGTGTACACCAAGCGTGAGCGAGACTGCCAAGATACAAGGTATTGCCGAGGCTCGCTTCATGCGTGGTTTGGCTTACTGGTACATCGGCACACTCTGGGGATGCGGTATCATCTATACCAACACCTCCGACTTGGTCAACAACTACGTCGTGCCTGCACAGCCTCGTGAGGATGTCATCGAGTTTGCCATCCGAGACATGGAATATGCTGCCAAGAATCTTCCAGCATCTCAGGGACAAGTTGGTCGCGTCAACAAATACACCGCATACGGTATGTTGAGCCGTCTCTACCTCTCCATGGCAGGCTTGACCACAAGCGGAGCTTATGATGGCACCAACATTGCCACCGACTTCAATCGTGGCACTCGCAACGAGTACTATCTCGACCTCGCCAAGAAGGCTGCCCTCAAGGTAATCAAGGAAAGCAACTACAAGTTGCTCGACAACTATGACGACCTTTGGAGTTACAACAACATCAACAACAATGACGAAGCGATGTTCCAACTCCAGTTTATCAAGGGTGATGGTGCCGGCGGTGCAGCACAGAGCATGACCCGCTTCCTCGCTTGGAGCACCATGGTAGGCGATACCAATGCTTGGGGTGGAGCTACCTATTGCTCTTACGACCTCTGGAATGAGTTCTCCAACTATGACGATGCAACTCTTGACACCAAGGCTATGGTAGATACCAAACGTCGCCACAACTCCATCGCTTTCTATGGCGAAGAATATCCAGAGCTAAGTGCCGACCCTAGCGATCCATACGTATATGGTGTAACAGAAAGTCCTAGTTCCCAGGGTGCCAACATCAAGAAGTATGTCATCGGAACCAAGAAGGTGAATGGATTCAGCGTACCAAACAACTCTGGTATCAACACCTATATGATGCGCCTTGCCGAGGTATATCTCAACTATGCAGAGGCTGTGCTTGGCAACAACGAGAGCACTACCGACGCTGATGCGTTGAAGTACTTCAATGCCATCCGCAAGCGTGCCGGCATGCCAGAGAAGAGCAAGATTGGTTATGAGGACCTTCGCCATGAGAACCGTATGGAGTTTGCCTTCGAGGGCTTGTATTGGTACTTCCTCGTTCGTCAAGGATATTATCAGCAGCAGAAGATTGTGAACTACTGCAACGACCAGAACCGCAATGCTAGCTACTTCGAGAGCAGCACCAACACTTATAAGTTGAGCAAAGACTACAGCGCTCCTGGTCCTGGTGTGGCAACCGCTACCGCCAAGAGTTTGACGCTTCCTATGGCTGATACCGACCAGACCAAGAACCCTAACTTGAAGACTGATGCCGATGGCAACATCAAGACCGTGAAGTATGAGTTTGGCGAGCGTGAGGTGGACGAGGCAACCCTCTTCGACTAAATCACAGTCCGGCTCATGGATTCAAGACGAAATCAGTCTTACAGTTATATCATTAACAGATTAAAACGATGAAAATCATGAAAAGAGATATATATAATAAGGTGGAGAAGATGCTGAAGGGCTTGGTTCCCCTGATGTTGCTCGCCATCGTTCCATCGCTCACCTCTTGTAACGACGACGATGACTGCCAATCTACCACCATGACCATCAACAAGGTCTTCTTGGAAGATACCAAGGCTGAAGATGGCAACTACGACCGTGAGGTAGAGTTTGCTCGCCTCGGTCAGACCCTCCGCATCGAAGGTTCTGGCTTCTCAGGCTTGAAGAAAATCTATGTGAACGGTTTCGAGACCTACTTCAACAATGCGTTGATGACAGACAACAACATCTGGGTGACCCTCAACAGCAAGACCCCAGTGGCAAAAGCAGACGCAAGTGTACGCAACACCATCCGCTTTGTGAAGGACAACACAGAGACTACTTATCAGTTCACCATCCGTGCCGCAGCCCCTGTTATCGCAAGCATCGACAACACCCTGCCACAAGCAGGCGAGACTGTCAAGGTATCAGGTGCCAACCTCGATGGTACGACCAAGGTTACTCTCCCTGACGGAACAGAAATCACCGAAGGCATCGTCAACGATGAGGAAGACGGCGAATGGTTCACCTTCACCATGCCTAGCGGCGTAAGCGAGGTAGGTGGTAGCATCACCACTGAGGGAGCCAATGGTACCGCCATCTCTCCTGCCTACTTCAACAACAACAGTTGCTACGTCATCAACTTTGACGGCAAGGGAACACAAGGCGGTTGGAGTGCCACATTCTCAGCCGAAGACTTGGTAGATGACCCATTGAACTCAGGACGTGGCAAGGTGATTCAGATCATCCCAGCCAGCTATCTCTCCGACAATCCTGATGGTGTGAAGGCTGGTGTATCCAGCATCAAGGGATTCTGGACAGCCGGCAATGGTGATGCAGACGATGACTGGAATCGCATGACCAGTTTCATACCAGGCACTACTCCACTCGATTCCGTAGCATTGCAGTTTGACGTATATTGTCCAGAGGAATGGGACTTGAGTGGTCAGATTGAGATTACGCTCCAGAACAACCTCTCCAACTATGGTTATGGCTCTGCTTGCACCAAGTACAACAAGGACTACAAAAGCCAAGGATACGCTTGGGTGCCATGGCTCGACCGTGAGACAGGCAAGCACACGCCATTCACCACAGGAGCTAGATGGCAGACCATCACCATCCCACTCACCGCATTCGGTAACTACACCAATGATGAGTTGACTTGGACTTTCCAAAATGTCATCGACGACAAAAACGCAGGAAGCTACAAGAACTTCGGTATCTTGTTCTGCAATTCTGACTTGAAGTGGGACTCAGAAGCAGAAGATGCAGACTATCCATCACAGCTCTTCAACAAGAAGATCTATCTGGACAACTTCCGCATCGTGCCTATCACAGCCATCACCGTCTCTGACTATTAATCACAGATGAATGGTTTCAGATTTATTAATCTTTAAAAGAGAAAGAATGATGAAAATCACAAGAATCATAATTCCAGTAGTAGCATCCACGATGCTACTCACTGGTTGCGACGACCAAATCATGCAATGGGGCAAGCCTGGCGACCACGCCGACGTGACCTCTGCCGACCTTCCTCTTGCCGTAAAGGAGGTAATCGCCAACTACGACAATATCAAGGACTACGCCAACCAATACACACCTAATATGGTGATTGGTATCGGTTGTGGTGCAGACATGTACGTGAACAATGAGAATGGCGAGGGTGACCTTGTCAATGCCAACTACCAGATGTTCACCCCTGGCAACGCTATGAAGAGCGATGCGATGCTTGGTAATAGCGGAACCATCAACTTCGCTACTGTCGATAAGCTGATTGCTGCCATGCCAGAGGGAATGAAACTCTATGGTCACAACTTCTTCTGGCATACCCAGCAGAACCAGAGCTACCTCAAATCGCTCATCGCTCCTACCCTCGTGGTGGAAAGCAGCAGCGACATCCAAACCATCATCAAGAATGGTGACTTCGAGAAAGGCGACAAGAGCAGTTGGAGTTCTTGGGGAAATAATAGTACTACAGAAGCTTGTGCAGAGGCTGCCAAAGAAGGAAGCTATGGCGTGAAACTCGTCAACCCTAAAGATGGCGACGACTTTTACAAGGCACAGTTCGTACAAGATCTCGATAATGTTTTGGAAGTCGGCAAGACATACACCATTCGCTTCCAGGCCAAGTCATCTGTGGCAGGTGAAGTTCTTCAATTTGCTACGCAGAACAACAAGACCAATGCAGGAGAAGGCTATCACGCCTTCACAGTTGGTACAGATTGGACAACTATCGAATACGACTACACTTGCAACAAAGAGGACATGAATCGTATCTGTATCAACTTCGGAAAAGTTGCCAGCACCATCTACCTTGACAATATTGAGTTCGGTATCAAGGAAGTTGACCCTATGGACAATGTATTAGCTGGTGACGACTATGACTTCGAAGGTGGAACCACAGGAAGTTGGATGTCTTGGGGCAGCAACAAGGAAAGTGTGACAGCCGAGAAAGGAATGGGATACAAAGAAAGTGTTGGAGTTGTGCTCAAGACAAAAGAAGACGGAGGCAGCGGCAATAGCTGGAAAGCCCAACTTGTGAAAGAATTTGACGACCCACTCGTAACTGGCAAGAATTATATTCTCCAATTCTATGCCAAGTCGAACATTGCCGACGGCAAGCTTCAGATTATCTATCAGAACAAGAGTTCAGGCAACCAAGGTCTCTACAAAGACCTCGTAGTCGGCAAGGACTGGGCTAAATATGAAGTTGAATTCTCTACCCCAAATGATGATAGCTACCGAGTTGTCATCAACTTCGGAGAGAAGGAAGCTACCTATTGCGTGGACAACATCAAGTTCGGTCTCGCCAAAGACCAAGGCGCTGCAGCAGGAGCTAAGCAAACGATATTCCGTGCTCGTGGCAAGCAACATCGTGCAGCTAGCAAGAGCTACTATGTATTGAAGACTCCTGCAGAAAAGCAGGCTGCCCTTGAGGGAGCCATGGAAGCATGGGTAAGCGGCGTAGCCAACCACTTGAAGGAAAAGGGCGTTACTCCTTATGGATATGATGTAGTCAATGAGCCTATCGCAGACGGAAGCAACAAGTTCCGTGGTCTCGACGAAGGCATCTTCGGTAGTGACGATGATGCAGCACCAGAAGAGACGGTAGCTGATGGTTTGAGCCTCAACTGGGGTAACAACCACTGGTATTGGGGCTACTATGTACCAGACTATCATGTCAAGGCATTCCAGTTGGCTCGCAAGTATCTGCCAGCAGAGACCAAGCTCTTCGTCAACGATTACAACTTGGAGACCTCTCCTAAGAAGCTCGAAGCCCTCGTGAAGTTTGTCAACGACATCGACACCAAGAATGGCTCTCCTATCGTGGATGGTATCGGCACTCAGATGCACGTCACCCTCTCTTGCAGCGACGATGCTACCAAGAACGCCGAGAACATCGCAGCCTTGAAAGAGAAAGTAGATGCCATGTTCCAGACGATGGCAGCCACAGGTAAGTTGGTACGTGTCACCGAGCTTGACATTTCTCTTGGCACAGGTTCTCCTTCAGCCAATCAGTACAAGGCTCAGAGCGACTGCTACCAGATGATCGTGGAGTCTTACAAGGCAAACGTTCCTGCAGCCCAGCAGAGCGGTATCACCATCTGGAGTTTGTCTGACAATGAGGCTGAACATGAGTACTGGCTAAAGGGTCAGGTGCCAAACCTCTTCGACAAGGACTACAAGCGCAAGTGGGCTTACAAGGGCTTCTGCGATGGTATCGCAGGCGAGGACCTCGGCTTGAAGTTTGGTGGTGACGAATACAAGGCATACTACGAGAAGAACAACGTTTCTTCAAGTGTAAGCAAATAAATACAAAGTCGTTTAGAATCGTTAATTTAGATTTCATACGCAAACCTCAAAGGGCGATGCAGCAAGTGTGCTACATCGCCCTTCTTTTGGTTACATTTTTCAATTACTAATTGATAAAAATGATTAATTCTTTCAATTACTAATTGAAATATTAAAGAAAATCCTTATCTTTGTGAGCGAATTTCATAATGAAGACAACAGATATGGACAAAAACATTATACAGAAAATCATCTTAGAAAACCAAGAGCTTGTGGAACAGATTGAATTGGTGGAACGTCACTTCTTTTTTGAGCCACATGGCAATTATGTTTTGGTGGGTGTAAGACAAGCAGGTAAATCGTATTTGCTTTATCAGCGAATGAAACAACTGATAGCCAAAGGGCATCAGATGGAGGAGTTGGTATATATCAACTTTGATGATGAGCGTATCGCTAATATAAAAACAGAAGAGATGGATTTAATTATTCAAGCCCATCAAGCCTTGTCGTCCACACAGCCTATTTTGTTTTTGGACGAAATCCAAAACATTACTGGTTGGGAGCATTTTGCTCGTAGGTTAGCTAATCAAAAATATCAAGTTTATATTACGGGTAGCAATGCGAAGATGTTGAGCCGTGACATCGCTACCACATTGGGTGGCCGCTATTGGGTGGTAAATGTGTATCCGTATTCTTTTGATGAGTTTTTGGAGGCTCATGCCGTTCAACTGAAAAAAAACTGGAAATTTAGCAAACAGAGCGCCGAGGTACAGAGATCGTTCCAAGAATACTTCTATTATGGTGGCTTTCCTGAGTTGACTTCTGTGATAGACAAGCGAGGATGGATTACAGGAATCTTCCAAAAAATATTCTTTAGCGATGTGATTGCCAGAAATGGGGTGCGTAACGAAGAGGCATTGCGTATGACCATCCGAAAATTGGCTGATAGCGTAAAGCAACCAATGGCATACAATCGTATCAGCAATCTAGTTTGTTCTACTGGTGTGAAAACCAATGCCCAGAGTGTCATCAATTATGTCGGTTTCTTGAAGGATAGCTGTCTCATATTTTCATTGGAAAATTATGCTTCCAAGTTTGTTGAGAAAGAAACGATGAAGAAACATTATTTCATAGACAATGGATTGCTCAATCTATTCTTGGTTGATCCTGAGACATCCCTGCTTGAAAACCTTTGTGCCATTCATCTTTATAAGAAATATGGCAATGAGGTGTATTATTATAATAAAGGTATTGAAGTCGATTTCTATGTACCCGAAGAAAATCTTGCTATACAGGTAAGCTATAGCATAACGGATGAGACTACTCGCAGTAGAGAAATTGGTGCCTTGGTGAAATTCGCCAATGCCCAGCATATTGAGAAAGCATTGATTGTCACTCGTGATAGTGAACAAGAAATAGAGGAGAGTCATCTGAAAATAGCAGTTGTTCCTATATGGAAGTGGCTACTTTCATAATAAAAGGTGTGTCCACTGCGCTCGAAGACGAGCAGCAAGAAGCACACCTTAATAATATTTTACTGAGCCTTCGGAACAGCTACAACTGGATTGTTGTTGCCTACCAAAGCTTCATTATGATTTTCCTCATCTTCTGGAATCAAGTACAAGAATATAGGAGATTCTGCTGGCAGATGATCGTGGAGTCTTACAAGGCAAACGT
>FR893180.1 GCA_000436035.1 Prevotella sp. CAG:732 | reverse complement strand
CACTAAATTAATTCCGCCAACAGGTATTATAAAGATGTGTATATTTTATTAAATCTTGATCTTGTGGATTTTCCTTATATACTTTTCTGTTTCCCAAAAACCATGATTCCATACAAATTTTATGTTCAAAAATCACCAATTTTGTAGGCTCTGAAAGTTCATTACCATCCAATTTCAGTTGTTCTTGAACTTTTTGCTCTATGTACTGACGGCTTTCTTCTTCAACGTCAATACACATGAGCAAGTAATCATATTTTCCCTTACCACAAGCATTGATCTCATTTATATCTGCCACAGCATTGGAAACATGCTTATAAATAGACGGAATTCCACCAGCACTAAACAAGTAATAGCTATCGGAATTTTCCGACAAATTCCACGCATCATCTATTCGATATAGCTGTGGCACCAAAATTTGCAACCAAGCAGGATAAACTTTCGTTTCTGTTTGCTCACCTTCCACTACAATATAGAGATTCATAAGCTACCGTTTTTGTAAGCAGAAGTCTGGATAAGTTGCATAAACGCCTCATGACGGGAACGTTTTCCTATATTAAATTCCGCTGGTGTATGAATTGCTACATCACTAGCTGAGCGAGTAACAATCTTCCAACACTCAAAAGGAATCGTGTTGATAATATAAGGATGATGGCTCGTCATTATCACTTGCACATCTTCCATAGGATACATGATCATTTCTGCCAATTGATTAATACAGTTGACACCAAGACCATTTTCAAATTCATCTATCAGAAAGACATCTCCAGCATCAGCCAAAGTCAACATGGTTATCTGCGACAAGGTTCTCAACATGCCAGAAGATATACCGGGTTGAAATATCCAAGACTTTACACCTTTTTCTTTCATTTTCAATATCGGGCAAGCCACTTCATTGAAAAAAGAACCAATCGCAAAATCTACGTCCTCAATTAAAGGAAAGATGACCTTGAAATTATCAAAAATATCATCAAACTCCTGCAACTTGTTAACTTTCAACAAAAACAATTTTTCGATGGGAGAAAGTCCCTTTTCATTCTTTATTTCACGGATACCTAGATGACTTTTCCTTTTCTCATTAATAGAAGGTGTAATGGTCAAACCGCTGATATTAGAGTTTAGAATTTGGACTTTTCGAAAAGCATTCAATACTGGAGAAATCAACTCTTCTTCCTTCAATAAGGAGATGGCACTTTTGTTAGCATCCAACTTAACTATAGGTTTTCCATCATATTCAATTTCTGTATTTTTTCTATCTATAATAGTTTTAGAATTGATTTCAAGCGTTTCATAAAGAACGACAGCTTCAGAATTTTTAAAATGATAAATATCCTCTAAACTAGTCTCCAACGCATCAAATGCCCCTTTCCAAATATAGACGACGCCATTTTCCTCAAATTCTACAGACCATTCTGCTCCATTTACAGAATCGCCATTCACAATCTTCCTCAAAGAGCCTATCGCACGCAATATTTGTGTTTTGCCAACACCTGATGCGCCGACAAATAGTGTCAAATTATCGAAATGTACATTTTTCACATTCCAACCAGACACTTTGTTTTTAAAAGAAAATGTTCTAATTTTCATATATTAATCTAAAATTTTAGACAAAAATACAAATTTATGGATTCATATCCATATTCTTGAACTCTTTTTTATTTTTATTCACATTAGATATTTCTTTTTAAGCTCTACGGAACCAATAATATTGAATACTATCCAAGTAAGAGTGGGGCATTTCTTCCCATCACCCCACATCTTGGGTTCCTCGAATCTCAGGAATACACCTATGATTCAAGTACTTACACGTTTTCATCTCGATATTCTTCATTTTTCCTTCGCCGTCTTTCTAGAAAAACAGCTACAATATCGTACAAAAATAAGGAAAAATATTGAGTAAGAGAGGGGAATTCACAAACTTTAACCCACAAAACGACAACAGATGCCGTCTCTCCTGCCCCTCCCCAGGACAAGCGAGGAGCAGGAGCGACGGGCATCCCTTGCTTACTTCTCTGCCATCATCTCATAATAGCGACGATTGATATCCGCCAACTTGCTCACTTCCGCAGTCACCTTCTCTTCCATCAATTGATTCAACGGACGAGAGAATGGCTCGAAATTCAAGTCCTTGCACTCCTTGGTGTGAAAAAAGAGAGTCGTACCTACATTCATCCACACTATTTGACGCTCCCACTCACTGTCATAGAACGAGAAGACGTAAAGGCACAAGTTCTCAAACTCCCACAGAGACATGTTCTTGCCCTCCTTGAGATGTTTGGTCACCGTATGAGTCAAGCCATAGTGCTGCTTGATCGACTCCATATCGACCAACCACTTCTCCAGAGCCTCACCGCCCGAACCATCATCTCTCGCCTCCTTCTTCAGGTCTTTCATCCAAAGACGGAATTGGTTCCACGCAAGGCAGAAACGTTGCTCACCAGTCAGGAGCTTGCCTGACAAAAAAACACATGGAGAAGAACATTCTCCGCAACATTTAATAAATGTTTCATTTGTGTAAGAAATTAAATGATTAATACTGGAAATTGACCATATCGGTCATTTTCAAATTTCTGATCCAAACTTTATTCTTACCTTCGCCACCGAGATCGACAAGGCTGACACAGGGCTGAACCCTCTCTCGCAGGATTCAGCCTCACAGACTGAACTGAACTCTACTGGAAAAGACTTTGTTATATACAACGCAAGCAATATAATAATAAAAGTTTATATATCAATAGATTGTGCATATATTTAACACAGTTTTAACAAAAGGTGCTGATTCAGTGTTCAGCCTTCAGACCTCACCTCAGTTCGTAATCGTTACGGTTGCTGGGAACAATCAATTAAAACCTAATATCAAGATGGAACAGGTTGAAAATTTAACCACTAAAAACGAAGCAGCGGTCATGCCCTCCTACTTCAAGTCGCTTAACACCTCGGAAAGCCATCTGCTCGCTAGTTGGCAGTACTTGGAAGACCTCATCCGCAAGGACGAGGCTCTGAAGATCATCACCGAGACCTATCGCAAGCGCCTCGCCATCGGCAAGCGTTTCGCCGATGAGTACAAACCGATGTCGCCTGGCATCACCATCTCCGCCGTCATGGATGGGTATGGCAAGAAACTCGCCAACTTCGTGAGACCGTCCTACTTCCTCATGCTCGACTTCGACCACAAGACGAAGAAGAAAATCGAGGAGTGCATGGACCTTCTCCGACAGGATGAGCACGTCTTCGCCGCCTACGTCACCATCAGCGGCAAGGGATTCCGCATCTTCTGCCCCTACTCGCCGATAGAGGACGAGGACGTGACCGTGCTGGAACTCTTCGACGTGATGATCCACAAGGCGATGGACCACTTCACTCATCTGCTGGGATGCGAACCCGACAAGGCTTGCACCGACATCACCCGGATCTCTGGTCTTGCCCACGACCCCAATGCCTTCTTCCGCAAGGATGCCGTGCCATTCTGCCTCGGTCCCAACGATCTCAAGGTGCTCTACACCCGAAAGGCCAACGAGACCCGGTACGCCCAGATGATGGAGAAGCGAAAGGCGAAGAAGATGGCTGCCGAGGTGAAGAGCATGAACGCCACGGCTCCTTCCATCGAGGAGGCGGCACAGCCCATCCAGCACCTGCTCAACCAGTGGGGCTACCAGTTTGAGTCGGGGCGACACAACGAGTATGTCGTACAGTTCGCCAAGGTCTGCATCCTCTATGGCATCCCCCAGGAAGAGGCGCTCTCCTATGCCGTCACCGAGTTTGGAAGCAGCTATGGCGACACGGCTTCCGTGATGAAGTCGTGCTACAAGCACACCGAGAAGTTTGGTAAGTGGCACTTCAGGAGAAAGGGCGAGGAGTCCACCTTCCGCTCCTCTCCCAACGCCATCAAGCAGTGGCTCTCGATGCACTACGAGATGCAGCACAACTTGGTGACGGGAGCCTATGAGCTGAGAAGCCTCATGGTGCTGACGGGCAAGTACCCAAACTGGACTCTGGTAGATGACAACATCGAGAACTCGCTCTGGCTGGAGATGAACGAGGACGGCATGAAGGTGACCTGCAAGACGCTCCACAACATCATCAACAGCGACTTCAGCCAGCCTTTCGACCCTCTCGTGGACTATCTCAAAGAGTTGCCTGAGTGGAAAGAGGAAAGCGATCCCGACTACATCGACCAACTCGCCGACACCATCCACGTCATCGACAAGCCGGACTATCATCACACCCAGGAGGAGTTCCGCTATTTCTTCAAGAAGTGGCTCGTGGCGATGGTGGTGGCATGGGAATCGCTGAAGGTGGTCAACCAGGTCATCCTCATCCTCGTGGGAAGGGGTGGCATCTTCAAGACTACCTTCTTCGCCTACCTCTTGCCGCCTATTCTGCGCCAGTACTTCATCAACGACTCCACAGCCAACTACACCGACAAGGATTTCATGGAGGCTTGTTCGAGCAAGGCGGTGCTCTGCATGGACGAGTTTGAGTGCATCTTCGGCAAGAACCTGAGTGCCTTCAAGAGTGCCATCACCAAGCTCACGTTCTCCATTCGCCGACCTTACGACAAGTACCGCAGCGAGTTGCCCCATCGTGGAAGCCTCTGTGGAACGAGCAACAGCCAGCAGTTTATCACCGACGATGAGAACCGCCGTTACTCACCTTGGATCGTGGAGAGCATAGAGAGTCCGATAGAGCAGCCCATCGACTACACCCATGTCTATGCCGAGGCTGTGGCTTTGGGCAAGAAGATGACGAAGGAGAAAGAGCACAAGGAGGGTGACTGGACGTTCTGGTTGAACCGTGCCGACATCGAGCTGATGCGCCAGCACAACCGTCTCTTCATGGTAGCCAACTATGCCGAGGAGCAGATTCTGCGCTACTACAAGGTGCCTGACGAGACCACCGACGTGAATTTCATCAAGTTCCGTTACAGTGCTGAGATCTTGGAACGCATCGGTAGCAACCCGGCTCTCCGCCAGAACCTCAATAAGCAGAACATCGGCAGCGTGATGTCGCAACTGGGCTTCAAGAAGATTCACAAGGAGAAGGGCAACGGATGGGCTGTCATCGAGAAGGAGCCGCTGGAACTGAACAACGATGCCGCCGTGAGTCCAAACGACAAGTTGGAAGACTAGCAGAGAAAATTCTGTGACTAGCAGAGAAATCTCTGTTAGTCATAGAGAAATCTCGAAGGAGTCACGATGGCGTAAGCCCAATTATAAATTATAAATTACAAATTGTACATTATAAATTGAACCAAATGGAACTAGAACCAAGAAGTTACGGGAAGTCGGAGCTGGCGATGCTCTACTTCCC